>SYIM01000123.1 GCA_005798775.1 Burkholderiales bacterium
GCAACTTCCGGTTCCTCAGCGCAAAATCGTTCGCGAAATCATCCGCGCTTTTGTAAAAGCATATCCGTCACAGTCCTAACCCGCAGGAGCGCGCTCACGCAAGCGCGCCCCGTGTGCGGGTCCGAATCTGCGACTCAAACGCACGAAGACGTTTGTATACAGATATCAGCTCGACGATGGTCGACCAGCTGGTAACCAGATACTGAAACGACTCCTGCACCTTGCCGAACGCGCGAATGATCTGCTGCATGGTACCCAGGGTGAGCGCACCCGCCACCAGCGTTGGGCCCAACGCGAGGTAGGGAACCAGCACGCCGAATTGCAGGTAAGACCACTTCGCCACGTCGAAATACAGGTAGTGAAAGAACAGCCGGAAATAATTGGTTCTCACATCGGCAAAGAGGCTGTTCACCGTGGTGGCTGAGGCACGCGCTGGGTCATCTTCGCCATGGACAAGCTCCTTTCGATAGGCCGCTTCCACCCGCTGGTTGTGAAATTCAAGCCCTGGCAGCCTTACGCCGACCACCGCCATGAGCACGGTCCCGGCGAGTGCAAACAGGATGGCGACATAGACCAGCGCATGCGAGACCTCACCCACCCAGGGCAGCTCCTTTACTTGAGCCGAGAGGGCCCAAAGAATCGGCAGAAACGCGAACAGCGTAAGCAGGCTTCGCATGAAGCTCACGCCCAGTGACTCCATGATCCGCGCAAAACGCATCGTGTCCTCCTGGACGCGCTGCGAGGCACCTTCTATGGTTCGGAGCTGCGCCCAGTTCGCGATGTAGAAATCGTTCATCGCCGTACGCCAGCGAAAGATGTAGTGCTTGATGAACCAGTCAAGCGCCACGGCAATCAGCACAAAGGTGCCCGCCACGTGGCCGAAGGTAAGGAGGTAGCCAAAATACTCGTCGAGCGCGACCGCGCCGGGCGTGGCAAGCGCTTTCTGAATCAGGTTGTAGAAGCCACCGAACCACTCATTGATCTGAACATCAAGCATCACCTTGTACCAGGTGGCAAGGAGGATCAGCGCGCTACCCAGAATCGACCAGGCAAACCAGCGGCGGCTAAGAAAGAAGCTACGGAACATGCTCTTTACTCCCGGTTCAGGCGCGAGCCGGACGCTCGCCCGTCACCTGGTAATAAACCGCGCTCACATCGAGCCCGCCAAACCCCGCCACGCGCGCGGCCTGGAGCTGGCTTCGGGCAAGCGAGGCGAGCGGCACCGGGCGATCCAGGTCCTGAGCCAGTGCAATGAAATAGCGCATGTCCTTTTCCATGAGACCCAGCTGGAACTGCGGGGCAAAGTCGCGCTCAAACACCTTGGGCAGCTTGGTGCGCGTGAGCCGGGAGCCAGCCGGGCCCTCGTTGAGTAACTGGGTGACCGGCTCGGGATCCAGGCCCGCCGCGCGTGCAACCATCACCGCCTCGGCGAGCGCGGTATTCATCACCGCAGACAACATGTTGTTGATCAGCTTGATGGTGGCGCCATGGCCGCTCGGGCCGATGTGGATCACCTGTCTACCCATTGCATCGAGGAGCGGTTGAGCCGCGGCGAGCGCAGCTTCATCACCGCCCACCATGAAGACCAGTTCACCCGAGGTTGCCTGCGGCACACTTCCCGCCACCGGTGCGTCGAGATAGGCAACGCCCCACGCCGAGGCGGCCTGCGCAGCGCTGCGGGCAAGCGCCGGGGTGTTGGTGCTCGAGTCGATCACCACGGTACCCGACGCGGCATTTGCGAGCGCGCCATCCGTATCAAGCATCACTGACCGGGTGGCTGCATCGTCGGCCACCATCGATACGACGAACTCGGCACCGCGGACCGCCTCGGCAACTGTGTGACAGACAGTGGCGCCAGGCGACTCGAAAGCACGTGCACGCCCAGCGCCGCGGTTCCACACTCGAAGCGCGAACCCTGCCTTCATGAGATTGCGTGCCATGGGTGCGCCCATCGCGCCCAGGCCCAGGAATGCCACGGTGCCGGTCATGTTCAAGTTCTCCTGTCGATCATCGGGTGTGCTGGCGGTCGCGCCGGGCGCAATCTCGCGTGCGGTCGCCGCCCGTAAGCCCGGCACTCTACCGCGCTGGCGCGCGTTCACCGCCCGTCACGGCGCGACCCGCTCGCTCGGTGGCGAGGCCGGGTCGCCACGCGAATCAAACATCGGGTTTGTTGCGACGCAACATAAAAATGAAAGAGCCCTTGAATTAATCCTTTTCGAAAATCATAATTCACAAATGCTGCATCGCCGCATTTGTGATCAATTCCAGCCGACTGACGGCATCGCTTCTCGGGCTGCCTCCGGTCAGCCATTTAAATACCCCCTGCACACGGAGTAACCCCCATGACCACCCAGCCAGAAAAACTCATGCAGATGCAGGCCGAGGCGTTGGAAGCCTCACGCCAGGCAGCCGCCAAAACGCTAGAGGGCTGGCAGAAGCTCACTCAACTGAATCTGCAGACCGCACGCGCCTCGCTCGAGCAATCAAGCGAGCAGATCAACGCGCTGCTCGCCGCCCGCGATACCAAGGCGCTCGCCGATCTCGTCACCTCACTCGCTCGGCCACCGCAGGATCAGTTTTCTGCCTATGCGAAGGCCGTGTATTCGATCTACCGCGATGCGAACCAGGACTTCACCTCGATGCTGGACAAACAGGTCGCGGCGAGCAACCGCCAGCTTGCCGAGTCAGTCGAGACACTTGCCCGCAACGCGCCCGCCGGTACCGAGGGGGTCGTGACGCTGATCCGTCAATCGATGGCAGCCGCGCAAGGCGCCTACGACCAGGTGAACCAGGCCGGGCGCAAGCTCACCGAAATGGCCGAGGCCAACCTGCCTCAGAGCCCAGCCGGTTCGGCGAAGCGCGGCTAGGCGGTCAGTCGATCCGGACCAGAAGCTTGCCGACGTTTTTCATCGACTCGCAAGCTTCATGAATCTCGACGATCTGCTCGAGCGTGTAGACCCGCTGAATCTGGTGAACCAGTAGCCCTGCACGTAGTGCGTGATCGATGAAGCACACCGCCTCGGCGTGCGCTTCGTCAGACATCACATAGACCAGCACCGTCCGTAGCGTGAGATCTTTAGCGAGCATTGCGAAGAACGGTAATGGCGGCAGGGGCTCGGCGTCCGACCCATACGCCGCAATCACACCGCGCGGGCCCAGCATCTTCACGTTATCGGCAAGGTTAACGCCGGCTGCCACGTCCACGACACGATCGAGCGCACGCCCCGCGCCAAGCAGATCGGCGATCCGCTCCACCACATTCTCGGTCCGATAGTTGATGACCGCGTGCGCACCGGCTTCGCGCGCGCGGGCAGCCTGCTCTTCGCGACTCACGGTGGCAAGCACAAGCGAGGCGCCTCCCAGGCGCGCCATCTGCACGGCGTAATAGCCCACCGCGCCCGCGCCGCCCTGCACCAGCACCGCCTTGCCGGCAACCGGACCGTCGGCGAACACGCATCGATGCGCGGTCATCGCCGGAATGCCCAGACACGCCCCCACCTCAAAGCTCACGTTGTCCGGCAGGCGAACCGCCTTGTGCGCGGGCACCACGCTGAACTGAGCGGCGGTCCCCGATGCCCGGCCAAGGGTTGCCTCATACACCCATACCCGCTCACCGATCCGGGCAGGGTCGACGCCTGCGCCCACACGATCGATCACACCCGCCCCATCCTGATGCGGCACGATGCGCGGAAACGGCATCGCAATATTGCCGCGTGCACCGCCACGCGCCTTCGCGTCCGACGGATTGACCGCTGACACATGGACCCTCACCCTCACCTCACCCGGTGCGGGTGAGGGGTCAGGCAACTCGCCCAGGCGCAAGACCTGCGCCGCAGGGCCTTTCGTGTCGTACCAGGCTGCTTTCATAAGACGTCTCCTGCAAATCGGATCGGGGTGCATCCCGCCTCGGGTCAGTGCACGGGCCGAGCGCGCAAGAGTTTACCGGCAGCAGTCAGAACGCCGAATGCCGACACGAAACTTTACAGTCGCTTACATCAGCGGCCACCCGCGGGTTAACCCATCTCGCTACGATCAGGTTCGTGAAGCGCACCGTCTTGCTTCACATATCCCCAAGGAACCTCATCAATGAAACCGCACCGTATTGCCGCCGCCTGCGCCATCGCGCTCGCCCTCACCACCAGCGTGGCCTCGCACGCACAGCAACCGCCCGTGCAATCGCCATCAACCACCGGGCAATCCATGCCCCACGGGTCGCCGCACAGCGGCCGTCATCACGCCGATCAGCCACACCACGCCCCGCATGCAGGCCACGCCGGGCATCACGCTCGCGGCGGCCAGCATGGCCATGATGGGCTGATGCTGCCCGGAGCCGGGCTGTTGCGCGGGCTGAACCTGAGCGAGGCGCAACGCGATCGGGTGTTTGCGATCCTGCATGCCCAAGCCCCCCAGATGCGGGCACAGACCCGCGACGCGCAGAAAGCCCGCGAGGCCCTGCAGCAGGTTGCCCTGGCGGGTGAGCTCGACGAGACACGGCTGCAGGAGCTCGCGCAGCGCGCAGCGCGTGCCAGCACCGATCTGGCATTGCTGCGCGCTCGCACGCATAACGCGCTCTTCAAGGAGCTCACCCCCGAGCAGCAGGCACAGCTGAAGGCACGCGTGGAATCGCGCCAGCAACACGGCGGTCATCATCGGGCAGGCATGCACGGGATGGCCTCGGCCAGCTGAGCGTTCGGCGCAGGCGCGCCGGGTGATTCGCCCGGCGCTGGCCATCGGGCGTGGCATAGTAAGGGCTGGTCTGCCGGCCACGCGGCAACCGACCCTTGCAACGCAGCCGGGCCCATCGGGCTCGGCACCGTCCGATGCTCGATTCCGCTCTCCATTTCGCAGGCACCTCCGTCAGCTGGCTCGAACTCGTCGCGTTTGTTTTCGCGCTCGGCGGGGTGGTGCTCACCGCGCGTGTGAGCCCCTGGGGCTGGCCGCCCACCATTGTTGCGAGCGTGCTCTACGGCTGGCTATTTTTCGAATACAGACTCTATGGCGATGCCGCGCTGCAGCTCTTTTTCATCGCGGTATCGATCTGGGGCTGGCGGGCGTGGCTGCGCCCGTCGCAAGCGACCGATGGCCAGACCCCGCCTGGCGAGACGCCCTCTGGCCAGGCACCCCTTCGCCAAAACCCGCTCAGTGTGCGCAGCCTGTCGCCAACCGCGCTCACGCGCCTGTTAATCGCGCTCAGCGCGGCATGGCTCGCCACCGGGCTCGTCCTGTCGCGCTTCACCGACACCGATGTGGCCTGGCTGGATGCCGCCCTCGCCGCAGGGAGCGTCTTTGCGCAGGTGCTGCTCGCGCGACGATATCGCGAGGCCTGGGCGCTCTGGGTTGGCGTCAATGCGATCGCCGTGGCCCTTTTTGCAATCAAGTCGCTCTGGCTCACGGCAATCCTGTACGCGCTCCTTCTCGCGCTGTCGGTCCTGGGCTGGCGCCACTGGCGGCGCCTCGCGAGCCAGGGATGACCGCGTATCCGTCCATCCCGCAACCGAGCCCCGCGCACTCCACGGCTCAGCTCGCACTCGTTCTGGGTGCCGAATGCAGCGGCAAGACCACACTCTGCGAGGCGCTCGCGAACCATCTGGCAGCGCCGCTTGCGCAGGAGTACCTCCGAATGTGGTGCGAACGCGAGGGCCGCACCCCCAATCGCCATGAGCAGCGGCAGGTCGTCGCTGGCCAGCTCATCCTCACGCGGGCTGCGCACAGACAGGCACGCGCCGCGCGCACCCGCTGGGTGCTGAGCGATGGCGCACCGCTCCTCACCGCGGCCTACAGCATCGAATACTTCAACGATGACTCACTGGTCGAGTTGGGACTGCGGCACGCGCGGCGCGCGGCGCGCATCGTGCTCCTCGATCCAGACATCGCGTGGCGAGCAGACGGGCGGCTGCGAGATGGCCCGGCGCGCCGCCGATCGGTGCATGGCATCCTGGTTGATCTGCTGCAGCGCGCGGAGCTTGCGCATCACACGCTTGCCGGAACGCCCGCAGCGCGGATGCGGGATTGTCTCGCGCTTCTGCGCTAACATCCCTCCTGGTCGCTAGGGGTCCCGGACAAATCCGGCCCGCGGACGGCGTCCTGCCAGCCGGGTTGATCGCAGCCCGACTCGCCGGACGTCCCCGCAGGACGGTCTGCCACGCAGACGGGTGAGAAAAACCCTTGGAACCTGATCAAGTTAACCCTTGCGCAGGGAAGCGTCCGTTGCCGAAAGAGGTCATGCCGACCTCCTCTCAGGCCACCCTTCGTTGATGAGCGTGGCCGGCTTCGGGGGCTTTGTTGCGCGGATCACGGAGCCGCCCTGATGAATCGTCGACTGTCCCGCACGCTACCCCGCGCAGTGCGCCGCATCCTCCCCACGCTTGGCGCTACCGCTGCGCTCGCCGCAGGCATTGCAGCACCCATGGCGCTCGCGCAATCATCACCTTCTGCCGCCCTCCCCGCGCCGCTTGCGCCCGTGGAGGTTCGCGCAGGCGACGCTTCGCCCGCCCGGCAGGGTGCCTCGGTCGGCGGACTGAGTGACGCGCCGCTTGCCGAGACCCCGCAAAGCGTCTCGGTGATCCGCGCCGAGGCGCTTCGCGAGGCGGGCGCGAACAGCCTCTCGAGCGCAGTGCGCAGCGAACCCTCAGCGAGCGATTTCTACAACACGCTCGGCTACGTCGAGAGCCTTCAGGTCCGCGGGTTCCTGCTGAACAACGCGCTCAATTTTCGGCGCGACGGGCTGCCCATCTCGAACCACGCACCGTTTGCGCTCGAGAACAAATCATCGATTGAAATTCTGAAGGGCCTGTCAGGAATTCAGGCCGGCCTATCCGCTCCGGGGGGCCTGGTGAATTTCACGGTGAAGCGCCCCACCGCGCAGCCGCTTCGCGAGGTGCTTGCGGGGTTAAGCGAACGCGGCAGTACGCTGCTCCACGGCGATCTGGGCGGACGCGCCGGGGCGGAGGGCGCGCTTGGCTACCGGATCAACGCCGCGCTCGAGCAGCGGCGGCCCGAAGCGCGCAACGCGCCGGGCGGGCGCGAATTCCTGAGCGGTTTTTTCGATCTGCGGCTGGGTCACGGCTGGCTCGCCGAGGCGGAGTTTGAATCACAGACCTCGCGGCAGATCAGCGTGCCGGGCTTCGGCCTCCTGGGCGGCACGGTGCTGCCGCCGCCGCTGGACCCGCGACTTAACCTCAATGCGCAGCCCTGGTCACAACCCTTCGACAGCCGCAGCCTCACCGGTTCGCTACGACTTCAAAAGCTGCTCGCGAACGATTGGACCGCGTCTGTGCGCGTGGGGCAGCAGCGGATCCGGACCCATGACCGCCTCGCGTTTCCGGATGGATGCGGCGACATTTATCCCGGCATGTGCGCTGATTACAGCAGCGACCTCTATGACTATCGAAGCGAGAACGAGCGCCGTACGATGGGCTCTGCGGAGTTCATGCTGCGCGGCGAACTGAGGAACGGGTCGGTTCGGCACGAAGTGACCGCAGCGGTGCTGAGAACCGAGTATGACGAGCGATTCGACCCGACGCAGGTCTACGACTGGGTGGGCCAGATCAATGCGATTCGGCCGGTATCCCTTGCGCGAAATCCATCTCCGCGGACATCTCCCAACACCCACCGGAGTCTTCGCAGTACCGAGCTTCAGCTGGCCGATGCCATTCGTCTGGATGAGCGCTGGTCGCTCTGGATGGGCGTTCGCCACACGCAGTTGGACAGCGCAAGCCTCAGCACCGACACCACCGACCGGCAGGCACTCGCCACTTCGCAGCAGTTCACCACGCCCTGGGGCGCAGTGGGCTACAAACCATGGCAGGGCGGGTTTGCGTTCGTCTCGGCGGGACAGGGCATTGAAACCGACGCTGCGCCGAACCGGCCCACCGACTATGCCAATGCCGGCGCGGTCCTTCCGGCGCTTCGCAGCCGGCAGACAGAGGCGGGGCTACGGCAGCAGCTCGCAGGCGGCGGGCTTGCCAGCGTCACGCTGTTCGAGATCGACCGGCCGCTGTCGGCCGACATCACCGATCCGGCAGGCCCCGATAAGAAAATTCGCGTGGTTGGCTTGAAAGAAGCCCGCCACCGCGGCATCGAGCTCGCCTGGCTTGGGCAGCTCGCGCGCGACTGGACGCTCGCCGCGCAGGCCACTGTACTCGATGCGACGACCACATACTCGCCGGATACCACCGAGGTCGGCAAGCGCTCGCGGAACACCGCGCCGCTCGCAGCGGCCGCAAGCCTCGGATGGCGGGTGCCCGGCGCAGACGGCCTCACCTGGAGCAACCGGCTCTCCTGGAGCGACAACAAGGCGGTAACGGGTAACGAATCTGTGCTCCTCCCCGCCTGGTGGCAACTCGACAGCTCGGTCACCTGGCGCCAGCCCGGCCGTCAAGCCCTCACCTGGCGGGCGGGCGTGGACAATGTCTTCGATCGCCGCTTCTGGCGCGACGCACCCACCACCTACTGGGGGGGCACCTATCTGTTCCCGGCACCGCCCCGCACGTTCAGAGTGTCGGTCCAGGCCCGGTTCTGAGGCGGGGCCGCCGCCAGTCAGCGAGCGGCTTCTTGGCCGAGCGCGCGCGCGATCCGCCCGAAAAATCGATCGGCGTGCTCGGCCTCGAGCCAGCGCGCCACCAGCACCAGGTCGAGCTCACGATCAATCCAGGTGAACGAGGAGCCCGCGCCAATCGCAAAGGCGCTTGATGCCGGCACCGACGGGAATACCTCGCAGGTGCGATTGAGCCATACCAGCATGCCGTAAAAGGGCGCGATCGCGCAGGGCGAGAACATCCGGGCGATCCATTGCGAGGAAATCACCTGATGACCCGCCCAGGCGCCGCCGTGAAGCAACAGGGTGGCGAGCCGGATCTGATCGTCGCTACTGATGGTGACGCCACCGCCCCAATGCGTGCCGCCCGGCACAGACTGCATGCGGCGCCCGTCGATCTCGACCCAGGCGTTGTCGTAACCGCGCCAGGACCAGTCGGAGGACGCACCAATCGGCTGCATCACGGCCTCGCGAAACACCTCGGGGAGCGGCTCGCGAAACAGGTGAAGGAGCGCGAGCGAGAGCTGATTGATCCGGACGTCGTTGTACTCCCAGTAGGTGCCGGGCCCGTGGAGCGGACGGGCACCGCCTTTGGCGCCCGTATCCTTGCCCGGCGGCTGAAATGAGAGCCTGCGCCAGCGATCAACCTGATCGGGAAGCCCAAAGCACTCGCCCTCCCATTCGCTCGTCTGCTGTAACAGATGGGTCCAGCAGATTGGCGCGTTGTGGGCGCTGTCAAAGCCAATGCCGGGCAGCCGGTCACGGATCGGCTCATCTGGATCAGCGATCAAGCCACGATCGAAGGCAACGCCCGCGAGGAGTGCGAGGTAGGTCTTCGCCACACTGAACGTGAGATCGGCGCGCGCGGGCTCACCCCATTGGGCCAGACGGCGCCCGCGGTGGAGCAAGACGCCGCTTGCCGGCCCCCGCGCCGACACCGGTCCCAGCAGCCGGTTCCAGGGCGGGGGGTCGGCTCCATGCACCCCCCAGGTGCTGCCATCGGCGCTCGGTTCACGAGACCACTTTGATTCATGCGAGATCGCATCCTCGATCGCTACGCCGAGCAATTCGGCCACAGCGGGTTCGGCATCGATCATGACTGTCATGGAACACTCCGAAATATTGCGGCCTGGCGCGACCCGGCCGCCTGTGAGCGCGCCTCGGTTGGGCACGCGCGTCGAACAGGCTACCATCGCGCAATGAACAGTCCCGATTCCTCCCGCTCCCTCGACGAAGCCGAGCTGGCACGGCTCGATGACCTGCTTGCCCTCGCGCATCCCGAGCAGTCGATGATGCTCGAGGAATACGACGGCTTCTGCGCGGCACTTGCCTGCTCGCCCACGCTGATCTCAACGGATGACAGTCTGCCGGTGGTCCTGGGGGCGGCACCTGGGGTGGCGCTCGCCGCCCTGCCCGAGGCTGATCGGAGCGAGTTGCTGGCACTCCTGGGGCGACATCGACGGGCCGTTGCCAGGCGTCTGTACGAGAGCGAATCCTGGAACGCGGTCATTGGCACGGATGATTCCGGCCGGGCGCTGGGCGATGCGTGGGCCATCGGTTTTCTGCGCGCGATGGAACTGCACCATGACGACTGGGGCCTGCTCGACGAAGATGAGGTCTGCGAAGAGGCGTTTGATCTGATCCTGCGATTCGCAAGCGAGGCCGGTGCGGCCGCTGCAGCCGATGCGGCAGGTAACCCCGAAGCTGGCGGACGCAGCATCGAGTCCCTGGAGGACGAGCCGTTCGAGCCCATCGCAGACGATGAACGCGAGGAAATGATCGACCTGATGCTGGAAGGTGTGGCCGAGATCTTCGTACGGCTCGCGCCAGCCCGCGAGAAGGCCCTCAAGCCCACCACCATCCGGCACGAGGGGCCGCGCGCAGGCCGCAATGAGCCCTGCCCCTGTGGCAGCGGACGCAAATACAAGCACTGCCACGGCGCAGACTGAGCGCAGCGAGCGGCTGCCTGGCAATTGCCCCACCCCCGCCAAAAGGATCCCCCTGCCATGTCTGAGCGCACCCCCCGAATCGCGATTGTCACCGGCGGCGGCACCGGCGTTGGGCGCGCGGCCGCACGCGCGCTGGCCGGCGCGGGCTGGCAGGTTGTACTCGCCGGGCGGCGGATCGAGCCGCTCGCGCGCACCATCGAGGACATCGGCACCGCCGGGCCGACGTCCCTCGCCATCCCCACCGACGTGGGCGACCCCGCGTCGGTGCGAGCGCTCTTCGATCAGACCTGGCACACCTTCGGTCGCCTTGACCTGCTATTCAATAACGCCGGTACCGGCGCACCCGCCATCCCGATCGAGGACCTGAGCTACGAGCAATGGATGACGGTGGTCAATGCCAACCTCACCGGCGCTTTCCTTTGCACGCAGCAGGCCTTCCGGCTCATGAAGATGCAGACGCCGCGCGGCGGCCGGATCATCAACAAC
>SYIM01000124.1 GCA_005798775.1 Burkholderiales bacterium
GCGCGTGCGAGGAGCTCGAGGGGATACCGAACCACCAGGTGATGACGTTCCAGGTGATGGCACCCACCAACGCGCCAAAGATCACGATATGGTCCACCGCGGCCGGATCGACGATCCCTTTACCGACGGTTGAGGCCACCTTCAATTCGAAGAAAAAGAGCGCGATGACGTTGAAAAACGCGGCCCATACCACCGCCTGGTAAGGCTTGAGCACCCCGGTTGACACGATCGTCGCGATGGAATTGGCCGCATCATGAAAACCATTCATGAAATCGAATGCGAGCGCCAGAATCACCAGGAACACCAACACAGTGAAGCTGAACTGAAGCGTGGTCATGGGGCGTGGGCACCCGCGCTCAGGCGTTTTCGAGGACAACGCCCTCGAGCAGATTGGCGACGTCTTCGCACTTGTCGCTCACCGCCTCAAGCAGTTCATAGATCTGCTTGAGCTTGATCAGCTGGCGCACGTCGCTCTCATCACGAAACAGTTTTGACATGCCGGCGCGCATCACCCGATCGGCGTCCGACTCGAGCTGATCGATCTCGCGGCAAAGCCTCAGGATGGCCTCGGCGTTGTCCATCGAAGGCAGCATCCGTACGGCCATCTGGACCCGCTTGCAACACATTTCGTTGAGCTCGGAGAGCTGCTGCGCTTCCGGCGTGATGCGTTGCAGGTCGTAGAGCATGGCTGATTCAGCCACGTCCTGGATCAGATCCAGGATGTCGTCCATATTCGAAATGAGCTTGTGGATGTCGTCGCGGTCGAAGGGGGTGACGAAGGTTTTATGGAGCAGCGCGACGGTTTCGTGCGTGATGCGATCGGCATTTTTTTCAACCAGATCGATCCGGTCGATGTACGTGCGCCGGCTGGCCACGTCGCTGTACTGGCGCATGAGTTGCGCCAGGGCCTCGCTGCCGGCAATGATCTCTTCGGCGTGACGGTTGAAGAGGTCGAAGAATCTGCCCTCGCGGGGCATTAGTCGTCCAAACATCGCGTTTTTCCGTTGGTATCCACGCTATGTGATCATGCGATTTTTCTGTCGCGGGCTCGCTGGGCTGGGTCGTTCTGGCCAGGGGCAGGCCCACCGCGTGCGGCATGGCGCACGAGCCGGGCGAAGGTTATCAGAAAGCGTTTGGCTGCCGGTGGCAGGACTGATCCGGATCAGTCCTGGCGGGGACGGGCACCGCTTCGGCGCAGCAGGCAATCAAGGTAGGCGGCTCCATCGGGCGGACGGTGGTGACGCTGAGACTCCCAGAGCACCTGGCCCAGGCACTCCATGACCTCGTGCGCGGCTTCATGCTCATCACCCAGACGACTCGCGAGGCGCTGCCAGGCCTCGCGGATGCCCTTGGGCTGGTCGATCGACAGCTGTTCGGCGATCGCCAGATGCATCGAAAGGTGAAGGAAGGGGTTGCTACGCCCATCGGCGGCGTCAAACCGCTGCTCAAGCGCCTGCTCCGGATGATCGAGAACGGCGTGATATTCGGGATGCATGCCAATCCAGTCGGCGGCGATCGACTCCAGGGGCGTGAGCGGCTCGCCTGCGATTCGTTTTCTTTGTGTTTCGCAGAAGAACCTCCGTACATCATGCTGCGACGGATCAAACAAGGGGTCCTCCCTGGCTAGCCGGTGGCCGGCGCCTCGGTCTTGCGGCGGAATTCGCAGTCATCGTGAATCAGGCAGCGCCAGCATTCGGGTTTGCGGGCTTTGCAGACATACCGCCCATGCAGGATCAGCCAGTGGTGGGCGTCCTGGCGGAACTGCTCGGGCACCAGCCTCGTCAGACGGTCTTCCACTTCAAACGGCGTGCGGCCGGGCGCGATGCCGGTGCGGTTGGAGACCCGGAAAATATGGGTGTCGACTGCGATGGTGGGTTGCCCGAACGCCGTGTTCAGGACTACGTTGGCAGTTTTTCGCCCGACACCCGGGAGCGACTCGAGCGCCTCACGATCATCGGGGACTTCGCCACCGTGGTGTTCGATCAGCATCGCGCAGGTCTGGATCAGGTGCCTGGCTTTTGAGCGAAAAAGGCCGATGGTACGGATGAACTCGCAGACGCCGGTTTCGCCGAGCGCGAGAATCGCCGCCGGCGTTCGGGCCGCTGCGAACAGCTTGCGGGTGGCAAGGTTCACGCTGCGGTCGGTGGCCTGAGCTGATAGCAACACCGCCACCAGCAGTTCGAACGGGCTCGAATATTCCAGTTCGGTGGTGGGGTGCGGGTTACTCTGCTGCCACCGGCTGAAGATCCGGATGCGCTTGTCGCGGTTCATGAGCTGCTCTCACGCTCGGATGGGATCGCTGATGCCCGCGCGGCAGCGCGTTCGCGCGCGCGAGCGATCGCTGCTTCAATAGCCGCGCGCTTGCGTACGGTTTCGCTGGTTTCGGGCTCGGTCTGCAGCGCCGCGAGCTTGGTGGTTGCGCGCGCGGTGAGCCGGCGGTCGCGCTCGGCCGCTACCCGCAACAGACGGCTTGCACGCGCCTCGTGCCGTGCTCGGGCAGCGCTCGCGTCGGCGTCGCTCCAGATTGGCAGGGGTTGCGGGTCAAGTGGCTCGATTACGATACAGTCGACCGGACATGGCGGCACGCACAGATCACATCCGGTGCAGAGTTCGGTGATCACGGTATGCATCCGCTTGGCCGCGCCGATGATGGCGTCGACCGGGCACGCCTGGATGCCCTTGGTGCAGCCGATGCAGTGCTCGGGCTCGATACGGGCGACCGTGCGAGGACCTTCGCTGCCGCAGGCGGCATCCAGCGCGATCGGTGCGGTGTTGAGGAGGCGCGCCAGCCGGGAGATGCCCGCTGACCCGCCGGGCGGGCAGCGGTTGATGGGGGCGCTCACCGTGGCGATCGCTTCAGCGTAGGGTCGGCAGCCGGTGTAGCCGCAGCGCCGGCATTGCGTTTGCGGGAGCAGCGCGTTGATCGCCTCGACCGACGGGCGCATGGCAAAACAGCCTGGGAACTTGAAAGACGCGCGCTAGCCGCGCGCGGCGCCCCGCCCGCGGCGCTCATGCTCGGTGATGAAGCTGCGCACCTCGGGATAGATTTTCTCGCGCCAGCGCCGGCCGCTGAAGATGCCGTAGTGGCCAGCGCCTTCGACGGTGAGATGGCGCTGCCAGTTGCGTGGGATGCGAGTGCAGAGGTCGTGCGCGGCCTGGGTCTGGCCGCTGCCGGAGATGTCGTCGAGCTCGCCCTCGATGGTGAAGAGCCCGACCGACTTGATTACTGAAGGGTCCACGATCAAGGTCTTGCCGCCGAACCGTACCTCCCAGGTGCCCAGGGGTAACGCATGGCTCTGAAATACGGTGCGGATGGTGTCGAGGTAGTACTCGGCCGGCAGATCGAGCACAGCGTTGTATTCGTCGTAGAACCGCCGATGCGCCTCAGCGTCTTCCATGTCGCCGCGGAGCAGGTCGAGGTAGTAATCCCAATGCGAGTTCAGATGCCGATCCGGATTCATAGCCACGAATCCGGCGTGTTGCAGGAATCCCGGGTAGACCTGACGGCCCGCGCCCGGATACCGGCCGGGTACGCGATAGATCACACTGCGCTCGAACCAGACGTAGTTGCGTCGCTGCGCGAGGGCATTGACCGCAGTGGGATTGCGACGCGTGTCGATCGGGCCGCCCATCATTGTCATGCTGAGCGGCTGATGGGGGTCACGGGTCTGGGCAAGCAGCGACACCGCGGCCAGCACCGGTACGGTGGGCTGACAGACCGACACCAGATGCACCTTCGGACCCAGATGACGGATGAAGTCGGCTGCATAGCTTACGTAATCATCGAGATGGAATGGCCCCTCTGAAAGCGGCACCATCCGGGCGTCTATCCAGTCGGTGATGAAGACGTTGTGATGCGGGAGCAGCGCCCGTATCGTGTCACGCAGCAGCGTGGCATGGTGGCCCGAAAGGGGTGCGAACACCAGCACGGTAGGATCGGCTTTGCGAGCGCGCAGTTTTGCCGGCAGCAGCCGCTCGAACTTGACCAGGCGGCAGAAAGGGCGCGCGACTTCGATGCGCTCAACAACGCTTACCGGCTGGTCATCGACCAGCGTTTCATCGATTTCGAACCCGGGCTTTTCGTATTCCTTGCCGAGCCGGTGCAGCAGCTCGAGGCCAGCCGAAACCCGGTTAGCGAACGGCGTATAGGCAAGCGGGCTGTACGGATTGACGTAGAGCTGGCTGACTGAATCAGCCCAGCTGGAGAGCGGCTGTAAAACCGCACGCTGGGCTTCACGGAGGTGGTAGAGCATTCGTCTCTCCCGCTTCGAAACCGACTGATTCTGCCCGAATTTGTACGACGCGTCAGACGCGCAAGCCGCCAGCGGTGTCAGCGGACTGTTTCAGGTTCTCAGCGAGCCATGCTGCGCTCTGCTTTTCCTGCAGAGAGTTTTGCGTAAGGCGCTGATTCAATGCAGCAAAATCAACTTGATCGAGCGGCTGGTCCTGGTTGAAGCAGGAGAAAACATAAGTCATGCGTCCAGTTTTGGGATCACGGTGCGGTTGCAGGCATTGCGCGCATACTTCTTTCATCATGCACTGCATTGGCGAGTTAATTGATCCGAAAGCGAGGTGGTGGGCGGGCAGCACATCGGCGAGCGCACCATGGCGCGCTCGCGCCACCGCACCCATCATGCGGTCTGAGCCAATCGCGATCAGCCGATCGGCATCATGCAGGCGAGGCGAACCGCTGTCCGGTTTGAGCGCCCCGCTTGCCCAGGCCTTCATGGCCTCCACGATATTGCCCACAAAGCTGCGGTCCTGGGGACGAGTGGGGGAAAAGCCTGGCGCTTCGTCGCTGCACCACACCACGACATCGGCGGCCGCCTCGATTTCCGCCACCTTGTAGCGATCGATGAGCTTCTTGTAGCCGGCGAAGTAGAGCACCTTCGAGCCGCGCGCGCGAAAGGCTGCGCCAATTGAAAAAAGCACCGCATTACCGAGCCCGCCGCCTACCAGAACCACCTTTTCATTGGCCTCAATTTCGGTGGGGGCGCCTGTCGGGCCCATAAGCACAACCGGTTCGCCTGGCTGCAACAGCGCGCAGAGGTTGGAGGAGCCGCCCATTTCGAGCACGATGGTGGAGACCAGTCCGCGCTCTCGGTCGACCCACGCCCCGGTGAGGGCGAGACCCTCCATCACCAACCGGGTGCGGCGGCCGTTGATGTCGACCGCCGGTGCCAGGGCCTCGAAGTTCTGCAGGCGATAAAACTGACCAGGTTCGAATCGGCGAGCGGCAAGAGGCGCATGCACCACGACCTCGATGATGGTGGGCGTGAGCCGAACCACACGCTCGACGCGCGCCCGAAGGAGCCCATTGATGTGGGTGGCAAACGCCTGGGGCGACAGATCGGAGGCGGGTGCGCGGCCTGCGAGTACGCGTGAGACCACGGGATAGCCCTGCCGCGCGGAGCCCATCGCCTTCACCACATTTCCGAAGTGGCTGGGGTGGAGGTCACCGAAAAAAGAGACCATGCGACCGTCGTCGGCGCGCGCGAGCAGCACCTGTGCCTCAGCGGGCTTGCTTGAGGCAAACTCGGGCCTGACGGGTACGCCCTGCTGGTCGATCGCTTGAAAATATTTACCGTCGAGATGAAAGTGGGTGGCGTCTTCGCGTGCAAGCACCGTGTTGGGCTGCGTACCCGCCGCCACAAAAATGGTGCGGGCTGGCCAGGTGACGGTGGCGTCGTTGCCGGTGGCGTCCGACCATCTGCCGTCTTCGGACCTGATTTGGCGTGCGAGTGTGATCGCGCGTGCTGCACCCTGATCGTCAATGTCGACAGCACGTGGATCCACGCATTCGGCAAATCGGATGCCTTCCTCGAGCGCCTTTTCAACCTCTTCGTGGTTGAGCGTGTAGGAGGGGCTGTCGACCATGCGCTTGCGGTAGGCGAGCGTGACGCCGCCCCACTGCTGAAGGAGTTCAACCACGCGCGCCGCTCGGTCTTCGGCCCGGGCGGCCACGCGTTCTGCGCGGATCTCTCGCGCGTGAGCGAGAAACTCGTCAGCGAGTTCGCGTTCGGCCGGGCCCCAGCCCGCGCGTACCGTGGTGTCATCGGTGAGCGCGACCAGCGTCTCGTGACGGGTGAGGAACTTCTCCACCTGCACGGCGTAGTAGGCGAGCGATTCGGTGGCGGTATCGACCGCGGTGAGGCCGCCGCCTATCACCACCACCGGCAGACGGATCTGCATGTTGGCAAGCGAATCGGCTTTGGCGGCGCCGGTAAGCTGCAGCGCCATCAGGAAATCGCTCGCCGTACGAACGCCGCGCGCAAGGCCATTTGGAATATCGAGCACCGTGGGCTTGCCTGCGCCCATGGCAAGCGCCACGTGATCGAAGCCCAGCTGCCAGGCATCAGCAAGCGTGAGCGTGCCGCCGAAGCGCACGCCGCCCACCAGGGTGAACTGTTCACGCCGTTCAAGAAGCAGCCGGATGACCTTGAGGAAATTCTTGTTCCAACGCACGGTGATGCCGTATTCGGCTACCCCGCCAAAGCCCGCCATGAGTCGATCATCGAGTGATTCCCAGAGGGTTTCCACATGCTCAATGGGTTCGAACGGCACGCGTTCGCCAGGCGAGCCACCCTCATGTCGCACACCGGCGAGTTCGGGCGGAAGCGGCTCGATCTTGAGGCCGTCGATGCCCACCACGGTGTGACC
The DNA here is from genome assembly GCA_005798775.1 of Burkholderiales bacterium. Taxonomy (GTDB): domain Bacteria; phylum Pseudomonadota; class Gammaproteobacteria; order Burkholderiales; family Burkholderiaceae_E; genus SYIM01. The sequence goes on from SYIM01000124.1 coordinate 6,661, forward strand.
GTCATTCATGAGGTGATGAGCAAGCGTGAAGCCGGCAGGCCCCATTCCGGCGACCAGGACCTTGTGGCCGGTGGCCGCGTGCGGCACGGACCGTGCGAGATTGAGAGGATTCCAGCGCGTGAGGAGCGAATAAATCTCGAAGCCCCAGCGGAGCTCGAGCACATCCTTAAGTGAGCGGGTTTCCGCCTGCGGAATATCGACTGGCGTCTGCTTCTGGTAGATGCAGGCCTTCATACAGTCGTTGCAGATCCGATGGCCGGTGGCCGCTGCCATGGGGTTATCGATCGTGATCATGGCGAGCGCGCCGATCGAGTGACCCTGGGTCTTCAGGATCTGAAACTCCGAAATGCGCTCTTCAAGCGGGCAGCCGGCCAGCTTCACGCCAAATACGGTGCGCTTGTAGACAATGCTGCCGTCAGCGGCGGGCTTGTCGCGCAGGCCTCTCGAGCAGGAGTCTTTGCCCTGATTGTGGCAACCGATGCAGTAGTTGGCCTGATCGAGTGCGCCCCGCAGGTCGGTGCCCTCGTCGGTGAGCTGGAAGCCCTGTCGGCGCCGGATATGGGCTGGATCAATGGTGTGAACGGTGACTGCCTGCTCGGTGGCCGAGTGGGCGTGGGCAAGCAGCGCCCAGGGGTCGACCTTTTCAGGCTGACGAAACAGGACGCCTGCAGCGTGGCGCGCGCGCCCCTCCTCGGTGAGGGTGGCCCAGGCGCTGAAGCGGAGCGCGAGGTCGATGTCGGCGGCGCGGGCTTCTCCCTGGTCCTGCCAAGCCAGCACGGCGGTGGCAAAGGCGAGCTCGTCAAATGCTGGAAGACCGAGCCGTGAGGCAAGCTCGGCTTCGGCGGCGGTGCCGTCAAAGCCTGCCAGATCCTCGATGCTCACCTTCAGCATGGCCTGGCGTTTGACAAACTTCCACTTGACCTTGTAGAGCGGCTCGAGCGCTGCGTGACGGGCGCGCAGATCGGCGAGCTGGTCGGCTACGCCAAACATTTCGCCGATGAAGGCATCGAGTTGTGGCGCGAGATCGAGAAGGAGGGTGGCTTCGTCTTTGGGAGCGAGCCGGGCGCCTGCACCAACCTGCTTACGCGCTGCCTGCAGCCGGTTGGCGAGATCGGGGTGGCGGCTGCGGAGCTCAGCCGCGAACTGCGCGTCGATGCGGTTCAGCCCGTCGGTTTGGTACAGATCCTCGAAGCGCAGATTCCAGGCGAGCTGAACGGTCATCGGAGGACTTCAACCGCGGTCGAGTTGTTCAAACTTCACCTTGACCTCGCGCCACTCCTCGGCGTCAGACAACGCTCCCTTGGTTCGGGTGATACTGGGCCAGCCGCTTGCCAGCTCTGCGTTGAGTGCAATGAAGTGCTGCTGATCGGCCGGCACGTCTTCCTCAGCGCGAATGGCCTCGACCGGACACTCGGGGATACAGACCGCGCAATCGATGCACTCGTCGGGGTCAATCACCAGCATGTTGGGGCCTTCGCGAAAGCAGTCAACCGGGCAGACATCAACGCAGTCGGTGAATTTGCAGCGAATGCAGGATTCGGTCACCACATGGGTCATGACGGCAATACCTGAGAGGAGGAGGGTTATTGAGCGGGCTCACCCTCCGGCGAGCGAACGTGAGCCTAGAGGATTTATCCGATTGACGGGGATTTTACCGTGCGATACCTTCAGCGCCAAACTAATGAAGTCATGGCTTCATAACGCGCCCGGTGCGGCGCTGCAGAAGCCATGCTCACATTCGGAGACCTGTCATGACGGCCCATGCGTCGATTCAACCGCCGTGTTCTCCCTTGCAGCTGGACGATGCGCTCGAACTGCTGGCGCAGCCGGGCTGGCTGCCGCTTGCCGGCGGCACCGATGTGTTTCCGGCGTATGTCGGCCGGCCCATGATGCAGCCCCTTCTCAACCTCAGCCGGATCGACGCGCTGCGTGGCCAGGGGCGGGTCACTGATTCGGAAGATCGGGTCTGGTGGCGGATCGGCGCTCTCGAGACCTGGTCCGCGGTGCGTGATGCGCCGTTCCCTCCTGGGCTGGAGGCGCTCGTTCAGGCGGCGCTCGAAGTGGGCGGCCGGCAGATCCAGAACCAGGGCACGCTGGGGGGCAACCTCTGCAATGCTTCGCCAGCCGCCGACGGCGTGCCGGTATTACTTGCGCTCGACGCCCAGGTGGAACTCCGAAGCCAGGCGGGCAGCCGGCGCCTGCCGGTTGCCGAATTCGTGCTCGGCAACCGGCGCACCGCGCTTGAGCCAGGGGAACTTCTGGTAGCGATCCACCTGCCCCTGGGAACCCCGCGAGCACGCTCGCAGTTCCTCAAGCTCGGACACCGCCGCTACCTGGTGATTTCGATCGCCATGGTGGCGGTCTCGGTCGATGTCGATGCGCAGGATCGTCTCGCGCGCTGCGCGGTTGCGGTCGGGGCGTGTTCTGCCGCGGCGAGGCGCTTGCCGCTTCTTGAGGAGCGGCTGCTCGGACTGGCGCCATCGCAGGCTTCGGGTGCGGCCACGAGCGCGCTCGCCTCGGAAGACCTGGCCGCTTTGCTTTCGCCCTTGTCGCCGATCGACGACGTGCGAGGCACTGCGGGCTATCGGCGGGAGGTGGTTCGTGAGTTGATCGGCCGCGCCGTTGCCATGGCCTGCGCAATCCCGGATGCGGCCGCTCGAGCGGCAAGGAACACCCAATGAACAAGCCTTCAGAAGTGACCTTCGATCATCCAGCACAGTCGCTTGCCTTCTCGGTCAACGGTCAGGCAGTCTCGATCCCGCTGGTGCGCGCAGCGCAGCGTCTCACCGATCTCCTGCGCGACGACTGTGGCCTCACCGGCACCAAGGTGGGCTGCAGCGCGGGCGACTGCGGGGCCTGCACGGTGCTGCTCGATGGCGAGCAGGTCTGTGCCTGCCTGGTGGCTGGCGCGCAGTGCGCGGGACGACAGGTGGAAACGGTGGAGTCGCTCGCGCCAGCCGGCGGGCCGCTGTCGACGCTACAGCAAGCGTTTGTCGACCATGGTGCTGCGCAGTGCGGCATCTGCACGCCCGGTATGCTGATGGCGGCTGCCGACACGCTGCGTCGCCACCCCCAGCCCACTGAGCAGCAGGTGCTCGACGGCCTGGGTGGCGTGCTGTGCCGCTGCACGGGCTATCGTAAGATTGTTGAGGCTGTCATGGCTGTCGGGGCAGTGCACTCACGAGCAGCTGCCAGCGGCCTCGCCGGGGTGGTGACGTCCCCGGCCGCCACCGGGATGTCGATTCTGCAGGTCGCGGCGGGTCATGCGGTGGGTGCGCGGGTCGAGCGTTTTGATGCGCGCGCCAAGGTGACTGGTGCTGAGCGCTTCGGCGCCGATCAGGCGCCGGTCGATGCGCTGTGGTTACGCGCCATCCGCTCGCCGCATCCTCGGGCGCAGTTTTTCCTCGGCGATCTCGCTGCCTGGGTGGCCGCGCAGCCTGGTTTGGCTGGCGTCGTGACGAGTGCCGACATTCCGAACAACCGATTCGCCATCTTTCCCGACCTGCGTGATCAGCCGGCTTTGGCTGAGGGCGAAGTGCGTTTTGCCGGCGAGGCGGTCGCGGTTGTCGCGGGCACGCAGGCTGCGATCGAGGCGCTGAACGAGGCGTCGTTTCCGGTGCGGTGGGAGAGTCTGCCTCCGGTTTCCGGGATTGCCGCTGGCGTGGCGCCCGGGGCACCGTCGGTGCAGGCGCGCTGGCCCGACAACATTCTTTGCCGGGGCCGGGTGGTGTCGGGTGATGTGGTGGCCGCTGCGTCGGGTGCTGCCGAGCAGTTGTCGCTTGCCATGCGCACCCAACATGTGGAGCACGCCTACATCGAACCCGAGGCGGGCTGGGCGCGCTGGGAGCTTGAACCCGATGGGCCGCGCGTCACGATTTTTACCTGCACGCAGACGCCCTACATGGACCGCGATGAAATCGCCTGGATGTTTGAGGTGGCGCCCGAACGCGTACGGGTCATTCCGTCCGCGGTGGGCGGTGGCTTTGGCGGCAAGCTAGACCTGTCGGTGCAGCCCCTTCTGGTGGCGGCCGCGAGGCGACTAGGCCGGGCTGCTCGCATGGTGTATCACCGCCCCGAGTCGATGCGATCGACCACCAAACGGCACCCGGCAGCAATGGAGGCAAAATTTGCTGCGACTTCCGATGGCCGCTTCGTGTCATACGATTTTGCGGGCGATTTCAATACGGGCGCCTATGCATCCTGGGGCCCCACCGTGGCCAATCGCGTACCGATTCACGCGGCGGGTCCTTATCGCTGGGAAGCAGTGCGCGCGCTCACCCGCGCAGTGATCACGAACGATCCGGTGGCGGGCGCTTTTCGCGGCTTTGGCGTGCCGCAGTCAACCCTGCTCTGCGAATCGCTGATTGATGACTACGCAGCCCGGATCGGTGCCGATCCCCTGGAGCTTCGCCATGCGAATGCACTGCGTGCTGGTGACCGGACTGCCACCGGCCAGACGCTGACGGCAAGCGTCGGGCTGCAGGTCTGTCTTGAGGCGCTGAGGCCCGCATGGCGCGAGGCGCGTACGCGTGTGGCGGGTTGGCGCTCGGGGCCGCTCTCGGCTAGGGGGGGCAGCTCGGCATCGCCCAGTGACCCGCACGGCCGCGACCCCTCGGCGCTGCGACGGGGCGTGGGCGTAGCCTGCATGTGGTACGGCATTGGCAACACCGTGATTGCCAATCCGTCTGACATGGAAATCGGGCTCAAGCCCGACGGTCGGTTCATGCTCTTCAACGGCGCGGTAGATATCGGCCAGGGTACCTACACCATCATGCCCCAGATTGCGGCTGATGCGCTGGGCGTGTCGCTTTCACTCATCGATCAGACCGTGTCCGATACCGCACTCACGCTCGATGGCGGAAAGAGTTCGGCTTCGCGGCAGACTTTCGTGTCGGGTAATGCGGCGCGGCTTGCAGGGCTTGATCTGCGGGCAAGGCTCCTCTTGCTGCTGGGCGCGCCCGAGTCGGCCAGCCTGTCGGTGCAGGGTGGGATGCTGCGCGCGGGCAAGGCCGAACTGAGCCTCGCGGGGCTCGAGGTGGACGAGCGGGGTCTCGTGGCTGTGGGCCGTGGGCGGTTCAATCCACCCACGATTGCGCTCGATGGCGACGGTCAGGGCGTGCCCTACGCCACGTATGGATTTGCCGCGCAGTTCGCCGAGGTGGAGGTGGACATATCGCTTGGAACCGTGCGGGTGCTGGCCGTTCATGCCGCGCACGATATCGGTCGCGCCATTAACCCCACGCAGGTAGAGGGTCAGATTCACGGCGGCATCGCGCAGGGACTGGGGCTCGCCCTCATGGAAGACTACGTGGCCCTCAAGACCGATAACCTGCATGACTACCTGATCCCCACGGTGGGCGACATGCCACCGGTGGTGGTGCATATGGTGGAAGATCCCGAGCCGCTCGGCCCCAACGGCGCGAAGGGGGTCGGTGAGCCGGCGCTGGTTGCTACGGCGCCCGCCATTCTGAACGCGATTCGCGATGCAACGGGTGTGCGCATGACCGAGGTGCCAGTCACCCCCGATCGCATGCTCGCTGCGTTGCGTAGCGCCGCCTCTGCCTTGCGCTGAACCGCGCCGAACCGATCCGTCAGGACTGCCTCCGATGAGTGCCTCTTCCGCTACGTCTCCCGCCGCGAACGAAGCTGCCGAGCCCGCAGTCATGAAGGTGCGCCCGCCAGAGAAAATGGCGTCCAACAAGATCCAGTGCGATGCCTGTCCGGTGCTGTGCCAGATCAGTGAGGGCCGTCTGGGCGCCTGTGACCGCTGGGGCAATGTCGATGGACAGTTACGCCGGATGGACCCGGTGGTGATCATGAAGCGGCCGGGCGTTGATCTGGTCCCTGCCGATCCCGCAGCCTGGGATGGCCGACTGCTGCACCAGGACGCGCCGGTGTTCGTGTCGGGCGTGGCAAGCGGCACC
>SYIM01000125.1 GCA_005798775.1 Burkholderiales bacterium
ATCGGCATCCTGCTCACCGGCACGGTGGTCGACAACTGGTATCTGTGGGCGGTCAAGCACGGCGTCGCGCCCGCCTATCCCGAGATCTGGGGCCCGGTCCCTGATCCCTCGGTTGCGAAATAACAGGAGCCCGAGATGGCGTACTTCAGAATCGCCCTGGTCGCCGCCGCAGGTGTGCTGGCGAGCGCGTTACTCGCCGGCTGCGAGCGCTTGCCTATGACTACGGACCAGATCGGCTATCGCGGCACCGGCATGGAGAAGGTCACCAATCCAAGGATTCAGGCCGCCAATGCCTCGCGCCACGAGGCTCCTCCCGCGCTTGATCCTGCCGATTCCGGCGGCCCCAAGGCAGCCCAGGTCTATCAGAACGTTAAAGTGCTGGGCCATCTGAGCGTCGGTGAATTCACCCGCACCATGATTGCAATGAGCAACTGGGTGTCGCCTGAGCAGGGCTGCGTTTATTGCCACAACCCGGCAAATTTCGCCGATGACTCGATGCAAACCAAGGTTGTCTCGCGTCGCATGCTGCAGATGACGCAGGAGATCAATGGCAACTGGAAGAACCACGTCGCCGATACCGGAGTTACCTGCTACACCTGCCATCGCGGAAAGAACGTGCCCGAGTACAAGTGGTTCGCCGATCCACCGGCGCCCACCGCGGGCCGCATGCTCGGTAACGACTTTGGCCAGAACAAGGCTGGCAAGGCCTCCGTCGGTAACGCATCGCTACCCTACGATCCCTTCACGCCCTACCTTCTGGGCAAAGACGAGATTCGCGTCACGGCAACCACGGCGCTGCCAGTCAATGCGCAGGTACCGCTCAAGCAGGCTGAGGTCACGCATGGGCTGATGATTCACATGTCGGAGGGCCTGGGCGTGGGTTGTGTGCACTGCCACAACACGCGAGCGTTTGCCGAGTGGAATCAGAGCCCACCGGCGCGGGTTCCAGCATGGCACGGCATCCGGATGGTGCGTGACCTGAACAATGCGTTCATGGTGCCGCTTACTCCCGGGCAGCCCAAGGAGCGTTTGGGCCGCACAGGCGATATCGCGAAGATCAACTGCGCGACCTGCCACCAGGGGGCCAACAAGCCGTTGAACGGCGCGAAGATGCTCACTGCTCACCCGGAGCTTGCTAAGCCGCCGGGCGCAACGGTGCGCACATCAGCGCTGCAAACGGGTCACTCAATGCCCGAGGGCCGCGCTCAGTAACCCGAGACCCGATCACCCCTGGGGTGCGCAGAGCCGCTTGACGGCTGTGTCTCCCGGGCCACCCGTAACAAACAAGGAGGCGTACCCAGAACCTTCGGTACCGGACTTCAGGCAGGGCCCAGACAGGGTCAGGCCGACAGTTTTGGCACAGTGTTTCATTCCTACCCATCCTCCGGTGTCTCGTGCCTGACGCCCCCGGTCTTCGGGTGGCGTCTTTTTTTTGGGCGGCAGCGCGCCTCGCTGGCGGGGCGATGACGCTCGTCAGGCGGCGAACGGGCCCCGGGTCGAGGCTGGCGCGTAAAACAGACCTGTGGGTATCGCTCCCTTCCGCGGTACAGTCTGGAACCATTGCACATCCGGAGAGCCTGCGATGCCCTTGACCGCTTTCGCGCACTCTATGCCCCGCCCCGCGCGGTGGCGCCCGCTTCATACGGTTGCAGCCCTGATGTTGGCGGCGTTCGCGGTGACGCCGCTTGCCGCGCAGACCCGCTATCCCGACCGGCCAATCCGATTCGTCGTGCCGTATGCACCGGGTGGTGGCACCGATATCCTGGCACGCGCGGTGGCGCCGCGCCTGGGTGCCGCGCTGGGGCAGCCCGTTGTGGTTGAGAACCGGCCGGGGGCTGGCGGTAACATCGGCGCCGATCTGGTTGCCAAATCGGCGGCCGATGGCACAGTACTGCTCCTCGGCGCCAACACCATGCCGATCAACGCGAGCCTACAGAAGCTGCCGTTCGACCTGCTGAAGGATTTCAGCGCGGTGGCGATGATGGCCTCAGCGCCTATGGCCCTGGTGGTGCATCCCTCGGTGCAGGCCCGTACAGTTCGGGAATTCATTGCGCTTGCGCAGTCTGCGCCCGGGCGGATGAATTACTCCAACCCGGGAAGCGGAACGCCTCAACATCTGGCGGCGGCGCTCTTTTCGCAGATGGCCAGCGTTGACATCACACACGTCGTTTACAAGGGCGGCGGGCCTGCGATCAATGATCTGGTGGGTGGACAGACGCAGGCGGCGTTCCTCACCCTGGCATCGGTCAAGCAGCATATCGAAAGCGCACGCCTGCACGCGCTGGCGGTCGCTCCAGCGGAGCGCTCGCGGGCCATGCCCGATTTACCGACGGTGGCCGAGGCGGGCGTTCCTGGCTATGCCGTGGACCTCTGGTACGGAGTATTCGCGCCCGCGGGGACGGCTGCCGATGTGGTCGGCCTTCTCAATCAGGCCATCAACTCGCAGATGCAAAGCCCCGAGGTTCAGGAGAGGATGAACACCCTGGGGTTTCAGACCTGGACCGGTACACCGCAGTTGCTCGCCGAACAGTTGCGTCGCGATCTGGTTCAGTATGGGGACATCGTTCGGCGCGGCAACATTCGGCCCGAGCAGTAAGGGGTGGAGCAGAGCATCAGGCGGTCCCGGCGAACGTTGCCTTTGCTGCTTTTTCGACGACGCCCAAGATGGCAGGCTTGACCTCGATAAAACGCGTAAGCGTCAACATGGCTGAACCGACCCCCTCCGTTGTGTTGCCGCTCACGCGGATGTACGCCGAGTATGCCGCCAACATGGAGGGGCGTCGCCTGCCTGAGGCGGTTTGCCGGGTGGCCATCCTGGGCTTTACCGACGCATTGGGCGTGATGCTTGCCGGAGCGTCCGAGCCCGCAGTGGCGCGTCTGTCTGACTGGGTGGTCGAGCAGGGCGGGGCGCCCAGGTGCTGGCTGGTCAATCGAGCCGATCGCACCCATGCAGCGCAGGCGGCGCTGGTCAACGCCACTGCTGCGCACGCGCTCGACTACGATGACTTC
>SYIM01000126.1 GCA_005798775.1 Burkholderiales bacterium
CATGGGCTGGAACCGCGTAGAGCCCACTGGCGGACACAGGCTTTGGGAGGGCATCACGCCCGGCTCATTCTTCTATTTTGCGCACAGTTTTTTTGCTGCGCCGGACGATCTGCGGGTGATTGCCGCCACGTCCGAGCATGGCCTTCGCTTTACCTGCGCGGTCGCGCGGGATAACATTTTTGCCACTCAGTTTCACCCCGAAAAAAGCGCGGCCAACGGTCTCAAGCTCTACGAAAACTTTGTCAGCTGGAATCCCTAAGGACGTCGTGCCCCGATTCTCCAGCTTCCGCGCCACCTAACCCCCCCACTTCCAATGCTGCTGATCCCCGCAATCGACCTCAAAGACGGCCGCTGCGTGCGGCTTAGACAAGGTGACATGGACAATGCCACCGTGTTTGCTGATGACCCCGTCGCTGTAGCCCGCACCTGGCTAGAGCGCGGCGCCCGCAGGCTCCATCTGGTGGACCTCAATGGCGCCGTGAGTGGCCGGCCGCGCAACCAGGGCGTGATCCGCGAGATCCTCGACGAAATCTCGGGCCGCATCCCGGTGCAGTTGGGCGGCGGCATCCGTGACCTCGACACCATCGAGCGCTATCTTGATAGCGGGGTGTCCTATGTGATTATCGGTACCGCTGCGGTCAAGAATCCAGGATTTCTCCATGATGCCTGCGGCGCGTTCCCCGGCCAGATCATCGCCGGGCTCGACGCAAAGGACGGCCGCGTGGCCACCGATGGCTGGAGCAAACTCACCAAGCATGATGTGGTGGACCTCGCGCGCAAATTCGAAGATTACGGCGTGGAAGGCGTGATCTACACCGATATCGGCCGCGACGGTATGCTCACCGGTGTCAATATCGAGGCGACAGTGCGACTCGCGCAGGCTCTCAAGGTGCCCGTGATCGCCTCGGGCGGTATTGCAGGCATTGAGGACATTGATCGCCTGTGCAAGGTCGAGGACGAAGGTGTCGAGGGCGCCATCCTTGGGCGCGCGCTCTACGAAGGCACGCTTGACTTTGCCGCGGCGCAGCAACGTGCCGATGAGCTGAACGGCTGAGTGCCGCGTGCTCACCAAGCGCATCATCGCCTGCCTGGATGTCACCGCAGGCAGGGTGGTCAAGGGCGTGCGCTTTGTCGAACTGCGTGACGCGGGTGACCCGGTGGAAATCGCCCGGCGCTACGACGAGCAGGGCGCAGACGAACTCACCTTTCTCGATATCAGCGCTTCGAGTGACGATCGTGACATTATTTTGCATGTCATCGAGTCGGTGGCCGACCAGGTCTTCATCCCGCTTACCGTGGGAGGCGGTGTTCGAGCGGTCGAAGACGTCCGCCGCCTTCTGAACGCGGGCGCCGACAAGATATCGATCAACACCGCAGCCATCCAGAACCCGAAGCTGGTGGCCGATGCCGCCGGTCGGTTCGGTTCGCAGTGCATCGTGGTGGCGATCGATGCCAGGGCTGATGGGCCGGGGCTCTGGCAGGTTTATAGCCACGGTGGCCGCCATGGTACAGGGCTTGATGCGGTCGCCTGGGCGCGCGAGGTCGAGCGACTCGGGGCGGGCGAGATCCTCCTTACCAGCATGGATCGCGACGGAACCCGTCAGGGATTCGACCTGGGTCTCACCCGAGCGGTGGCTGATGCGGTCGGTGTTCCGGTGATTGCCTCCGGGGGCGTTGGCAGCCTCGAGCATCTGGCTGAGGGTGTGACCGAGGGGCGGGCTGATGCTGTGCTCGCAGCAAGCATTTTTCACTTTGGTGAATTCACCGTTGCGCAGGCCAAAGATCTGATGGCCGATCGCGGCATTCCGGTGCGGCGATGACCGGGTTCGCACACGCGGCGAACGCGCCTGGGGGCTGGCTTGATCACGTGCGCTGGGACGCCGCGGGTCTGGTCCCTGCCATTGCCCAGGACGCGACAAGCGGACGGATCCTGATGGTCGCCTGGATGAATCGCGAGGCGCTTGCGGAAACCGAGGCCACAGGCCGCGCGGTGTACTGGTCGCGTTCGCGCAGCCGCCTCTGGCGCAAGGGTGAGGAATCGGGGCACAGCCAGCGGGTGCACGAAATCCGGCTCGACTGCGACGGCGACGTGGTGCTGCTCGCCATCGAGCAGACAGGCGGCATCGCCTGTCACACGGGTCGACAGTCATGCTTTTTCAGCCGGCTCGAGGCGGGCCGCTGGGTGGCGGTTGACCCCGTGCTGAAAGATCCGGATCTGATCTACCGATGAACACCCCGCGGCTTGATGCGTCCCTGTCTGCTCACCCCCGGGACGCTGAGCCTCCCGCCGAGGCTGTGCTTGCGCGTCTGGCTGCGGTGATCGAGTCGCGAAAAGGTTCCGATCCGGGCAGTTCGTATGTCGCGCGATTGCTGGCTCGCGCGCCCGATTCCGTGCTCAAGAAAATTGGCGAGGAAGCCACTGAAACCGTGATGGCCGCCAAGGACGGCGAACGCGCGCGCATTGTTGCTGAGACCGCCGACCTGTGGTTTCACTGCCTGGTGATGCTCGCCCACTATGGGCTGGGACCTGACGATGTGCTCGCCGAGCTCGCGCGCCGGGAGGGGCTGTCGGGTCTGGAGGAGAAAGCACTCAGGAAAGCAATCGCTCGTGAAGGAGAACAGGCTTGAAGCATGACTGCATCTTTTGTCGAATCGTTCGGGGCGAGATCCCTGCGAAGAAGGTCTACGAGGACGACGACATCCTCGCGTTTCACGACATCAACCCGAGTGCGCCAGTGCATTTCCTCATGATTCCCAAAGTGCACCTGGAAAACCTCTATGACGCCGATTCGTCACATCAGGCGCTGATCGGAAAGCTGTTTGGAATGGCTGGGGGGCTGGCCCGCGAACAGGGGCTGCATGACGGCTTCAGGGTCATTGTCAACAACGGCAGGATCGGCAGGCAAGAGGTGTATCATCTTCACGTCCACGTGCTGGGCGGACCCGATCCGTTAGGTTCGGGCAATTTGCGCCGCTGAGCCGGCATTACCAGGAGCAAAGAACAAATGGGAGCGATGAGCATCTGGCACTGGCTGATCGTGCTCGTGATCATCATGCTGATCTTCGGTACCAAAAAGCTGAAGAACATCGGCTCTGATCTCGGCGGAGCAGTCAAGGGTTTCAAGGAAGGTGTGAAAGACGGCGCCGACAAAGCGGCTGCCGACGCTCAGGCGCCGGCGCAACCGCCGCCGGCCGCTGCGCCCGCGCAGCAAGTTCCGCCCGCGCAGGTGGCTGCGCGGACCATCGACGTGGAAGCCAAGGAAAAGCACTGACGGGTTGCGCGTGCGGTCTCTGGCAGGCGAGCGGCTGGCGAAGCCGCTCGTTTCGTTTTGAGCGCCATCCTCGCGCCGCCCCTGAGCCCCGCATGTTCGACTTCGGATTCAGCGAGATGGCCGTCACCGCGCTGGTAGCGCTGGTGGTGTTGGGCCCCGAGCGCCTGCCCCGGGTCGCGCGTCAGGTTGGCCAGTGGTTGGGCAAGCTTCAGCGCTATGTGACCGATGTGAAAGCTGATATCAATCGGCAGATGGACCTGGAAGATCTGCGCAAGCTCCAGTCCGAGGTTACCACCGCTGCTCGCGAGGTAGAGTCCTCGGTCAAGTCCGTGGTCGACGGTGCGCAGGCGCAGTTCGATTCGCTTGCGTCGTCGGTTGAGGGCGATTCCAAGCCCCCCGAACCGGTCACCGACTGGGACCGTATCTACGCTGTCCGTCGTTCGCGTGACCGCATCCGCGATCGCCGGATCGAGCGTGACCGGGAACTTAAACGCAAGCGCCCGAAGCGGCGTTTCTACCGGAGCTGAGTGCGTTGCCCATGGCCCAGGAAGAAAGCTTCATCTCGCATCTGGTCGAACTGCGTGACCGGTTGATCAAGTCGATGATCCTCGTCTTGATCATGTTTGGTGTTTGCTTTTATTTTTCGCGCGACATCATGTGGTTCCTGTCGCTGCCGCTTTATGAAGCGATGCCCCCGGGCGCCAAGCCGGTATTCCTCGCGGGCGAGGGCGCTTTCTACACGCTCACCAAGGTGGCGTTTCTCTCCGCCTTACTGTTTTCACTGCCCTGGGTGCTTTACCAGGCGTGGGCGTTCGTTGCGCCCGGGCTCTACGAGCATGAAAAGCGGTTTGCGTTGCCGCTCATCATGTCCAGCGTGTTCTTTCTGGTGGTCGGGATCGGGTTTGCCTACATGTTTGTGCTGCCCGCTGCCTACAAGTTTTTCTTCTCGTTTGCCGAGGGCACCGGCGCCGAGATCATGCAGGATCTTCAGAAGTACTGGGACTTCACCCTGGCGATTTTCTTTGGCTTCGGGGTCGCTTTCGAAGTGCCGGTGGTGGAGATGCTGCTGGTCAAGCTCGGCATGGTCACCCAGCAGCAGCTGCGCGACGTTCGTCGGTATGTGATTGTGGGTGCGTTTGTGGCCGCGGCCATTCTCACGCCGCCCGATGTGCTGAGCCAGTTCATGCTCGCCATTCCGCTCATCCTGCTTTACGAACTGGGTATTTATTTGGCCGGATTCATCAAGGCCTACAGCCGCAAACCCGAGAGCGCTGAGTCCGATGCCGCCAAGGCGGAGCCCGCCGGATCCGATGGCGTCACCACAGGCACCTCCACCGACTCCAGTACGGGGGGTGCGGTGAGTGCGGCGGCTACCGAACCGATCGCGGCGGCTGCCGGTGCATCCAGTTCCTCGAGCCCCTCGTCAGACAAGCCGCAGGGCTGAAATTTATGCTGGCCCGCATCACGGCGCGCTTGGGTCCGCCTTGGGATCTTGAGCTCTGTAATGCCCCTTAGAACCCAGGCGACATTGATCAAGATCCTTGTTCAAACAGGCGCTGCCAGCGGTTCAGACCGGGTTCGGATCGTCGATGAACTGCTGCTCGACACCTAGCACCTGCCCGGCCGCCCGCGCGAGGGCCTGCACGCCATACCGCTCGGTGGCATGATGGCCAGCTGCGAAATAAACCACGCCGAGCTCACGCGCCAGATGCGTGGTGCGCTCGGAAATTTCGCCGCTCACAAAGGCATCGGCGCCTGATTTCGCGGCTTCGACGATCATGTCCTGCGCGGCCCCGGTACACCATGCAATTCGCCGGATCGGTCGGCTGAGCGTGCCGACCACGATCGGCGTCTGCCCAAGTCGACGCTTGAGGTGCGCAGCGATCTGGCGCGCGTCGCGGCTGTCGGGCAAGTGGTGCCAGCTGATCAGATCGTATTCGCCCAGCCGCCCATCGGTTTGCCAGCCCATACGACGGGCGAGTTGGGCGTTGTTGCCCAGTTCAGCATGCGCATCAAGCGGCAGATGGTAGGCAAACAGATGAATGCCCGCGTCGAGGAGCTCGCGGACCCGTAAATGCTGTGTGCCGGTGAGGCGAGGATCTTCGCCCCGCCAGAACCAGCCGTGATGAACCAGCAGGGCGTCGGCTCGTGCCGCTCGCGCCGCCTTGACCAGTGCCAGGCTCGCAGTGACTCCACAGACCAGCCTGCGAATCGGGCGTGTTCCTTCCGCCTGCAGACCGTTTGGGCAATAATCCTTGAAGCGGCTAGTCTCGAGCGTGGCGTCCAGCCAGTCGCCGAGTGTCCGTGCGCTCACGCTTCTCACACCTGATCGGGTGGCCGCGCCGCCCGTGTTTGTTTTGGCTTTCATGCTCAGAAAACTCTGGTTGCTGTTTGCGCAGACGGTAGTGGTCGTGCTTGCGATCGTTTTCGTGGTGGCGACGCTGCGTCCCGAGTGGCTGCCGCGACGGCTGTCGTGGCCCGCCACTTTGACCGGCGTGGCTGGCCGGGCGAGCGGGCCGATCGAGGCGCCACGCGAGGCGGCGATTGTGTCATACGCCCTGGCCGCGCAGCGAGCAATGCCTGCGGTGGTCAATATCCACACCACACGCGCGGGGCGTCTGCCGCCCGGCCATCCCCTGACTGACCCGTCAGTCAGGCGGTTTTTCGGTGAACCCTTGCCGCCTGATCGACAGCCGTGGAGCAATCTCGGATCAGGGGTGCTGGTAGGCGGAGATGGCCACATCCTCACCAGTCACCATGTGGTCGAGTCTGCTGATGGCATCGTGGTCCTGCTTGCTGACGGCGCGCGCGAACGCGCAAGGCTGGTCGGTAGTGATCCGGAAACAGATCTGGCGGTACTCAAAATCGAGCGGCGTGATCTGCCGGGAATCGAATTCGGTGATTCCGAATCGCTTCGAATTGGCGACGTGGTGCTCGCCATCGGCAATCCATTTGGTGTCGGACAATCGGTCACCATGGGGATCGTTGGTGCGCTGGGCCGTAGCCAGCTCGGTATCAATACATTCGAGAATTTCATCCAAACCGATGCG
>SYIM01000127.1 GCA_005798775.1 Burkholderiales bacterium
AAGGTGCCGCCCACGTTCACGATACGGCCCGAGCGACGCTCGATCATGCCAGGTAGCACGGCACGCATGGTGTTGAAACAGCCGGTCATGTTGAGTTCAACGATTTCATTGAACTCGTCGGTAGTGGTTTCCCAACCCGTCTTGCCAATCGGCCCCGACCCGCCCGCCACATTGACGAGCACGTCCACCTTGCCAAAACGCGCGAGGGTCTGGGCGACCGCAGCATCGGTCTGGGTATCCGAGGTGATGTCGCACCCCAGGACGATCGCCTCGACCCCCAGCGCCCGCGCTTCGGCCGCGACCCGCTCGATGGCCGCGGTGTCGCGCCCGGCGAGCGCAAGCTTCGCGCGCTCGCGGGCAAAGGCGAGCGACACCGCCCGTCCCATACCCTTGGCCGGCCCCGTGATGAATACCACCTGGTCTTTCAGTTGCAGATCCATGGTCCGGCGAGTCTCCGTGTCGGATTCAGAAGCTTCAGAAGCGCATGATGCGGTCGGCCATCGGCGGCAGGAGCGAGCGATTGAAAATTTCTTCAACCGCCGGTGTGCGCGGCAGCTGGTTTGATTCCACGACAATCGAAATCGCACGCCTCATCCGCTCGACATCAATGTCACCAAACCCGATCTTGGCGATTTCCGGGTGGCTCATTTCCTGTTTGAGCGTGGCAAAGAGACGGTCGCGCTCGAGGTCGCGCTTGAGCAGCGGCTCACGCTTCATCACCGCGTCCATCCCCGCTTCCGGGTTGGCAATCACGTCTTTCACCGCACGGTTGAGCGCGCGAATGAAGCCTTGCACCGCTTTCGGGTTGTCGCGTACAAAATTGTGCGAAAACAGCAGGGTGTTCGAATAGAGATCCATGCCATGGTCCACGTAATTGATGAACCGCAGATCTTTGGCGGGATCGATACCCACCAGCAGCGCACTGAACCAGACGGTGTTGATGAAGCCAAAGATGCCGTCGACCTGGCCACGCAGCAGCATCTGCTCTCGCAGGTTGGGCGCCATATTCGATATCGACACCTTGCTCGTATCAAACTTGGCCATCTTTGAGAAGGCCGGGACGAGCTTGAGCGCACCGTCATTGGCGGGTCCGCCAAGGGTGCGGCCCTCGAGATCCTTGGGCGATTTGATCGGGCCATTGGCCTTCACCGCAATCGTGAAGGGCGGCGTGTTGTAGATCATGAAGACGCCCACCGGGGCCTCAGCCGGCCGACGCGAGGCAAAGTCGATCGCCGCGTTAATATCGCCAAAGCCGGCGGTGTAGGCGCCGGCAGCAATTTTGGCGATGGGTGCAGACGAACCCTCGCCCTGATCAATCTCCACATCCAGCCCCTCGGCCTTGAAGTAGCCGCGATCCTGGGCAATGAAAAACCAGGCCTGCGGGCCCTGGTATTTCCAGTTGAGCACCATTTTGACCCTGGTCTGGGCCTGTGCGGGGGTACTGTGAAAGACCAGCGCCGCGCAGGTGACGAGCGATAGCGCGGCGAGGCCCAGCGTGCGACGGATGCGCAAAGTGAAAGCAGAGGCGTTCATCGGCGTTTTCCTTTTCGGGATGGGGAGGCGGATGGGAGTGCAGCGATGAGATCGGTGGATTGCGCGACAAAGCCATGCAGTTGCCGAACCAGCATATGAATGGCGCGCGTGACATAGGCGGGCGACGGCGTACTGCAGGCATCTGCAAGCAGAATGCCGTCGTAGCCCAGGAACCCCGCGTCCTGGAGCGACGAGAACACGCAGCGGTCGGTATTGACGCCGGCGAAAAACAGCGTGCGTACATCCAGGCCACGCAGCACGCTGTCGAGTTCGTTATCCCAAAACCCCGAGAGCCGATGCTTGTGCACCGTGATGTCGGTCTCGAGCATCTCGATTTCATCGATCACCTGCGCGCCCCAATGGCCTCGCACCAGTGACTGCCCCCGATCGTCGAGCGAGCGCTCGGCATAGCCCACCGCGTCCGGGCTGCGCTTGCCCTTAAACAGGATGCTGGCCGGAAGATTCAGGCGATCTGCACGAATACCCCAGTTAAGCCAGATCACCGGTGCGCCGGCCGATCGCCAGGCGGGCAGAAGTTGCTGCAGCACCGGAATCGGTTTACGCATCGGGGCAAGCTTCACGCCCCGCTGCCCAAACCAACCCTTCGGATGGCAGAAATCGTTCTGCATGTCGATGACAACCAGCGCGGCGCGCGCAAGGTCGAATTCGATCGCATCACCCGTCGCGTCGAGCTGAACCGGGCGCGGTTTCGGGGCGTGACGCACCAGGCTGGTGCGGCTGTTCCGGGTCTGCCAGCCTGTGGACGCACCAGGACCGAACAGGAAGGGCTGATTCGTAGCGGAAGGGCGGGGTTTGGGCGGTTTCATGCGTTCAAAGGTGCAGGAGACATGCCAGATAGCGTTGCCGATGTATTCTTTTTTAAGCTATATACGTTGCCATTTCGGCAACACTAAAGCTGTGTCCATGAACCATCTCCGACATCTGCGTTACGTCGACGAAGTCGCCCGCTGTGGCTCCGTCCGCCAGGCAGCCGAGCGACTCCATGTGGCGGCGTCGGCCGTCAACCGGCGCCTGCTCGACATCGAAGAAGAGTTGGGTACTCCCATCTTTGAACGGCTGCCGCGCGGCATGCGACTCACCGCAGCCGGTGAGCTGTTCCTGCAATACATTCGCGAGCGGGGCGCAGCACTGGAGCAGGTTCGCTCGGCGATCGAGGATTTGAAGGGCTTGCGGCGCGGCCGGATCCGGCTGATCGCGAGCCAGGCCACGGCGCCTGTCTTCCTGCCAGCGGCGCTCGCCTCGTTCCGGCGGCGTCACCCGCTGGTCGATTTCGAGGTGCAGGTCGGAGACCGGATACGCGCGATTGCCGCGCTTCGCAGCTACGAAAGTGATCTCGCACTTACCTTCGGGCTCGACGCCGACCCCGATATCGAGGCGCTGGCAAGTTTCGAACAAAAGCTGATGCTGCTGATGCATCGCGATCATCCGCTCGCGCGCGCGGGCGGTCCGGTCCGACTACGGCAGTGTGTCGACTATCCGATCGTGCTCGCCAATCCCGATGTTGGCGGACGCCAACTGCTCGACCGATTCCTTGCCCGAAGTTCGCTCAGGCTCTCACCCGTCATTGAGAGCAACAGCTTCGAGTTTCTCAGGGGCTACCTGCTCCACGATCAGGCGATCACGTTTCAGGTCGCACTTGGCGCGGTAAGCGACGGAGGCCAACTGGTGGCACGCGACATTGGGGACCGCGGCTTTCCGCGTGGGCAGATGGTGCTCGCCCATCTGCGAGAACGCTCCATGCCAGTGATCGCGACAGCGCTTGCCGAGCATCTGCGTGAGCGCCTCACCGCCCCTCCTCCGGGGGAGCGACAGCACGACCCGGCCGATATCTGATCAGAGCGCAGCCACCGGCGCGCGCACCACCCCGGCGCGCTCGAGCTCGGCCGCGACCGCGAGTGCCAGATCCTCTCTCCAGGGTGCAGTGATGATTTGAACCCCAACCGGCAGCGGCCAATCAGGTCGGGCAGACCACACTGGCACAGCGCATACCGGGAGACCCACACAGGAGATCGGCTGGGTGAGGAGGCCCATATTGGGCCGCGCGGCCAGCGTGCGTCCGTTGAGGGTGAAGGTGGCCGTACCGATCGGTGTGGCAGGCCCGGGCGTGGCCGCTGCAAGCAGCACATCAAACTGTTCAAAGAGCCGCGCCGCTTCGAACGCCACGCGCTGACGAATGCGTCGCGCGCGATCAATCCACGCCGCCGGCAACAGCGCGCCCGCCAGCATGCGGTCACAAATCAGGGGGTCGAAGTCATCGGCTCGTGTGCGCAGATCATCGAGATGAAGCGCGCCGCCCTCGGCATTGGTGATGAGGAAGGCGGCCGCGCGCGCATGTTCGGCACCGGTCAGCGTCGCGCGTGCGGTGACACCGAGCGCGCCTGCCACCGTGGCCACCGCCTCGCACGCCTGGTCTCCTGCGTTCTCTTCGAAATAGCCAGTGAGCGTGGCGATTCGGAGGCCTTTGATGGACGTTATCCCAGCTGCCCCGTCCGACTCGATCGCTGCCCCGTCCTGAGGCGAGATCAAACTGGCGGGGTCGCCCGCATCGCGACCCAGCATGACCGAATAGACAAGTGCCAGATCCTCACCGCTACGGGCAAACGGACCCAACACATCAATGCTCGCCACAAACGGATAGCTCCCGGTACGCGGCAGCCTGCCATAGGTGGGACGAAGACCGAATACGCCGCAAAGCGATGCTGGAACCCGAATCGACCCATTGGTGTCCGACCCGAGCGCTAACGGCACCTGGCCGGCGGCCACCGCGGCCCCCGAGCCTCCCGAGGAGCCGCCGGCGATCCTCGTGAAGTCATGTGGATTTCGCGTCGGTCCCACATGGCTGTTTTCGGTGGTGAAGCCATACGCGTACTCGTCCATGTTGAGGGCACCCACCAGCACCGCACCAGCGGCTTCAAGGCGGCGAACCAGGAGCGCGTCCCGAGCAGCTGGGGCGCTATCGCGCTCGATCCGCGATCCCGCCAGGGTGCGTAGCCCCTCGATATCAAAAAGATTCTTGACGGCGAAAGGCACTCCGGCCAGCGGCAGGCGCAACCGCTCACCCGCTGGCATTCGATCAAGGCTCGCGGCCCCCGCCCGCGCACGTTCGGTCAGCACGTCGGTGAAGGCATTGAGCGACGAATCAGTGGCCGCGATGCGGGCAAGGGAGCCCTCCACCGCATCAAGGGCTGAACACTCGCCCCCATGCACTGCCGCCGCGATGGCGTGGGCTGTGGCCACGGGCTCACTCATGCCCGGCTCCAGGCGGCTGAGGTACGAATACCACCGCTGACTCATCGGCGGGTCCCAGCTGGACCGACAGCAGAAGGCGATGCATAGACTCGGCCAGTGCCAGATACGAGAGCACACCCGGTCGCTGGGTCTCGCTGATCGGAAGGTTCAGCACAACCGCGTTGGCATCGAGCAGCCGTGCAAGCGCCTCTTGAGTGTCCATGGATCACTACCCCTCAACAGCAGCCGAGAAACTGCCGACCGCGATAAAACGGCCTGAGATCCGCGGCAAATTCCGCAAGCGTGTCACGCCAGGCCCGCCAATGACCATCCGCTTCGATCGCTGACCGGGTGCGGGCCGCGAGTTCATCACGCAATGCCGGCTCATCGACACCGGTGACCCGCCCGTCGCGAACCCGCACCTGCCCGCCTGCGATCACCGACGCGATGGCATCGGCGTGGGCACGCGCCATGAAGGGCGCGACCGGATCAACGTCAGGGATAAGCCCGAAGTCGCCGTCGACCCGATCCAGATCCAGCACCAGGAGATCGGCTGCGTGGCCGCGCTCAAGCCGCCCGCCTGGCTGCGCCTGGTCTTTCGACACGCCCATCACCGAGCGCCGACCTGTACTGCTTGCAAACTGCCAGAGCGAAGCATCGGACCAGTCGGCCTCGAAACCCCAGCCACGATGAAGCGCGCCCGCCAGTCGCATTTCGCGAAGGCCGTCGTCGTCCTCATCGAACGCGAGCCCGTCCAGGCCCATGGCAATCCGGCAACCGGCCGCTCTCATGGCCGCCACCGGCGCAATACCGGAGCGCAGGTGCAGGTTCGAACTGGTGTTCACTGCGATCGCGACGCCGCGTTCGGCGAGCAGTTCCAGTTCGTCCGGGCGCGCCCATGTGCAGTGCGCGAGCGTGAGTCGCGGCGACAGCAAACCGATCGAATCGAGCCACCGAACCATGCCATCCGGGTACTGCTCATCGGCCCACTCGCGCTGATAGCGTGTCTCGAGAAGATGCATGTGCACTGGCCGCCCCTCACCGGCGCTACGTGCCGCCACCGCCTGCAACAGCTCAGGCGTACACCACTGCACGGCAGTCGGCCCCAGTTGTACGGTGACGTGGTGGGCAAGTGTGGGGTCGCTCTCAATCGCTGCGGCAATCTCGGCAGCGCGCTCGAGCTGCACCGCGACCGATGGCGCCGGCGCCGCCATCCGGCGGGCGATGGGTTCCCGGATTGACGGCCGCAACCGGTCCAGAACCACCGGGTCAGCGCAGTATCCCAGCGGCTGACGATCACGAAGCGATACCGCGAATCCGATCCGGATCCCGACGTCGCGCGCCGCACGCGCGACGGCAAGCGCCTCCTCGACCGGCGCAACCATACCCTGCGTGCGAGTGTAATGAACCATCACCGCAGTAGCCCCGCGCCGAACCGAGCGCGCAAACGAGGTCGACGCCACCAGATAAGGATCCACGCCGGGCAACAGCGATAGAAGCGGCAGCCAGGCTTCCAGCGGCAGGCCCCAACCACCGATTGTGCTCGACCGATACGTGCGGGCATGGTCATGCGCGTTGGCAAGCGCAGGCACCAACAGCCTGCGGGCGTGAGGAAGACCGGTGCAGTCGAGCGTTTGCGTGTCGACCGCGAGCGGCGCCCTGCCAGCCGTCACCTCGCGGATCACCGCACCCTCAACCTCCAGCCGCGCATTACGCAGCGACGGCGCCGCCCCGGGCACGCAGGCGGCCCACGCTGCGCCCAGCCGCCAGCGGCCGGGCGTGGAAGCGGGGATCATGCTGCTCAGGAAAGCTTGAACTGACGCTGGGCAACCGGCGGCAGGAATCTGCGATCAAAAATTTCGGCGGGTGCCGGTTCACGCTTGAGTTCAAACGCCTTCGAAAGCTGAGTAATCGAACGCTTGAGCCGATCATCGGACAGGTCGCCCACGCCGATCGCTACGGCCTCTTTGGTGAGAACCACATTTCTGAGTGCATAAATCAGTCGACGCTTCTCAATGTCGCGATTGATAAGGGGCTCGCGCTTGGCCAACGCCTCGATGGCAGCATCGGGGCTGGCAATGGCATCGGCCATACCGCGGTTGACCGCGCGCACCAGACCCGCCACCGCCTCGGGACGATCGCGTAACAAAACCGGCGACACCATCACGCCGTTGCTGTAAAGATCGATGCCGTAGTCGGCGTAATGGAACCAGCGGATATCTTTTTCCGGGTCGAGTCGCTGAGCGATCAGGTTCATATAGCTAGTGACCGAGAACACGGCCGAGGCATCCACCTGGCCCTGGAGCAGCATCTGCTCCTGCAGGTTGGGCGTCATATTGAGCCACTTCACCTTGCTCTCATCAACGCCCGCCATCTCAGCCAGCACCGGGAACATCCTCATCGCTGCACCACTGGCCGGCGAGCCCAGCGTCTTGCCTTCCAAATCTTTCAACGTGCGAATCGGGCTCGACGAGCGCGTCATCAGCGCAAACGGCGTGCGGTTGTAAATCATATAGACCATCACGGGCGTAGTACCCTGGCGAGTCGAGGCGTTTTGGATGATGGCATTAATGTCGCCGAATCCGGCCTGATAGGTGCCAGCCATGATTTTGGTCACCGTCGCTGCCGAACCGTCGCCCTGATCAATGGTCAAATCGATTTTTTCCGCAGCGAAGTAGCCCCGGTCGATCGCGAGGTAGTACCAGGCATGGACCCCCTGGTATTTCCAGTCGAGCACGAACCGGATGGCGGTGCTGGACTGTGCGTGCGCGATGCCAGCCAAACCAGGCGCAAGCGCGAGCCCCAGCGCAGCGCCGGTTGCGCCCAGCAGACGACGCCGCGGTACCGCGGTCACCACGGAGTCGGCAGGATGAATTGACGAGGAACAGGCGAACAGGTCGTTCGAAGCGGTCATGTTGGGCGGGTCCTTACCAGAGGTGTGACAGATTCGCTCCCGCACCCGCGTTCCTGTAAGGAGAAGGACGGTTGGAACGCAGGTGCAGGAGCGATGAGCCATGACGGCTCTGGGTCACCCTTTGCATAGGACGTGCCAGCTCAAAATAACCCCAGTCCACCTCCATTTCGACTCTATTCCGCCTCCCGGCGGTGCAATGCGCACCGTTTCGAAGCGCGACCGCTCGTCGTTCGCACCGCCCTCCTCTATCATCGCAGCGGTCAACCGCCCCGCCGGCGCGGTCGCATCCGGAGGCCCATCAAATTGGATGACGGTAATCAGCGTCAGGTCCCCGAGGCCTTTGTCCGTCTTTACGTGCCGCCCGGGCGGATCAAACCGACGCTGCCGTGGGCTGAACTGCTGGAGCGGCATGAGCTCTGCGAGGATCTGGCCCAGATGCTGGGCGAAACCGCCCGCGCCCAGCTCCATGATCAAGGTATCACCGAGGCCGATGTGCTCGAGAGAATCCGAGCGGGTCTGGCCGCCACTGATCTTGGACTGACCGAGGGGGAGATTGACTGGGTGACCAGCCGACTGGCGGAAACACTGGACTGGCTCGGCGAATCGGGCCAGCTGCCAGGCGGGGCCGTGCCCGACGCCTAGCGGGCGATGGGCTTGTAGCGGATGCGCGTGGGGCGCGCGCCGTCCTCACCCAGGCGCCGCTTCTTGTCGGCTTCGTATTCCTGGTAGTTGCCGTTGAAGAACACCAGTTGCGAATCGCCCTCGAAGGCGAGAATGTGTG
>SYIM01000128.1 GCA_005798775.1 Burkholderiales bacterium
GCAGATCGCCGCTTGACTGCAGCAGATGGCTGGCAAACGAGTGGCGCAGCATGTGGGGATGAACGCTTGCCACCACA
Source organism: Burkholderiales bacterium (assembly GCA_005798775.1). Taxonomy (GTDB): domain Bacteria; phylum Pseudomonadota; class Gammaproteobacteria; order Burkholderiales; family Burkholderiaceae_E; genus SYIM01. The sequence goes on from SYIM01000128.1 coordinate 78, forward strand.
CCCTGGGTGATGCCGCGCTGCTTCAGACGCAGCTGAACCGACCTCGCCGACAGGCGCTGGCCACGTCGAGATAAAAATAACGCACGCTCGGCAGGCAATGATTTAAGCGTAAGGAAGCGCTCACGTTCAGACAACCAGGCGCGCAGCGCGACCAGGGCATCGCGGCCGACCGGCACGCTTCGCCGCTTGGCGCCTTTGCCGGTGACGATCACCTCGGTCTCGGTGAGGCTCAGCCAGCTCGCCGAGCGTGGCCGCCCGGACGCGGGTTCGAAATATCGAGTGTCGAGGCTGATGAGTTCAGCCAGCCGCAGACCCGAGGAATAGAGAAGCTCGGCGATCGCGCGGTCGCGCAGCGCCTCGAATCCCTCGGCCTGAGGGTCGGCCACCAGCCGCACCGCCTGATCCGGGGCAAGCGCCGAAGGCAGCCGCTTCGGTAGCCGTGGCGCCCTGACCCCGCGCGCCGGATTGCCCGCGCCGCCCCGGTGCTCGGCCAGCCAGTCGAAAAACCCGCGCCAGGCGGACAACCGGCGCGCTGTGCTGCGGGGCGAGGCCCCCTCCCGGCTCGCCCGCGCCACCCAGCTGCGCACCGCGCGCTCATCAAGGCAGCCCCAGTTGAGCCCTGACCCCGCGCCACTGCGCTCGCAGGCGAGGTCGGCAAGCGAAGCGAGATCGGCCTGGTAAGCAGCGATCGTTCGCAGGGAGTAGCCCCGCTCGATTCGCAGCTGCTCAAGAAACGAGGCGATGTCGGCTTCGCCCGCCTGCCGCGGCGTATCCGGCTGACCGGCGCGGGCGCCGGTCATTGGAAGGTGCTGACGTGGCAGTCCATGGCGAGGCGGACTGCGCGACTCAACCCTGGTCACTCAGCTGGCCAAGCGCCGCGCTGGCCAGTTCGGCGATCCGCTCAAGAAACGATACCCCTATGCCGGCATGGAAGCGGTCTGCGTCACCTGAGCCCAGCACCAGCAGACCAAAGCTCTGTGGGCTCGCTCCATGGCGAAGCGGCAGGAGCGCAATTGAACGCGCATCCGCGCCCACGCTCGGCAGCCAGCCAGCAAAGCGCAGATCGCCCCGCGGACCGCAGTACGGAATACGCATGGCGTCGACCTGATCGATCCATTCGGGAGGCGTGGCGCGGACCCACTCGGGCGACAGCACACCCGTCTTCACCCGCCAGAGCCGGAGCGCAACGAGCGGCACCGAAAAGCCACTTCGCATGCCGTCGACCACAATGCCGGGCGCCCGCTCGGGCGACTCGGCAAGCAGCAGATCCCGCGTCCAGCGCTGCAGACGCTCGCCAATCGCGTCGTTTTCCTTGCCGGTGTGGACCAGGTCAGCAAAGCGTCGCTCGATCAGGCGAAGTTTGTCGCGCAGCACCTCGAGCTGGCGCTCATGCAGCGAGATGGCGCGATTGCCATGCGCCGGGGCGAACCGCATGCTTGCCAGCAGGTCGGGGCGGGTTTCGAAGAAATCCGGGTGCTCGCCAAGGTAAGCGGCAACCTGTTCGTCTTGGATCGGGGGCTCACTCATTGGGGGGAAGGCTCCGTTGAACCGGGCGTGACGGGGATGACGGGGGTGAACGAAGAATGACCGGCCGAAGCATCGTCGGGAAGCGCGACCTCGCCTTCAAACACGGTCTCAGCCGGACCAGTCATACGCACCGACTGTCCGAGTTGCCAGGCAATGGTGACCTCACCGCCGCGCATCCGAACCCGAACCGGCGAGGTCACCCGCTCCTGCCGAATCGCCGAGATGGCAGCCGCGCAGGCGCCCGTGCCGCAGGCCAGGGTCTCGCCCGCACCACGCTCCCAGACCCGAAGCGCAATCGACTGCGGGCCGATGACCTGCATGAAGCCAACGTTGACCCGGCGCGCGAACCGTCGGTGATGTTCGATCCGCGGGCCTTCAGTTGCGATAGGGGCACGCTCCAGATCCTCGACCTGAAGCACGGCATGCGGATTACCCATGGAGAGCACCGAGGCCCAGCGAAGCTCGCGGTCTGAGTCAATGGGCCACTGCGTGTCGGCGCCCACCGACCGCGGGGTGAGCCCTGCGCAATCGAAGGGCACACGCTCGGCTTCGAAAATGGGCGTGCCCATGTCAACGCTCACCCGACCATCGGCGCCGCGCGACAGTTCGAGCACGCCCGCAAGCGTCTGTACCCTGATCGGGTCTCGCGCTGACAGGCCCTGCTCGCGCACGAACCGTACGAAGCATCGTGCGCCGTTACCGCAGTGCTCGACCTCGCCGCCATCGGCATTAAAGATTCGGTAGCGGAAATCGACACTCGGGTCGCTGGCGGGCTCGACTAGGAGCACCTGATCGGCACCAATGCCGAAATGGCGGTCGGCGAGCCAACGCACCTGGGCGGACGAAAGCGCGAGCGACTGCCGCACGCCATCGAGCACGACAAAGTCGTTGCCAGCGCCCTGCATCTTGGTAAACCGCAGTTTCATGGCAGCGATTATCGCCGATCGTAAGGCGATGCTTCGCCCGGCGGGCGAGTCTTGAACCGGCGATGCGTCCAAAGATATTGCTCGGGCATCTCGAGCACCCGCGCTTCGATGAAGGCGTTGATCTGCCGGGTGGCTGCGGCCAGATCATTCACCGGATAGTCGGTCCAGCCCGGATGGAATACGCCCACGTAGCCGCGATCGGTCATCCGCGTCACCAGCGGTACCACCACCGCGCCGGTCAGCCGGGCAAGCCGGGCCACCGAAGTGACGGTGGCGGCCGACACGCCGAAAAATGGCACGAATAGCGCGTCACGAGCGCCCAGATCCATGTCTGGCAGAAAGTAAAACGCCCCGCCGTCTCGCAGCCAGCGAACCGCCGGCCGCAGGCCTTCGTTACGAAGCAGCATGGTGCCGTGAAACCGGCTGCGGCCGCGCGTCATGACCTCGTTCAGCACATCGTTTTTTTGCCGGGCGTACATGGATGCGAGCCGCGGATGCTCGAGCAGGAGCCGGATGCCCCCTGCATCGATGCCAACGAAATGCGGCGCGAGGATGATTACCGGGCGACCAGCGTTGAGCGGCTCGAGAAAATGTTGCAAGCCCTCGAGGCGACAGAGCGCGATAATTCGCTCCCGCGGCCCGTACCAGAGAATGAACCGGTCGAGAAAGCTCCGCGTAAACGCCCGGAAGTGGGCGCGTGCAACGCGGCGCCGCTCAGCCTCACCCCAGTGCGGAAAGCAAAGGGTGAGGTTCACCTGCGCGACGCGCCGGCGCGGCCACGCAAGGCCATAGAGAAGCATTCCGAGCGCATTGCCCAATCGCATCAGCCAGCCATAGGGGAGCAGGGCGAGGCCCCGCAGCATCATGATGCCAACCCGCATCAGCGCCTCGGCGGCGCGAGCCCGGGCCGAAGCGGCAAGCGGCACGCTCATGAGCGCCTCACCGGCGCGTCCGGCGCCCCGTCCGGCCGCTTGTAGCGGTTGTAGCCCCACAGGTACTGATGGGGAGCAAGGCGAACGAGCTCCTCCATCCGGGCGTTGAGCGCTTCCGGCGTTGGCATGGGCTCGAAAGCCTGAAGCCGGATCCGCCAGCCGCCCCGAACCCGCTCGCCCACTGCAATCACCACCGACGCCCCCGTTGCCTGCGCAAGCTTCATGGGAAGCGTCATGGTGAACGCGGGCTCGCCGAAAAATTTCGCCCAGCGACCTTCGCCCGCGCCAGGCACCTGATCGGGTAATACGCCCACCGCGGCTCCCGAGCGCAATGCCCGAAGCATCGCCCGCACGCCCGAGAGCGCAGCCGGCACGGGATGAAGTCCCTCCCCGCCCCGGGCCCGTGCAAGCAGCGCGCCCAGTGCGGGCTTGCGGGGCGGGCGAAACATCACCGTGATGGGTGCGCGAAGCGCATACCACCGCGCGGTGACCTCGAACGCCCCAAGATGCGGGGTGAGAAAAAGAATGCCGTGGCCGGCCCGCTCGGCGGCCTCGAGCACCGCCAGATCATCACAGCGGACCCGGCAGGCGATCGCCGCAGACGGCCTCATCCAGATAAAGGGAAGTTCGCCCGCCATCCGGCCGGCCTCGATCGCCGCTCTCAACATGAGCGACACGCTCCCGTAGCCCGCACGGCCGAGATTGGCGCGTAACTTTCCGCGATAGCTCGCAGACAGGACAAGCGCAGAAAGGCCCGCTGCTGCGCCCAGCCCCCGCGCCGCACCAAGCGGCAGGCGGGAGAGCGCACCGGCGAACCTGACCAGCCAGCGTCCGGTTGCACCGGGCGCCAGCGCCCGGTTTTCCGGCGCAGGCGCGGCCGGCGGCAACGCAGCGCCCGAGCCCGGTCCGGGCGGGGACGCAGAGGAAGGGGCAGGCGGCGGCACCACAGGGTCGGCGGACATGACGGGAGGGGCAGGGTAGGGCTTCAGACCGGGGCCGGTCCTTGCAAACCCGAAAGCGTACGCTTCCTGCGCGATCAAGGTGAAGTAGGCCATACGGTGCTGCGCAGTCTATGCGAGGCCAGGCGACCTGCGCGACGCGGTGACCCACGCGAAGCCAGATATAATTCGGGCTGCCGAGTTAAGGACAACTTGCGGGGCAGGGGCCGATCAGGTCCGAAATACCGCTAAAGCGTCGCCGCTTCTTCAGAAATCGGCCACGCCGAAGGCAACCCCGAGGCGCAGGTGCCCATCACCGCCCGCCGCGGATGCCGTCCAGTCGAACCGTTCCGACGACATTTCTGAGGAGAAAGCTGTGGCCAACGATTATCTGTTTACCTCTGAGTCCGTTTCCGAGGGTCACCCCGACAAGGTGGCTGACCAGATCTCGGATGCGATTCTCGACGCCATCCTTGTGCAGGACAAAACCTCGCGCGTGGCGGCCGAAACCCTTTGCAATACCGGTCTGGTGGTGCTCGCGGGCGAGATCACCACGCGTGCCAACGTCGACTACATTCAGGTCGCGCGCGACACGCTGAAGTCGATCGGCTACGACAATACCGATTACGGCATTGACTACAAAGGCTGCGCAGTCCTGGTCGCCTACGACAAGCAGTCGCCCGACATTAAGCAGGGCGTCGACGCCGCGCACGACGACAATCTCGAGCAAGGTGCGGGTGACCAGGGCCTCATGTTTGGCTACGCCTGCGACGAAACGCCGGAGCTCATGCCCTCGGCGATCTACTACTCGCACCGTCTGGTCGAGCGCCAGTCGCAGGTGCGTCGCAGCGGCAAGCTCGGCTGGCTTCGCCCTGATGCCAAGTCGCAGGTGACGCTGCGCTACGCCGACGGCCGCCCGGTCTCGGTCGACACCGTGGTGCTGTCAACCCAGCACGCACCCGACGTTTCCATGGAAACCATTCGTGAAGGCGTGATCGAGGAGATCATCAAACCGGTGATCCCTGCCTCGCTCATCAAGGGCGATATCAAGTATCTGATCAACCCGACCGGCCGGTTCGTGGTGGGTGGCCCGCAGGGCGACTGCGGTCTCACAGGC
>SYIM01000129.1 GCA_005798775.1 Burkholderiales bacterium
ACCAGGATTTCGACTGCGGACAGATCCACCGTGCGTTGCCACACATGATCGAGCAGCCGCCCAGGGGTGGCCACCAGAATGTCAACACCGCGTCGCAGCTGATCGATCTGCGGATTGATGTTGACCCCGCCAAACATGGACATTGAGCGTAATGGCAGGTGCCGACCATAGTCGCGCACGCTTTCCTCGACCTGCGCGGCCAGTTCGCGGGTGGGGGTGAGGATCAGGGCCCGGATGCCTGGGCCCCGGACCTGCCGCGCCTGGCCTGCATGGGGGCGGCCCGTGTAAACGCCGGCGCGCGGCGCCGGATCGATCGCCTGGGCAGGCGCCATCTGCATGAGGCGTTGCAGAATGGGCAGCACAAATCCGGCTGTTTTTCCGGTGCCCGTCTGGGCAGCGGCGAGTAAATCACCGCCCGCCAGCACAGCGGGAATCGCCTGCATCTGAATAGGGGTGGGCTGGGAATAACCGAGTTCGGTGACCGCGCGAACCAATGGTTCGGCGAGGCCGAGAGAAAAAAAGCTCATGGAGTTCCGTCAAGGCGATGCACTGCGTCGACCTGCCGACCAGCCTGAAGGCTGCGGCACCAGTCGGGAAGACGGAGGGGATCGTCGGGGGGAGGAGGGAGGACAGCGAACGGACTGGATCATTGCCAATCCTTAGTATACCCGGCTGGCAATGCTTTGTGTTGCGTCGCAGCATCAATGCCGGCAGGCGGCCCGGCTCACGGCCAACGGTGCGCCTTTTAAAAGGGCGGCTTGATGACCTGTGCGCAGGTGCCCCGAATCAGGATGATGTTGCGGCCATCCTGAGTACTGATGGATTGGGTGAACGAGCCGTTGCTGCGGTCGATCACAAATTCTTCCTTGCTGATGGTGACGCCGAAACGCTGGAACATGGCGGGGCGGCTCACAATCAGACGCGGGCCCGCCACGGTGAGGTTGCCCGCCCGCCCCTCGGAGATGGACAGGCGCCCCTGGTACCAGCCAGACTTGCGATCGAAGTCGATCTGGGCAAGTGACATGCGCGCGGGCTCGTTGGCGTTGATGCCCAGCGCAAGCTGCCCATCGAGATCGAGCTGCAGTTCACAGATGAGATCCATCATGCCCGAGCGCCGCTGGGCGAGGATGTCCTGCGGGATTTCAGGGGCGCTGCTTTCATCGGACACCATGTTCACGAGGCCGTTTATACTGGCTGTGAGCAGCGCGCCGATCACGATACCGCCAAGCAATTTATTCATAATGGCACTCAAGCCACGCAATCCGGTGCCGATGATACTAGCAGTGGATTGGCCTTGGCGCTCGCCGGTTCTCGACCAAAAGCAGTAACTCTCAAGTTTGTCTGCCCAAGGGCAGGTGGTGCCTTACGTTGCAGCAGGTTCTCCGGGACATCCGATCATGCAAGTCATTCTTCGCCTGGCGCTCATTCTGCTCGCCGTCATCCTGATCGCAGTGTTGGGCACCGTTTCATTCGTCAAAGCGAAGCAGGCGTCAGAGCTTCGCGAGCAACTCGACCGATCGGGCGCGCAGGCCAAGGATCTTCGAGGCCAGATCCGCTCGCTCAAGGGTGAAATCGAGACGCTGGAAGAAAAATTACGCGAACTCGCCGCCCAGAATGCACTGCTCGCTGCGCAGCAGCCGTCGGCCGAGCCGCCTAAGGCGGCGGGGCTCGCGCAGGCCTGTCCCGCGCCGGGCCCCAACCGCACGCTGGACCAGGCGCAGTTCGCCCGGCTACCTCTGGAAATGCGCTACAAGCCCGGTGTGCTGCGCGTTTCCAACGACGGCCAGTCAGCCGTCGTCACGGCCGCCGCGGGCAACTCGCTCAAGATCGGCCCGGAAATCTTCGATCTGGTGCGGATCCATTTTTACCGGCCCGAAGGCGGCCAGGTCGACGGCAAGCCGGTTTCGCTGGTGGCCCATCTTGTTCATCGCATTGCCTCAGGGCAAACCGTGGTGGTGAGCGTGCCGATTCGGGAGTCAGCGTTTCAGCATCGCACCATATGGCAGATCCTGAACAATTTGCCCGCCAAGGGTGCCGCCGAAGCCACCATCTCCAACATCTCAATCGATCCCACCCAACTGCTACCCGAGAACCTCAGCTATCAGGTGTATGAGGGCACATTGCCGGTGCCGCCCTGTACCGAGAAGGTTCGCTTCTATCAATTGCGAACCCCCATTGGCATTAGCAAAGACCAGCTGGAGCGTTTTCTGATGAGGGTGAAGGCCCCTTCGTTCAAGGATTCAGCGAATCGCCCGCCCGCGGCGGGCAAAGCAGCTTGAAGCCAAGCGTGAACAAGCCGTTGGGCGGAATTTTTCGCCAGTAGCCCCACTCGGAAATATCGAAGACCTTGCGGCCGGTGAGCTGCGGCCCGGCCCAACTGGTCATGCGACCGATCCGGTGCATCTGGTTGTCGCAATCGTATTCATTGGTGTAGCGGCGCGACATCACGCCATCGGGGTCGGGCACCTTCAGGTCTTGCATCTCGAGCACTCGCCGGACAGCACCTTCTCGCTGCAAGGTCGTTCGGTCTATGTAGAGCGTGAGCGCGGGCGTGTCGCCCAGCTTTTCCCAGGAAAGGGCCATAGCCTGGGCCCGAGCCTGACTCGCGATCATAGAAAGCGTGAGTATCGCCCCGGTCAGCGCCCAGGCGCCCATCGAACAGCTACGCAACCCTGCGATCATCCCGGCTACTCCCGTTAGCAGTAGGTGCCGGCCAGTGTGCGGACTGCGCCACCGGTTCCGAGTTTGAATCGCGAAATACCCGGGAGGGCATGCGTGTTGACCCCTCCCAGGTCGATGGCGGCCAGGCCCCGCTCACGCAGGAGGAGCGAGGCCCGCCACAGCAGCAGATTATGCGCATTGAGATCGCGGCCGGTGTCGTCAGCCCAGCCAATATGGTAAGTCGCAACGCTTCCATGTAGCAGAAACAGCATGGCCGCGACTGTTTTGCCCTCGAAATCGGCGCGTGCGATAACGAACGCGGCAGCGGACGATGCGGCCACGTCGATCCAGTGGGTTACGAAGTCGGTGGGCAGCCCGTGAAAGTTGCGTGACTCGCGCTGCCTGCCCTCGCGCTCAAGAAGTTCACGGCACTTCGGGACATTCGAATTGACATGAACCTGGAGCTTCTTCTCGGTTTCGGCCTTCACCAACCGGTTTCGCCATTTTCCGTCGAAGGCTGCACGCAGCGCCTCGGGCGGCTGGGTGAGATCGAGCATGACCGTGGAGTAACCTGTCATCACCCTTCGCAAACCCGCGACCTCGACAGGAACAAGCTCCGCCGAGGTCAGATCGGGCGAAAACAGCGTCACGCGAAGCCTTGGCGCTGGCAGCTCGACGCGCAGCCGCCGGTACAGCGCACGTCGCGCCTCGGCATCAAGCGCTGGCGCCCAGACCGGGCCGCGGGTGCAGGATGAGAGCGACAGGTAGGCGGGGATCCGCCGGCAGATGAACTGGGCGAGCCCCACCGGGTGGCCCTCGAACTCAACCAGCGCCCTGTGTACCCGCACGCCCAGCCGAGCCAGCGCCGCGCCATAGCCCCAGCTCTGCTGGAGCGCACCGCGATACTCGCGATGAAATGCGTCCCAGACTTTTGGCGAGTCGGGGTCCCAGATCAGGTTCATGCCGATATAATAGGGAAAGTCACGAGTCGGGGCTGCCCCGCGGTCAAGAACCTGAGCCCCATGCCGATTACCCCATACCACTGCTGAGTTTGGCCACGACCGAAAAAACAGGGCGGCACGTGGTTCTGGGCCACGATATCCCGAAGCCGAGGCTCACCCTCGTGGGATGGGCCCTGAGCATCGCCTTCCTCGGAATTCCCGTCGCCATGATCGGCAACCTGATCGATTTTGGACTGCAGCTGGCCCTTGGCTGGTGCATCGGGGTGTGGTGCCTGTTTAAGTCTTGAGGGCTTGCCATGTTTTTCTTTATCGGTCTTACGGTTGTGTTCGTCGCGGTACTCGGGGGCTATGTTCTTGCAGGCGGCAAGATGGCGCCCATTATCAAGGCGGCCCCGTTTGAGTTCATCATCATCGCCGGTGCTGCCGTCGGGGCAGCGTTGGTGGGTAACAGCTTCGATATTTTCAAGGCTGCGATGGGCGGTATCGGCAAGTGCATCTCCGGGCCCAAGTGGAAGCAGGAGGACTACCTTAACCTCATCGTCATGGTCGGCAAGCTGCTGGCGGTCATGAAGAAGGAGGGGGTGGTGGCCCTCGAAGCCCACGTCGAAAACCCCGACTCCAGCCCAATTTTTGGTGAGTTCCCCAAGCTCGCCAAAGACCACTCCATCGTTCAGATGATCTGCGATCCACTTCGACTTGCCATCATCTCGCAGGGTAATCTCGATGCCGACGCGGTGGACGACATCATGAAAACCTCCATCAAGCTGCACCACCACGAGGCCATGCGGGCGCCCGCCGCGCTCACCACCATGGCGGGTTCCATGCCTGCGCTGGGTATCGTGGCCTGCGTGCTGGGTGTGGTGAAAACCATGGGTGCAATCGATCAGCCGCCTGCGGTCCTGGGCGCTCTAATCGGTGCTGCGCTGGTGGGCACCATGCTGGGGGTGTTCCTGTCCTACGGCATGTTCGAGCCGTTCGCCGGACGCCTGGGCCAGATCGTCGACGAAGAGTCACAGGTCTACAACGTCATTCACCAGATGCTGGTCGCCAACCTCAAGGGCCATGCCCAACCGGTTGTGATCGAGGCAGCACGTGCCTGCATCAGTCACCACAACCAGCCCTCGTTCTCCGAAGTCTTCGACAGCCTGCGAGGCGGTTGATGATCGGTCTGGCTGACAGTGGAGTGCTCTGATGGCCGAAGCCAACGCACCAGCCGCGTCCCCCGCCGCTGACGGCGCGCCGCCCGCAGACGCCGCAGACGCTCCGGCCCCTGTACGGCCCATCATCCGCAAGATCATCGTCGAGGAAGGCCACGGCGGTGCGCATGGCGGGGCCTGGAAAATCGCGCTTGCCGACATGATGACCGCAATGATGGCGTTCTTTCTGCTGATGTGGCTGCTGGGCGCCACCAATGAAAATCAGCGAAAGAGCATCGCGGAATATTTCAGACCCTCTTCCCACAGCCAGATCAGGTTCGGTGAACTGGCCGGATCCGATGGCCTGCTTGGTGGCCGCTCAATCGTCGATCCTGATGGCTTCCCATTCACCGCCAAACAGACGGCGATGCTCGAGCGGCTTACGCCGCGCGCGCAGGGTGGCCCCAGCACCGATCAGGGCGCCTCTCAGGAAGAGCAAAACGCGGAAGGGCCGCAGAAGGATGCGCCCAGCAACGACCCGTCGCGCGGACCGAAGCGCGTCGAAGATGATCTCAATTTCGAAAAACTCCAGGAGGAGCTGAAGGAAAAGCTCTCGGAGAGCCCGCAGCTGAAACAGCTGCAGGATCAGGTTCAGGTCTCTCGCGAAAAAGATGGGCTGCGGATCGAGATCATCGACAAGGCCGACTTCTCCATGTTCAAGCTCGGCACCTCCGATGTCGAGCCACGCGCGGCGGCGCTGCTCGCCGAGGTCGCCAAGTCGCTGCGCGATCTGCCCAATAAGCTCGCGGTGCGGGGACATACCGACAGTATTGGCTTTGCGCCAGGTACCGGCCGCAACAACTGGACGCTCTCCACCGAACGCGCCGACGCGACCCGCCGGCTGATGGAGGCCAATGGCGTCACCACGAAACAGTTCGAGCGGCTGGAGGGCGTTGCCGATACCGTTCCCTTCGTGCCAACAAATCCTGCTGATCCGCGCAACCGTCGAGTTAGTATTACGGTCCTCAATCAGTAGCTGCCGCGCATTCGCCCTGGGGCGAGCTGCTCGAGCGGAGCCGCGCCCAGCAGATGTCTGCCGCCAACTTGCCTGATATCGCCCTGCTCCACCCGTCTGACGCGGACAATGCCTCCCCGATCGCCGATGACTTCGCCGCCACCACAGCCACGAGCGGTGTGGTCGCTGCGCGAGGCAGAGTCGTTGGCCAGATCGAAACCGTGGGCGACGCCGACTGGTTTGCGGTCACACTCGAGGCGGGCGTCACCTACCAGTTCGTCGCCGACACGCTGATCGTCCCGCTGGGCGCCAGCGCGCTGGGTAACCCTAAGCTTTGTCTGCTCGATGCTGCGGGCCGCCCCCTTGCGGTTGATGACAACAGCTATATCGGCACCGACGCGCTCATCCAGTTCACCCCGCAAACAAGCGGGCGCTGGTTTCTGGAGGTGAGCGGCTCAACCGGCCCCCCCGCAACGGGTGCCTATGCGCTGATCGTGCAGGCCGATAGCGGCCGTAACAAACCCTCCCAGCTGGTGAGCTACACGCTGAGCGAAAAGCGGCTCGAGGTGGTTTTCGATACCCCTATCGATGCGGTCGCTTGGAATAGCAATGTGCTCGCGCAGCGCGGTCAGGGCGCAGCGCTCTCGCCTATCAGCCTGCAGGGCGCGCCCGAGGTGAACGGTCGTTCGGTCATCTTCAATCTGAGCGAGGCGATCGCCCCCGATGAGTACCTGCTCCTGCGCGGGACCGCGCTGCCCTCGCCCCGGGTGATCACCGCTTTCGAATCGTTCGCGCTGTTTGATGACACCACCACCAGCCTGATCCTGGGCGCTGACGGCGACACGATCATTGATGTATCCGAACTCCCCGGGGATGTGGATATTCTCGATCTCGGCGGCAATAACCGCTTCGTCACGGGCTCGGCGTTCCGGTCGGCGATCACGGGCGGTGCGGGAAACGATCAGTACATCGCGGCGCGAGCCGACACCCCGATTCAGGACCTGGGCGGCACCGACAGTGCAACGGTCCTGTCATCAGCCACCAAGCTGCCCAGCGATATCGAAACGGTCACCCTCGGTGCAGGCGCTACACCGCTTCCCTACTGGATCTCGGCGCTGGTGGCTGATGAGGGTGCGGGTCAGCGTTTTTCCCTGATGCTCGAGGACGGCCGAACCTATTCATATGCCTTCCCGCAAACAGCGACCGATTACCTGGATGCGCGCTACACTGTAGGCTTTAAGGGTTTTTCGGCTGCCCAGGCCGCTCAGGCTGAGGCCGCTCTCCAACTGATTGCGGCCTCGACGGGCTTGCGCTTTGTGGCGTCGAGCAACGCCGCGGGCGAGGACCTGATCGCGTTCGCTCTCAACAGCCAGACCGATTCAGCGGGCTATGCGATCCATCCCCGAGGGGAGTGGCTCGGCAGCGACGTCTTCCTCAATGCCGCAACCATCGGCGCAACCGATCTCGCTGCCGGTAGTTTTGGCGCCTACGCGCTCACCCATGAGGTCGGTCACGCACTCGGCCTCAAACATCCGTTCAGCGCCACCGATACAACCGGCGACCAGGCTGAGCCTCCGTATCTGAGCGCTGCCGAAGACCAGTCTGCGTTCACGATCATGACCTACAACGTCGCCAGCGCCGATTGTAGGGTCCGACTGGGTCCGCTCGATGTGGCGGCGCTCCAGTACCTCTATGGGCCCAACCCGGGGGTACGCGCAGGCGCCGACCGGTACACCCTATCGCCTGGCACAGCCAATTTCGTTTGGGACGGTGGCGGCACCGATGTCATCGATCTCTCTGGGCTCGGGGTTGCGGCGAATGTTAGCCTTGAACCTGGTTACTGGGGTTTCATGGGGGCAGCGCGGGCGAGCACCATTACCGCACCCGGGCAGATCACGGTGAACTTCGGCACCGCTATCGAAGATTTAGTCGGAACGCCCCACAGTGACCGCCTGACGGGTAACGCACTCGCCAACCTGGTCCGGGCCGGCGCGGGTGACGATACGATCGATGGCAGCGCGGGCGACGACACGCTGGAGGGCGGTCCCGGACGCGACAGCCTGATTGGCTCAGGCGGGAACGATGTGCTTGCGGGCGGCAGCGGTTCTGACTTGCTTGCGGGCGGTGATGGCGCCGACCGGGCGACGCTCGAGGGCAACCAGGCACAGTGGCAGCTCTACGCCAATACCGATCGCACCGAGCTGGCCGCGCTCAACCGTGTCACGCTCGAGCTGGACCGACTGCGGTCTATTGAGAGCCTGCGGTTTTCCGATGCTGCGCAGTCGGTGTCTGCACTGGGCATACCGGGCGTCCTGATCGCTGAAGCGAGCGACTTTGCGCACAGCGCTGAGGCCGCTCCGGCGCTGCCGCCGCAGGCCCTCCGCGCGATATGGGCTGGATCGCTCGCCACGTCTGATGTAGATGCGCTCCGAATCACCGTACCAGCCGGTCATCGCCTGACCGGTGCCCGGCTGATTGACCTGGCTGGACATGCGCCGGACAGCGGGCTCAGCTGGTCGCTCAAATCGCTCGCCACTGCTGATGCACAGGTCGTCGCGGGCGGCACACTGTCACGGATCAGCGTCGGCACGCAACTTCTCAACGGGGCGCCCGTGCCGGGTAGCTATCTTCTCGAGTTCGGTCACGCCGTACCAACCGACACAGCAGACTACGCAGTTGAGCTTCTCCTCGCGCGCGCAAACACGCGCCCTGCGGGCACGCTCAACATCACGGGTACGCCGCGAGCGGGTGAGCTGCTCACCATCAGCCAGACGCTCACCGACCCGGATGGTATTCCAGCCGCGGGCACGGCCGGCGCCATGACCCATCAATGGCGCTCAAATGGCGCGGCGATCGCCGGCGCAACCGGCACCACCTACCGCTTGTCGCCCGCCGATGTCGGCAGCCGGATCACGGTGGGCGCCGCGTACACCGATCTGGGCGGAACCGCAGAGATCATAACCAGCGCGCCGAGCAGCGCCGTGCTTGCACCGCTGGCCATTGCGGCCCCCCAATACAATCCGCTGCCGAGGGTACTGCTCAAGACCTCGCTGGGCGATGTGGTGGTCGACCTGGAAGCCGACCGAGCGCCGGTAACCGTCACCAATTTTCAGCGCTATGCCGATACGAATTTTTACGACGGGACCGAATTTCACCGGATCATTTCCACCTTCATGGCGCAGGGCGGTGGGTACGATCTGGAAGGCACCAACTTCGTACGTCGCGCTTCAACGTTTTCACCGATTCCCCTTGAACGCACCAGTACAACCGGTCTGAGCAACCTGACGGGCACGCTTGCCATGGCTCGCACCTCCGTGGCGGACAGCGCCACGAGCGAGTTCTTCATCAATCTGGCTGACAACCTGTTTCTCGATGCAGCCTATGCGAGCGACGGCAACGGCTATGCGGTATTCGGCCGCGTCGCCAGTGTCGGCGCCGGCCTGATGACGAAATTGAAAGCGGTCGAGGTGGTCGATAACGGTTCGGGTGAAGTTTCCAAACCCACATCAGCCGTGACCCTCATTGATGTACTGCCCGTATCCGAGCCGAACACCAACGCAGCACCGACCGGAAGTGTCACGATTGCCGGGCTTCCGATTCAGGGCAGATCCCTGGTCGCGCTCAGTCAGTTGGCCGATGCCGACGGCATCCCTGCCAGCGGGCAACCCGGCGCGATAGACTACTACTGGAAAGCGGACGGGACGCTGATTTCAGGTGCGCAATCCGCTTCGCTCACGCTCACCCAGGCGATGGTGGGCAAGGCCATCACCGCGGTCGCTTTTTACACCGATCTGAAAGGGACCACCGGCTACGTTTCCAGTGAGCCCGTCAAGGTCATCAATGCAAACGATTCGCCCGGCGGCCGCGTTGTGATCAGCGGCACGCCCGCCGCGGGGGCCACGCTCACCGCCTCGCACAGCCTGACCGACCAGGACGGCATCCCGGCGGCCGGCCAGCCCGGCGCGGTCCGCTGGCAGTGGAATATCGACGGGCAGCCCGCAGCCGGAATGACCCAGAGCAGTTTCCCGGTGAGTGCAGCCGAGGCCAGCAAGTTCATCACGGTGACGGCGTCCTACACGGACCTGACCGGTACCACGGAAAGCGTGACAAGCGCAGCCGCCGGGTCGGCTGTCAGCGTAGCCGCCCCAGCGCTTCCCCGCGCATGGCTTCGTACGAACTACGGTGATCTGCTGATCGAACTTGAATCGACGCGGGCCGCCAGTACGGTTGCCAATTTCGTTCAGTATGTGAAGAGTGGCTACTACAACAATACGATTTTTCACCGCGTGATCGACGGCTTCATGATTCAGGGAGGCGGCTACACGGTCGACTCAACCGGTCAGATCTCCTACAAGACCCCCACGCAGGCACCGATCGCTTTGCAAAGCACCTCCGTGACCGGGCTCAGCAACACGTTCGGAACTATCGCAATGGCGCGCACGGGCGACCCGAACAGCGCGACCAGCCAGTTTTTCATCAACGTTGCAGATAATCTTTTCCTCGATGCCAACCGCGCCGCTGACGGTAACGGCTACGCCGTGTTCGGACGGGTGCTAGACGGTTATCCAGCGATCGAAATCCTGAGTAACGTCCCGGTCCGCGCGAGTGGCGGTGAACTGAGCAGCCCGACCATCCCGATAGGGGTTATTGGCAGCTACTACGATCCGAAATCGCCGGGCGGGGAAGTCCTCATCACAGGAAGCCCGGTTCAAGGCCAGACGCTCACAGTGCAGCACACGCTTGTCGATCCCGATGGGTTTTCCACCAGCAGTCTGGTTGGCTGGGTTTGGCGAGCCGATGGCATACCGGTCAGCGCAATCTCGCCCGCGCCGTCCTTTCAGCTCACCCAGACCCATGTCGGTAAGGCGATATCGGTCGAGGCCATCTACCGCGACAGCGCGGGCAATATCGGCTACGTACCGAGCCTACCAACCGCTAAGGTCGGCCTGTTGACCGATATCCCTGCGAATTTTTCGACAAACCCAGCGAGTGCTGGTGCAGCAGGCGCCCGCGCCGCCGCCCTCGCCGGCATCACTTACCACTGGAAAAGTCATGCGCTGCTCGACGATGTTCAGGTACGTGCGCAGGCCCAAACCGTCACGTCAGCCGAACCGCCAACCGCGCCGTTCGCCCGAAGTGGAATCGATGGCCGCTGGGTGATCGATGGGCTCGACTTCGATGGGCTTTTGCGCGTGACCGGGAGCCGTGAAGCGGGTACGGGCGAAGTCGCGCGCGCAGTCAGCGCAGCCGATACGCTGGCTGCACTCAAACTCGCCACCGGACGCACGTCCAATCCGCTCGCGGGCAATGACTCGCAAAATGCAATGCCGATCTCGCCCTATCAGGTGCTTGCGGCGGACGTTGACCGCGATGGCAAGGTCACCCGGACCGACGCTGATGCCATTCTCAAGCTTGCGCTCGGACTGAAAGACGCGTCAGCCTCCCGATGGCGCTTTGCGGGCGAATCCGAGGTGCTCTGGAATACCACCACGGGATCGGTGTACACGCGGCATGCCGTTGCAGCGACCGACACCGCAGTCAGCGCGCGCGCCGGCCAGACTGCCTCGGTGAATCTGGTTGGGGTGCTCACGGGCGATGTCGATGGCAGCTGGACGCCCGGAGATATTGAGCCGCTGCCTGATCGCGCCTACGATCAGTTGCCGACCGACTATTTTCAGTCATTGGGGCTCGCTCCTGAGGCGATGGCTCAATGGGGTCTCACGCAGGGTTGAGCCGCACCGTGCGCGCCCCCAGCTGCCCCCGCACTCTTTAAAGCGTCAGACGGCGTGGCCTGCAGAATGTCCCTCTGATGTGGCAGCGTACAGCGAGCGCGCCGCGAGGGCATCGCCCACCCGGTGAAACGCGATGCCGCGTTGGGCAAGCGCCAGCGGTAGCGAGCCATCCGGAGCGCGGGGCGTGGACCACGCGAGAAACGCGAGGTCACGCACAACCGTCTGTTCCCCGTTATAGACGTTGACGCAGACCAGCTCGGCTGCGCTTTCCACCCGTTCGCTCCAAACGGGCTCGGACAGGGTGAGCACGCTGATCCGCTTCTCATTGAGCCGCCGCAGGATGCCCTGGCGGACAACCATCGGCAAGTCCTGCGCCACCGTGTCGCGTGGCGTGACAATCACGATCCGGTCAAAAACCAAGTGCAGGTACTCGGCTGCAGCATAGGTGCCCTCGCCATGGTCCATGTCGAAGATGACAGCCGAACCTGGCTGCCGCCCGCCATGGCGGAGCACCTCGCGCATGGCGGTTCGCAGATCCGGTACCAGCCCCGAACCACGGACATCATCAGGAAGCCAAAGGGGCGCGACCATGTCGGCCCCGGTTGCGATGATCACCGCATCAGGCTCGAGCGCCAGCACGTCAGCCAAGCCCGCCTCGCGTCGCGTGATGAACTCGCACCCATGCCGCTGCGCCGCCGCATGCTGGTAGTCGTAGACGCTGCTCACAGACTCGCCACCTGGCAAGAGCGCACGCAGACGAAGCTTGCCACCCAGTTCATCTGCGCGAGTAAAGACCGTGACCCGATGGCCTCGTGCGGCTGCGATCCAGGCCGCTTCCAGACCCGCAGGACCTGCACCCACCACGACCACACGGCGGGCCCGCTCAGCGCGCGGCGGCCGATAGTCGACTTCGTCGGCAAGGCCTACCCGAGGATTGTTGTCACAGCCAATCGCCAGGCGCTGCTGGGAAATTCGTTCCCAGCAGGTGTTACAAGACACGCAGTAGCGTATGTCGTGGGCCCGCCCCGCCTGTGCCTTGTTCACCCAGGCAGGATCAGCGATAAGTGCGCGACCAATACCCACCATTGCCGCCGTACCGTCCGCCACAACCGAATCAGCCTCCGCCGGATCGGTAATCCGGCCGACCGCGATCACTGGAACCTCGGGAATTGCCTGCGCGAGCTCTCGAATAGTCGATCGGTAGGTCACGCGCTCGGTGTAGCCATCCGGCACATGGCGCTCAAGCGTACGAGAGTGGCTTCCCCAGCAGAACGCGACGTAGTCGACCCGACCGCTCGAGGTGAGCCGGCGTGCAACCGCTGCCGCGTAGACCGGGTCAATGCTGCCCGGTAGCCAGTCGTTTCCGGGAAGTTTCAAACCGACGATGAAGTCGTCTCCGCAGTTGGCGCGAATCGCCTCGATCAGTTCGCGCAGCAGCCGGGTCCGACCCTCAAGATCGCCCCCGTAATCATCGGTGCGACGGTTCGACCAGGGCGAGAGCGTTTGATGAAAAAAATGCCCATGCCCCGCAGAAATCTCCAAGCCGCTCCAGCCACAGCGCTTGAGCCTCGCCGCCGCCATGGCGTATTCATCAAGCAGCGGTGCGATTTCGCTGCGTAGCAGCCCACGCGGCATGGACCAGCTGAGATCATCAGGCAGTACCGACATGCCAATGCCATCAAAGCTGCGACCAGGCTGATTACGGGCACGACCCCGTTCAAGCAGCTGCGCGATCAGCCGGCAACCCTCGGATTCAACGGCCTGAGCAAGCCGGCTGAGGCCATCGAGATCCGTGTCGTTCCAGGCGTCGGCGCGCGTGGCCAGATGATGATGACGCGCCATGCTGATGGGTTCGGTGATCAGCATGGCTGCGCCACCGCGCGCGCGGCTCGCACAGTAGTTGAGAAGCGTCGGCCCGACCTTGGCATCACGGTTGGAAAAGGTGGTCATCGACAGATGGACGACGCGGTTGCGAAGACGCTTGCCGGCCAGCGTCAGCGGCGCAAGCATCGACGGATAAGCAGACTGCGTCATGCGGTCTCCAGGCTTGGGCCTGGCTGCGTGAACAGGGATCGCGACAGAGGTGGCAGTCAAGTTATGATGGCCTGGGGAAGTCAGCCAGATACTCGCCCGAATCCCTCACCCGTTCAAGCGCCATACGATGACCTCCGTCTCGATCCCTATCCCTCGCGCAGATCTGCTGGTCGCCGGAGCCGGTGCCGCTGGCATGATGGCCGCACTGGTAGCCGCACATCACGGCGCGGCCGTGCTTCTTCTTGAACGCGACCCAGACGGCCCCTCCAACCTGATGGTGAGCGGTGGCCTTTTCCCCGGAGCGGGCACGCGCTATCAAGCCCAAGCCGGTATTGCCGACGATCCCGACCGCTTTGCTGGCGATGCCCATACGAAGGCAGGGGGCGCGGTCGATCCGCCCGTGCTCGCTGCGATCGCCGCGCAAAGCGCGTCTGCTGTGCATTTCCTCGCCGACATTGCAAATCTTCCCATCAAGCTGCTAGCCAGCCTCTCGGTCCCAGGGCACAGCGCTCCGCGCCTGCATGCGACCCCAGCCGAAAGCGGGCGCGAGCTGCACGCGCTGCTGCGCGCAGCCGTGAGCGCCTGTTCGCTGATTCATCGCGTCGATGGTGCAGAGGCGATCGAGCTACTCACTGAGCCCACCCCGTCGTCAGCTGCAGGGGCGCCCAGGATCCACGGACTCAGGGCGCGCGTTTGCGGCCAGAGCTGGGATTTCGCTGCGCCCGCAGTGCTGCTCGCGACTGGCGGTTTCGCTGCGAACCAGGAGCTACTTGCCGAATACCTCCCGGAAATGAAAGGTGCGCTCCACATTGGCGCCGGACCCAACGATGGTCGCGCGATCAGCCTGGGCCGTGCCCTGGGTGCTGACCTCGGCTTCATGCGGGGCTATCAGGGCCAGGGTCACGTGAACCCGCCCGAGGGCCGCACGCGTCTGGGCATGTCGTTACCGCCTCTGGGTGCATTTTTGGTCAACCGCGACGGGCGACGGTTTGTTGCGGAAGACATCGGCCCCTCTGAACTCGCAGCCTTCGTGCTGGCGCAACCTGGCGGCGTTGCACTCGAGGTGTTCGACGCCCGCATTCACGCATCGGCGAGTACCCAGGGCCCTTATCGCGAAGCGTTTGAGGCCGGAAAGATTCATGTTGCGCAAAGCCCAGCCGACCTTGCCCACTGCTTCGATATTCCGCTGAAGACATTCGAGGAAACGTTCGCTCGATTCGGTGCAGCCGCGGCAAAAGGCCATGACCCCGAGTGGGGACGCAAACGATTCGGCTTGGCGCTCGTTGCGCCGCTCTACGCAGCCTGGGTCACCGGGGCCCTTGCGCACACGCAGGGTGGCCTGCGGGTCGATGCGAACGCACGGGTACTGCGCAGCGATGGCAGCGTGATCAAGGGGCTGTACGCGGCGGGTGGCGCCGCTGCGTCCATCTCTGGGGTGGGCGGCGCAGGTTACCTGCCCGGCAACGGTCTGGCCCAATCATTCGGGCTTGCCATGCTCGCGAGCCAGCATGTGGCAGCTCTGGCCGGCAAAGCCTCGCTGCACGCCCATGCACGATAAGCGCGGCCGAGCCGATAACCGCCCGCGCTGCACCGCCTGATGCGTTCGCTCGCACCACAGTGTAGGTGCCGCGCTCAACGTCCTCACGCCTGCGACGGCTCGGTAGAGCCGCGCCCAACCCCCTCGTGCCCGCTACTGCTCGGCCTTCGCCCCCGAAACCTCGACCGCACGTTTGAATTTCGCGAGCTCACGCTTGTGAAACGCAGCCGTCTCCACTGGTCCGAGCCCTGACGGGGTAGCGCCCATCTTCGCCAGCCGCTCCTGCACTTCCGGCGCCTCGAGCGATTTCTTCACTTCAGCTGCCATACGGTTGACGATCGCGGTCGGCGTGCCTGCCGGCGCGAACAGGATGACCCATGCCGCTGCATCAAACCCAGGGTAGGTTTCGGAGAGCGCCGGCACATTCGGGAGCGCATCACTGCGGCGCTCCGAGGTCACGGCGAGCGGACGGATGGTTCCCGCTGCCAGGTGTCCGGGCAGCGACGGAAGCCCCTCGACCGCGACCTGCACATCGCCTGCAATCACCGCTTGCACTGCGGGCGAGCCGCCGCGAAACGGTATATGCGTCATATCGAGTTTCGCTTCGGCTCGGATCAGTTCCATCACAAGATGCGAGGTGCTGCCTTGCCCGGATGAAGCGAAGTTGACCCGGCCCTGCTGGCCTTTCACCCATGCAACAAACTCGGCAACTGTGGTTGCCGGGACCTTGGGATTTACCACCATCACTTGCGGAAAACTGACCAGCACGGTGACCGCGACAAAGTCTTTTTCCGCATCGTAGGGCAACGACTTGAATAGCCATGGATTGATCGCCATGGTGCCGGGCGACCCCACCAGAAACGTTTCCCCGTCAGGCCGCGCACGTGCAGCGACTTCGGTGCCGATGTTACCTGAGGCGCCGGTGCGGTTCTCGACGATGAACTGCACGTTGACGTTCTGGGACAGGCGGGCGGCAATCAAGCGCGCCACCACATCCACCGCCGATCCGGCAGCAAAGGGATTGATGAGCCGAACAGGCCGTGAGGGCCAGTCCTGCGCAAACGCAGCCGCACCAGAGAAAAGCGTGGCCGTGCCAAGCGCAACTGCGGCCAGGCGCTGCCAAATCGAAGATGCAATGCTCATCAGAAACTCCTGGGTCAACCACATGATGATCCACCCACCGTCGCGTGGGGACAGGGCACGTCTACGCGCGGGAGCCATAGGCCAGAGGTCGGTGGTGCCGGCTACCTGACGCGAACAGGTGACCTCCCGCTGACAAGGCGGTTGCTCTACCAACTGAGCTAAGCCGGCAAGGCTCTCCTCGCGCGCAGCGGATGATACGCCGCGTTAGGGCTATTTGATGCGTTTCAACTGCGGACGGACGGGCGGTGACGGCGGAGGCTCATCGGGGGCTGGTCCGGTCGGCGACGACGCATTCGATCCGCCGCCAGACAGCGGTTCGGCGCCAGCTGGCCGTGGCGCCGCAGGCGCTTGCGACGGCTCGGCCGCTGTATTGATTGGGCGCGGTGGGGAATCGCCCCCGGCTGGCAGGCCATCGGGAACTGCAGAGAGCTTGCCGCGCCGGCGCGATTTGGACGCCGCCGAGCGCGGTGTGCGCCCGGCCAGTGAATCCGAATCAACCGCCCGAAGGAGCGGCGCTGAGGCCGGGGCCGGACTGCTCAGCGGTGCTGCAGCCTTAGGTCCCGATAAAGCGAGCGCCGGTGCAGCCCGCGCGGGCTTTGTCGGTGCGGCATCCGCACCCGTGGAGGATTCAGCGCCCGCCGCTTCGGCGTGGGCGGACGGCTCGGCGGACGCACCAGGCGGCTGCGCCGAGCGGGGGACCAGCCTCGGTCGCGACGCCGGTCGGGCGGAGGGCGAGCCAGCAGCAGGCGCCGCCTTGTTGGCACCACTGGACTCCGGCGCCCCGCGATCGGGTACCAGCGCGAGGGGCTTCGGCACATCAAATGCCATGCCATGGCCTGTTTCCTGAGCATAGATGGCCGATACATTCTCGATCGGTATCGATACCTGTCGAACCGAGCCAGAGAACCGGGCTTCGAATTCGATCAGATCATTGCCCAGTTGCAGTCTGTTGGTGGCAACAGTCGACACATTGAGAACGATTTCGCCATTGCGGACGAACTCGCGCGGGACCTGGGTTCGCTCATCAACCAAGACCGCGAGATAAGGGCGGAAGCCGCTGTCCTCGCACCACTGGTGGATGGCTCGAAGGAGGTAGGGCTTGGTCGACAGCTCAGCCATGGTTGTGCGGGACGTCCGGTTGACGAGACGGCGGCGCGGCGCTCAGACAAAGCCTGAGGCCGGCGCGCGACGCGCTCAACGGCGCATCACCTTCTCCGAGGGCGTGAGCGCCTCAATGTAGGCAGGCCGTGAAAAGATGCGCTCCGCGTAACGCAGGAGCGGCGCAGCGGTCTTCGGCATTTCAATGCCGTAGTGATCGAGACGCCACAGAAGCGGCGCAATTGCAACATCCAGCATGGAAAATTCTTCGCCCAGCATGTGCTTATTCTTGATGAAGATGGGCGTGAGCTGTGTGAGCCGGTCACGAATCTGCTGGCGCGCCTTCTCCTGCAGCTTCTGCGCATCTTTGGAAGCGTCTCGCCGCTCCAGAATCTGCACATGCACGAACAACTCTCGCTCGAAATTAAACAGGAACAGCCGCGCCCGGGCACGCATCACCGGGTCGGCGGGCATCAGCTGCGGGTGAGGAAATCGCTCATCAATGTATTCATTGATGATGTTGGATTCGTAAAGAATCAGATCACGCTCGACCAGGATGGGCACCTGACCGTACGGATTCATAATCGAAATATCTTCAGGCTTGTTGTAAAGATCAACATCCCGAATTTCAAAGTCCATGCCTTTTTCAAACAGCACGAGTCTGCAGCGCTGAGAAAACGGGCAGGTGGTTCCGGAGTACAGGACCATCATGGCGGGCGGCTTCCGTGAATACTCGGCCGAAAGGGAAAGCGGGGCTGCGGTCAGCGGGCTGACCGTGTAACCCCGCCGGCGACGACGGCAGTACCGTCTATTTGACGTCTTTCCAGTAGACGCGGTTCAGGTTCCATGCAAACACCGTGAACACCGCGAGAAACATCAGAACCCAGGCACCGAGTCTCACGCGGGTTCCAGCGCTCGGATCGGACATGTAGGTGATGAAGGCGACCAGATCGGCAACCTGAGCGTCATAGTCGGCAGGCGATATGCCACCGCCCTCAGGCTTACCGAGCTTGATGGTTTTACCGGCTTGCGGATAGCCACCCGTTACCTTGTCGGTGGCTTCTGTCCGATACCCCTGCGGATCAAAACTGACTGTGGTGCGAACAAAACCTTCCGACTTGCCCGTCTTGGGATCACGGGATTCGCGGACGTCCTCGATGGTTGCGCCGCGCGAGCCCTGCATGGGCCAGAGCACATGGGGCATCCCGACGTTTTCGAACAGTGCATTATTCCAGCCGGTGGAGCGCGTACCGTCGCGGTAATAGGCCCGCAAATAGGTGTAAAGCCAGTCGGAGCCGGAGCCGTCCGGCGACGCACGCGCCCGGGCGATCACGGAAAGATCAGGCGGCAGTGCACCCAGCCACTCCTTCGCGTCCGAGGCACGGATGGCGACCTTCATGGGTTCACCGACTTTATCCGAGGCGAACATCAGGTGACGCCTGATCTGATCCTCCGAGAGGCCAATATCGCGCAGCCGGTTATAGCGCATCGCCGAGGCGCCGTGACAGTTGAGACAGTAGTTGACGAACAGCTTGGCGCCATTCTGGAGCGCCGGCTGCTCCGTCAGCTTTTCCAAGGGAAAACGATCGAGCGGGAAGGACGAGCCTCCCGCAGCGGCAGCCGTCCCGGCGATGAAGGCAGAGGCAAGGAGCGCAGCCAGCCAAGCGAACGGTTTTTTCATTTTCTGCGGACTCCAGCGGTCAGTGCGCTGCAAACGTAACGCGATCCGGCGCACTTTTGAATTCACCCATCGCACTCCACCAGGGCATCAGCATGAAAAAGGCGAAGTAGAGGAGCGTACCGATCTTGGCGACCAGGTTGCGGAGTTCTTCAGGCGGTTGAACACCGAGGTATCCCAGCACCAGGAACACCACCACGAATACGCCATAGACCCACTTGTGCCAGCCCGGCCGATAGCGGATAGACCTCACCGGGCTGTGGTCGATCCAGGGCATGGTGAACAGGATGAGTACCGCAGCGCCCATTGCCACCACCCCCCAGAACTTGGCCTCGACCAGAAAAAATCCTGCGATCAGGACGGCCACTGCGGCCAGGGTGATGACCTTGACACTTGCATAGCGCGCTGTACCCAGCACCAACAACGCATAGAACACCAGGAACGGGGTCATCCAGTAAATGAGGAAGTCATCGGTGACGGCACGCAGAACCGAATAGTAGGGCGTGAAATACCAGACAGGGGCGATGTGTGCCGGCGTCTTGAGCGGGTCAGCCGGGATGAAGTTGTTGTACTCGAGGAAATAGCCCCCCGCCTCGGGTGCGAAGAAAACGATGGCCGAAAACGCAATGAGAAACACCGACACGCCCAGGATGTCGTGCACCGTGTAGTAGGGGTGGAAGGGAATGCCGTCAAGCGGCACGCCGTTGGCATCTTTCTTCGCCTTGATGTCAACGCCATCGGGGTTGTTGGAACCCACTTCGTGAAGCGCAACGATGTGCGCGGCCACCAGACCCAGCAGAACGAGCGGGATGGCAATGACGTGAAACGCAAAGAAACGGTTGAGGGTTGCGTCGCCCACCACATAGTCGCCGCGGATCCAGATTGACAGCTCGGGCCCAATGAAGGGAACGGCCGCAAACAGGTTCACGATAACCTGCGCGCCCCAAAAGGACATCTGACCCCAGGGGAGCAAATAGCCGAAAAACGCTTCAGCCATCAGGCAAAGAAAGATGAGGCAGCCGAAAATCCAGACCAGCTCGCGCGGCTTCCG
>SYIM01000130.1 GCA_005798775.1 Burkholderiales bacterium
TATCACCTGATCGGGCTCGAGCTCGGGGTGAGCGTGGCCTCGGTAGGGCTGCGTGGCGAGCCTACCGGCTGCGCGCAGGCCTGGCACGGTGATGTGGTGGCCACCGCCAAGCGCGATCTGAAGGCCGGCGAAACACTGGATGGCGAAGGCGGCTTTACGGTTTATGGCCGACTGATGCCGGCCGCCGACTCGCTGGCGGTCGGCGGACTGCCACTCGGACTCGCACACGGCGTGACGCTCAAGCGCCGCGTGGCAGCCGGCGCACCTGTTCGGTGGTCCGATGTCACGATTGACGGGCGCTCGCAGGCCGTACAGTTTCGCCGCGAGATGGAGCAAAGCTTCGCGAAGTAATACGCCGCCTCTGGCTCAAATACCGAGCGGCAAGGCTGGTACCGGGCGGATCGATCACTGGATGGCTGACGCCCGCCCGACGCGCGCTGTCGCTCAACCGCTCAGATCATTCTGAACGCTGCAATCGCCACCAGCGTTGGCACGAAGGCTGCGGCAAACAGCCCGCCCGCGCCGATCTCTTCATTATCGAAGCGGCTCTTCAGAATGGAGTAGCCCGCGGGGTTGGGTGCGTTGGCAATGACCGTGAGCCCCCCGCCGGTTACTGCGCCCGCTACCAATGAAAGCTTGAATTCATCGGTGAGCCCCTCCACAAGCGAGCCCAGGTAGGTGAGTGCCGCATTGTCAGTAATGGCGGTAAGTGCCGTCGCCCCGTAATAAACCGCGGTCGGGCTCATGGCCGACAACGCGGGCTGCAGCCACCACTGCTGCTGACCGCCCAGCACCACCAGTCCGGCCAGGAAAAACGCCACCATCATGCCCTCTCGCAGAATGAGGCGGTCCTGCCACTGGCTGTAAGCCGTGGCGATACCGAGGAAAAACAGGAACAAACCCATAAAAACGACTGCGTGATGAGCAGCCACCACCACCCCAGCCAGGAACAGGATATGGATGATGACCAGCGCGACCGGAATACGGTTTTCATCATCGTTCTTTTCAACCAGGGGAATACGGGAGAGCTCCGACCGGAATATCAGCGTGAGCACGAATGCATTGACGATGACCGCCAACGCAGAGCGCCAGCCCAGGTTGGTGATCATGAACATCAGATCCCAGTTCCAGGTTGCCGCCACCATCAGGACGGGAGGCGCTGCGTAGGGCGTGAGCGTGCCGCCAATGGACACATTCACAAACAGCACCCCCAGCGTGAGGTATTTCAGGCGGTTCGACAGCCCGGGGTTATAAAAGCGCTCGCGCAACAAAAGGGCCGCCAGCGTCATGGCGGCAGGCTCGGTGATGAACGACCCAAGGAGCGGCAGCAGCGACAACGCCACAAAGAAGGTTGAGACCTGCCGGTGCATGGGTAGTATTTTCGCCACCATATCCACACAGCCAAGCGACACCTTGAGGATGGGACGGCTTGCCGCGATCACCATGATCACAAACACAAATAATGGCTCAGTGAAATTACGGGCATTGAGATATTTCAGTGCGCCCTGCGGCCCGACCGATACCGCCATGAACACCACCAGCACCAGCGCCCAGAAACCGAACACCGCTTCGACCTCTCCGAGCAGGTGAAAGATGCCTGTATGCGCAGGATGGCGATGCGCCAGTTTTTCAAAGAACTTCACCGAGAAGGTGTGCAGGACGGCGATCGTGAAGATGACCGCTGCCACGATCTGGACCGTGGTGGGGTTCAAGGCTGGCTCCGGTGGTGTGTGATGTAGTTGTTGGGCTCAAGCGCCAAAATAGCGTTCGAAGTTCGCCGCCATCGAAGCCTCGATTCTGGTCTTGTAGGTGGAAAAAAGAAAGCCAAGCTTGGCTTCCAGCCTGAGGGAATCCGGATTGATT
This sequence comes from Burkholderiales bacterium, assembly GCA_005798775.1. GTDB lineage: Bacteria > Pseudomonadota > Gammaproteobacteria > Burkholderiales > Burkholderiaceae_E > SYIM01. The sequence goes on from SYIM01000130.1 coordinate 1,864, forward strand.
CGAAGCACGCCCGCGAGACCGCTTCGGGAAAACACCAGATCATTGCCACGCCAGTGTGAATCGACCCCATAGTCGGTCTGCATCTCGTCGGCCAGACGCTGCGCGACCGCTTGCGCCGCCTCCAGTCCGAGGGCGTGCGGGCGCTCGAAGATGAGCTCGGCCATCAGCGGCTGACCCGTGTCGGAAGCGGCTTGCCCGCAGCGAAGGCGAGCAGGTTTTCAGCGGCAAGCATCGCCATCCCCGCCCGCGAACTTCGCGTGGCACTCCCGATATGCGGTGTCAGGGCCACGTTGGCAAGCGTGAGCAGCTCCGGGTGGGGCGCAGGTTCATTTTCAAACACATCGAGCCCGGCGGCTGCAGGACGGCCGGCGCGAAGCGCCCGCGCAAGCGCAGCATCGTCAACCACGCCCCCTCGCGCGATATTGACCAGCGTAGCATCGGGTTTCATCAGCGCGAGCTCGCGTTCGCCAATCAGATGATGCGTGGCAGGGCTGTAGGGCACAACCAGCACCACGTGATCGGCGCGCTCGAGCAACTGCTCGAGCGGAACCCGCTCTGCGCCCAGTTCACCCTCATTGGCTGCGGGGCTCCGGTTGGTGTAGAGCACTTTCATTTCGAAGCCGCGGGCCCGACGGGCAATTGCGGATCCGATTCGGCCCATTCCCACAATACCCAGCGTCGACCGCCACACGTCTGCACCCAGAAACTGATCGAACGCCCAGCGCTTCCAATGACCGGCTCGCAGCCAGTGCTCGGACTCACAGATCCGGCGTGCCGCCGACATCAGGAGTGCCCACGCCATGTCGGCCGTCGCCTCATTCAGCACATCTGGCGTGTTGGTAACCGATACGCCGCGCGCTGCGCAGGCCTTCAGATCGATGTGGTTGAAGCCGACCGACCCGGTGGCGACAATGGCCAGCCGGGGCGCTGCGGCGAGCAGTTCGGCGTCGACCCGGTCGGAGGTGACCACGAATAGTGCGTCCTGGTCGGCGACCCTTGCGAGCAGTTCCGCGCGCGGCCACTCGGCGTCCGTCTGATTGGATTCCACTTCAAATTGAGGCAGCAGGCGAGCAAGCACCTCATCAAAGACTTGCCGGGTAATGAGCAGTTTGGGCTTCATGGCCTAAGCAAAAAAATGCGGGTGATGATCATACCGCCCGAGGGCCTCGGTCACAGGGCAGAGATCGCTCAGGCCGCAACATATCGCCGGATCATCTCGGCGCTCTCCCGCCAGTGCGTCTCGATTGCCGCCTGCGCAGCCAGATCGCGCGCCAGTACGGCCGACAGCGTATGACGGTTAGACAGATAAAAATAGCCCTGCGAGGCGATTGACAGGTAGAGCTGCGCCGGATCAACACCCGAGCGAAACACACCATCACGCTCACCACGCTCAATCAAGCCACCGAGCAGCCCCACCACCGGCGAGACCAGTTCGCCCAGCTGTGCTGAACGACGCAGGTGCTTCGCCTTATAGAGATTTTCGGTATTGAGCAGGCTGATGAATTCAGGGTGGTCCACGTAGTAGCGCCATACAAAACGGCAGAAACGCTCAAGCGCTGCTAAGGGATCGGCCTCATCAAGTCTCAGCGCGCGCTCTGCCTCTCGAAGCGCCGCATAGACGGATTCGAGCGCAGCACGAAACAGCTCTTCCTTGCTGCCGAAGTAGTAGTAAAGCATTCGCTCGCTGCTTCGCGCCCGCTGGGCAATTCGCTCACCACGAGCTTCGGACAGTCCGTGGCGTGCGAACTCGATGACTGCCGCGCCCAGGATGCGGGAACGGGTTGCCTCGCGGTCGCGACGACGCGGCGACCCGCCTTGGACGGGCTCAGTGCGCAATCACCGGCACCTCGACAGCCGGAGGCGTGTTGCGGCTGCGCTGACAACGCACAATGCCGTCAATCATCACCATCCCCACCCCGGGGATGTCACCCAACCGGATACTGTCCAGGAGATCAGCACCCGCGGAATGCTGCGCCTTGTCCATGAATACGAAGTCAGCGGGCCGACCCGCTTCGATCAGCCCCTGTGGCAAGGCGCGCATGCGCGAAATGTTGCCGGTGGCAAAGCCGAACACGATCTCGGCAGGACTGTCGGCCATGCTGGAAATGAGCGCGATCAGCCGCAGCATACCCAGTGGCTGCACGCCCGAGCCCGCGGGTGCATCGGTACCCAGAATGACGCGGTGGGGGCACTTGAGCTCCATGGCGTGACGGGCGGTGAGGATCGCGATCCGTTCGTTACCGTTATGTACGATTTCAAGCGCGCGGCTGCTTTTTTCGCAGAGCGTGCACACCGACTTGTACGAAAGCGACGTGTGCCCGCCGTTCACATGCCCGATGACATCAGCATCGGCCTCCAGCACCACGTGCTCGTCGATCAGCCCCGA
>SYIM01000131.1 GCA_005798775.1 Burkholderiales bacterium
CGGGCATGGCCTCGATCGCAGCCCGGGTCGAGATGGGCGCGCCCCAGGATTCGGGCGTGGCCAGGTCTTCGCGGGCCGGCACGAACCGAAGCGTAAAGGCCTGCCCCACCAGCTTGGGCTGACCGGGCTTGAGAGGCCGCGCGCCGCGCATCCAGACATTTCGCAAGCCCTTCTTGAGCAGCACAGTCGTGAGGGTGGCAGTGGTGACTGCGGAGAGCGCCTGCCGGGCGGATTCCGAAATGCTCATTGGGTGGACTCCGAAGGAAAAGCGACTAAACGGGACCGGACTCGCCGGTAAAGGCCGGATGCTACAACAGTGATTCGCGACGCAGATGTTGCAGCATGAAATGTTTCTTGCGCCGGCACAGATGCCGCTTTCGCGGGCTTCGACTAAGCTTACGATGTTGCTCGGCCCCGCCCGCTTTCCGGAGATTGCGCTTCATGTCATTAACGCCATCCAGCGCGCGCGTCGCGCTTGTCACCGGTGCCTCGCGTGGCATCGGCGCCGCTGTCGTCATCGAGCTCGCCTGCCAGGGAATCGTCCCTGTGCTGGCCGTGCGACGTCCCGAGACCGCCCGCGCTACCGCATCGGCTGTTCAGGCCCTCGGCATCGACCCGCTCGTGGTCGCCTGTCATGTGGAAAACGCCGACGAAGCGCGCGCCGCAGTGGCTGCCACACTCAAGCGCCACGGACGGCTCGACATCCTGATCAACAACGCGGGCGTGGTCGACCCCATGGGCCCAGTAGGTGCTGTGGATGTGAACGAATGGGATCGCGCCATCCGCATCAACCTCACTGGGCCCTACCTCATGGTCGACGCAGCCCTGTCCGCACTTCGTGCAAGCCCGGCGGGCACAGTGATCAACGTCTCAACCGGCGCAGCCCACGCCCCGCGTACCGGCTGGTCAGCTTACTGCTCGAGCAAGGCAGGTCTGGTCATGCTCACCCATTGCCTCGCGCTCGAGTGGGGCCCCGAAGGCGTTGCGGCCTTCGGGCTGCAGCCAGGCATGGTCGATACCGACATGCAGAGCGCCATCCGCGCAGCTCAGGTCAATGAGGTGAGCCGAGTGCCCCGCCAGCAGCTCGGGAAACCTGAGCGCGCAGCCCGTCTGATTGCCTGGCTTGCCAACCAGCGCCCCATGGACCTCAACGGCCAGGATCTCTCCATTCGCGACGCCGAACTCGTCAAGCGCGCGGGAATCGACGCATGAGCCTGACTGCCTCCTCCGTCCGCCCGGCGGCACTCGCGGGCGCGTTCTATCCGGCTGAGCCGTCGGCGCTTCGCGCGATGATCAGCGACTTCATCGAGCGTGCGCCGCTCCATCAGGTTACGCCCAAGGCCCTTGTATCGCCCCATGCGGGCTACATCTATTCGGGCCCGATCGCCGCCACCACGCTTAAACCTCTGCTCGCTCGGGCAGAGCACATCCGGCGCGTGATCATGCTTGGCCCCCCTCACAGGATGCCGGTACGCCGATTTTGTGTACCGTCGGTGCGAGCATTTGCTACGCCGCTGGGCGAGGTGCAGCTCGATCCGAAATTCATGGCGATCGTGCGCGAGCACCCAGGCGTGATCGTTGATGATGCGCCTCATGTACAGGAGCATTGCCTGGAGACGCAGCTCCCCTTTCTGCAGCAGGTATTGGGAGCATTCACCATCGTCCCGATCCTGGTGGGTGGCGCCTCGGCAGACGAGGTGACCGCGCTTCTGTCACGCCTCTGGGGCGGTGACGAAACGCTGATTCTGATCAGCTCCGACCTTTCTCACTATCACGACTACTCCCGCACCCAGACACTAGACGAAGCGGCCCGGCGCGCCATCGAAACCCTTCGCCCTGACCAACTGGGCGAGGAGCAGGCGTGCGGCCGACATGCGCTCCGCGGGCTGCTCGCGCGAGCGGCTGAACTCGATCTGCGCGCAACCACCCTCGACCTGCGCAATTCCGGTGACACCGCTGGGCACGCGAACCGCGACCGGGTCGTGGGCTATGGCGGCTGGAGTTTCGAGTACGCCGCCCAGGCAAGGCTCGCGGACCGCGAGCGGCAGCAACTCGCGAACGTCGCACGGCAGGCGATTTCCCTGGGGCTCAAGCACGGACGCGCAGCCAAGGTCAGCGCGCACACATTCAGCCGCACTCTGCAGGCCATGCTCGCCACCTTCGTGACGCTCACCCTCGACGGACGGCTTCGCGGCTGTATCGGCTCGGTGGTGCCGCATGAACCGCTCGTCGCGGACGTGGCCACCAACGCCTACAAGGCGGCGTTTCAAGATCCGCGCTTTCCCAACCTCACCCAGGCCGAGGTGTCGCGCCTTGACGTCTCGGTGTCGATCCTGTCGCATCCGCGCCCGATGGAATCGAGTTCGGAGGCGCAAGCGATCGATGCCCTCAATCCCGAGGTCGATGGCGTCATCCTGGAGGCCCGCGATCCGCAGGGTCAGGCCCGTCGCGGGCTGTTCCTGCCTCATGTCTGGCACGAATTACCCGATCCCCGTCAGTTCATGAAACATCTCAAGGCGAAGGCTGGCCTCTCACCTGATGGCTGGCCGCAGGGCGCGCGGCTCTGGCGTTATCGCACGGAAACCTTTCACTGAAGGGCGCGAGCGGGCGCTTGACCGGGCGGCCGCTCCGCATGGCTCGGGCGCTCGACCAGGCGGCCGCTCCGCATGGCTCGGTTACAGACATGCCGCGAGCGGCCCGCGCGGAAGCCTCGGCCGGCGCCCAGCCTACGCGGCCCGCACTCCGATCCTGACTGGCTGGCGGCGCGCACCCCAGTTGCCGCGCGGACCATCGAACACCCCTGGGCATGAGGTGCCGCAACGCAAGCAGCGCCCTCCATCATCAAGACGCCATTCGGATAGCACGTAGGAATCCCGCCCGATCACGCGCTCGCCGCAGCAGTGGCAATAGGTGGATTGCCTCGCCTTGTCCTGCACGTTGCCGACGTACACATGATGGAGGCCTTCGTCCATTGCGATCCGCCGCGCCCGGATCAGCGTCGCGTGAGGCGTGTGCGGCTTGTCGGTCATCTTCCAGTCGGGATGAAATGCCGTGAAATGGAGCGGTACGTTGGGCCCCAGCTCCCGCCTCACCCAGCGGGAGAGATTGCGTAGCTCGTCGTCGCTATCGTTTTCGCCGGGAATCAGGAGCGTGGTGATTTCGACCCAGCACGACGTCTCATGCACCAGGTAAGCGAGCGTATCGAGCACCGGCGCCAGTTTCCCTGCGCAGTGGCGCTGATAAAAGGTCTCGGTAAAAGCCTTGAGATCAACATTGGCCGCGTCCATCCCGCTGAAAAACTCCCGCGCTGCGGGGGGCGAGACATAGCCCGCTGTCACCGCCACCGAGCGGATTCCCTCCGTTCGACAAGCCTCCGCCACAGCCAGCGCATATTCGAGAAAGATGACCGGATCGTTATAGGTGTAGGCCACCGCGCGGCAGCCAGTCCGCGTGGCGGCCTGCGCGATCGCCTCGGGAGTAGCCTGATCAGCAAGTCGGTCAAACTCCCTGCTCTTTGAAATGTCCCAGTTCTGGCAGAAGCGGCAGCTCAGATTACATCCAGCCGTACCAAACGACAGGATGGGCGTGCCCGGGAGAAAGTGGTTAAGCGGCTTTTTTTCCACCGGATCGACGCAGAACCCCGACGACCGGCCCCAGGTGGTGAGTACCATCCGGTCGCCGCTTCGCGCACGGACAAAGCACAGTCCGCGCTGACCGTCATTGAGCCGGCATTCCCTTGGGCATAGGTCACATTGGATCCGGCCGTCGTCCAGACGGTGCCAGTAGCGCGCATCGGGTAGATCATCGGTCAGACTGGTGAGAAGATCAGAGTCAGTCATGGGGTAGTGGGGTGGTGATTCAAGGGGAATCTTAACGTCGGGGCAGGCGGTTCCTCTACCATTTGATGGTTGAGCGCACATCTCTCTCCGAAATCGGAGTCACAGCATGGGTATCTGGATCGAACTGGGCGTGTTTCTGCTGGTGTTCGTGTTTGCCGCATGGCAGTTTCACGATCTGAAGAAGGAAAAAATGAAACGCCTTGCCCGAGAGCGTGAACAGGCTCCTGGTCCCCCTTCGAACAAGGCTCTGCCATGACAACTGCTTACTGGTGCGTACTGGCCGCCGCACTCATGCCCTACGCCTTCGCGGGCATCGCGAAGTTTGGCGATCGGCGCTACGACAACCGGGCACCGCGAGAGTTCCTCGCCAGCGTCGATGGCCGCCAAAAGCGTGCCGACTGGGCTCAGCAGAACAGCTTCGAGGCTTTCCCGGCCTTCGCAGCAGCGGTAATCATCGCCCACCTCGCTCAAGGCTCGCAGGCGGCGGTCAATGCGCTCGCCGTGGCGTTTGTCCTGCTTCGGCTCATTTACGGCTGGGCCTACATCAACGACCGACCCACCCTCCGAAGCCTGGTATGGATTGCAGCACTCGGCTGCGTGGTCGCGCTATTTGTGGTGGCGGCAAGGGCGTAGGCTGGGTTTCCGCCTCGGCCGATCAGCCGAGCGAAACCTTGACAGGTTCCCCTAGAATGTTGGGGTGTCTTCAAATTCACCCTTCCCACCAAGCACGCCTTCGCGCTCGATCCTCGCCGCGATCGGCGCCGCTTTGCTTGCCAGCGCACTGATTGGGTGCGGGGGCGGGGGCGGCGCGGCGCCCGCAGGCGCGAGTGGCGCAGGCTCGGAGCCCGTGATTACCGCGATCCGTACCGAATCATTGAAATTCGGTCGGCCATCCACTTTTATTGCCAGCGGGTCCAATCTCGACGAGACCGTCACTTTGCAGACCGGAGGGGTGGTGTGCACAAGCCCGCGGGCTGATCGAGTCAGTTCAACCGAGGCGCGACTGGTTTGCACACCGGAGGACGTTGGGCCGCTTCAAATATCGTTGGTGCGTCAGGGGGTCACCTTGAGGACTCATGCAGACGAGGTGGTCAAGCCTCGCGTACAGATGGTCATTGGCAGCGGGACAACCACCCGACAGATCGAACTCACGATTGAGCCAGGCTCCCGCGGCGGGGTCCAGCGCGGCTGGGCCAACAATTTTCTATACTACGTCAACAGCGATTTTTATAACGGCACATTTTTTCACGGTCTTTTCGAAAACACGGTGGTGGACGGCGGCTGCTACACGCGATACCCCAATGCCACGCCCTCTCTCGACAAGAAAAGTAACGCAGCGTTCGCACCTGCACCCATTGCCCCCTTGACGATTGAAGGGGGCATGCGCAACCTTCAATACACGGTTGCCATGAGCCAGGCGCCCTGCACCGGAGCCCAGTTGAGCAGCTTTTCATTGAATTTACTCGATAACAGCACAGGCAAACTGACCGATCGCGACGCGGCAAAATTTGTCGCGATTGGCAGTTTCAATGGTGCGGATGCAGCCATCCGCCAGCTGCTTATCGATCTGTCCCGGCTCACTCGACGGATTCAAACCAACCCGTTGGAAGCCTGGCTGCCCAACGCCCCAAACGATCTCGCGGCCGGCACAATACAGTCCATGACCCAGACGCACTGACCGACCGATCAGTTTTTTGCTCAACCCCCGCTAACTGGATGGAAGTATTCGATGCGTTTTCTTTGCCCACCGCTCCTGGCCGCTTCGCTCGCATCAGTAATCGGAATCGCAGCCTGTGGCGGCTCAGGCAACCAACAGCCGCAGCTTTCGACAGTTCCGGACCTGACCGTGGTAGCCGGGCGGACCATCCCGGCACTCAAACTTCGCGCAGTCGATATCGACAGCACGCTGCTTAAGTACTCGACGCCAGAGTTTCCCCTCGAAACGCAAAAGGGGCTGGCCCAACTGAACATTCCTGCGCGATCGCTTCTGGAATTCGTCGGCCTCTCCGTGGGCCCGGTCACCGGGATTATCTCAGGCACACCCAAAGCCCCGGGCAAGCACCAGATCACCATCTCGGTCACCGATAGCGACGGCGCAAGCGACACCAAGACGTTCAATATCGAGGTCCTTGGAGAGTCTCTCAGCCTTTCGTTTGAATCGGTACAAGAGGCAGGTGTCACCAAGCGGATCCTGCAGATCTCCGCTGGCGACACCGCGCGAGGCGGAACGGTAGCCTATTGCATTCAGACCAGCACCGAAACGCCCAAGCCGGATGACCCGTGCTTCAAGACCGATACGGCGGGCGGTCGTACCGCGAGGGTCACCATTCGCGACGGCGAAAAGGTCCCACCTTACTACCTGTTTACCAAGGATGCTAACGGTAACGTTTTGTCGTCTGCGGTCCCGAGTGCTGGGCTCAAGCCGCTGGTGCTGATCGAGACCAGCGTAGGCTCGTTCGTCTTCGAACTCGAATCTGAAAAGACCAAGATCACCACTGAGAATTTTCTCGAATACGTGAGTGCGGGGTTCTTCAACAACACAGTTTTTCACCGCATCGTTTCAACGTTCGTCGTGCAGGGTGGCGGGTTCACCTATAACGTAGCCAACGTACCCCAGTATTCAGCGCAGGCCGGTCAACGTCCGCCAATCGTTCTCGAAAAGCCCAAGGCTTCGGGGCTATCCAATACCAAGGGCACGATCGCAATGGCCCGCACCGACCAACCCGACTCTGCCACCAGCCAGTTTTTCATCAACATGGTCGATAACTCCACGTCACTCGACACTAATGAATCCGTAGATCCTGTGAGGCCAGGCTATGCGGTCTTCGGACGGGTAATTCCGCCCACAGGGGGGCTTCTCAACGACCTTCCGCCAGCCGTCACCGCATTGGGCGCAACGCCTGTGTCTGGATCACTCAGCGGCGCCGGGACGGTCGTAGCTGGCGGCGAGAACAGCGTGCCTGTCAATGCGCCCCCCTTTATCATCTCCGCCCGCAGAATCAATTGATTGCGCTGCGGACTCGCCGTCCGCGTATCAAGGAAAGCCTCACAGAAAATTGTCGGTGGTGAAGGCGTTGACCCCAACGCTTTTGAAGATGGCGATGAGTTCGAGGGTATCGGTATCGCGAGTGAGATTCGCCGCCTTTCCGTCGGCAAAATCAAAACCATCTCCTTGCGTCGCGGTTGCTGCGTAAAGCCACGCGTCAGCATTAGCCCCCTTCGCGTAGTCATAGACTACAACATAAAAACGCGATCCACCGTTATCGTCAAAATCAGGGATATTATCCAGAAGCTTGGCAGTATTTTCTAAATTCTTAGGGTCTGACCCAAAAGTGGCTGGAGTAATTCCTAGTGAGCTTAAAAAGCCAGACTGAATCTCGATCACAGAATTATTCGGTGGGGTGAACCCCCCTACCGCTGGAACCGTATTCAGCTCGAAAAAACCGCCACGAACAGCAGCAGAATCGGCACCTTCGATATAAACGACGATATCTGTCGCTGCTTGGAATCCGTTGTATGTTGCGGCCCGTATGCCACCTGAATACGTACCGTCCTGAGTCAAGCTATTCGAGTTTAAGGTGCGCCAAACCAAAGCGGTGCTGTCGATCGACTGCGAATTAGCGAAGACATCTGGGTTAACTGAGTAGGTCGCGACTCGCCCACCGAATCCGTTGGTTGCTAACGCACCGGAGAATCCTTCATTTCCGATTCTCGAATTATTGACAAAAACATAATCTACCGACGAATCCCCCGCCAAGTCCACAACCAATCCACCTCGGACGACGTCCACCGCTGCGGTTCGTATGACATCAGCGCCCGAGGAGCCTTTGATCGTCAGAGCAGGTAAGGATTGGTTGGAGGCGAGAGCCAGTTGCTGCTGGATGTCGTTGCTCACCGACAGCGACTGCGACTTGATCATGATCGGCAGGAGTTGCCCCGCGCCCGATAGCTCATATACGTCGATGTGAGGGATAGTCTGCGCGATAG
>SYIM01000132.1 GCA_005798775.1 Burkholderiales bacterium
CATCACGGTTCACCTGCGCGAAGATCGGCGTCATATTCAGGATGCCGACGTACGGCGGCTCCGCGAACTCACCCACATCAAGCTCAACCTTGAGATGGCTGCAACCGATGAGATGGTTGAAATCGCCGTCTCGCTCTCGCCCGAAATGGCCATGCTGGTCCCTGAGGGGCGGCATGAAATCACCACTGAAGGGGGGCTGGATATCGTCTCGCAGGAGCCGCGGCTGCGTGAAGTGGTAGCGAGGCTGGCGGGCGCTGGCATTATCACCAGCGTATTTATCGACGCAGACGCCCCACAGATTGAGGCGGCTGCGCGCATTGGCGCCCGCGTATGCGAGATTCACACCGGCCCTTATGCGCATGCGTTTCATCAACAGGGGCGCGATGCAGAAAGCGCGGCGGTTCGGCATGAACTCGCGCGGATCCGTCGTGCTGGTGATCTCATTCGCTCGCTTGGTATGCGCTTTAACGCGGGGCATGCGCTCAATTATGTGAATGTGCAGCCGGTGGCAGCCCTTCAAGGCGTGCGCGAACTCCATATCGGTCATGCGATTGTGTCGCGGTCGGTGTTTGTTGGAATTCGCGAGGCTGTTCGCGAGATGAAGCGACTCATGCGCGAGGCGGCGACGGGAGCTGCGGTGTGATCTACGGCATTGGCAGCGACATCGTCGCCATGCATCGCATTGAGAGTCTGCTTGAGCGTTGGGGGGACAAGTTCGCGCGACGGGTGCTGGGCCCGGACGAACTGAGCGAATTTTTACGCCGGCGTTCGCGCGGCGCGCACGGCGCGGGGTATGCGGCGCGCTATCTCGCCAAGCGCTTTGCCGCCAAGGAGGCCTTCAGCAAGGCCTTGGGCCTGGGGCTCAGGGGGCCCATGACCCTGTTGTCACTTGAAATCCTGAACGATCGCCGTGGCAAGCCCTTTGCCCGGGCACGCAAAGAACTCGCCCCCTATCTCGACGAGCGAAAGCTGATCGCGCATGTATCGCTCTCTGATGAATCCGACCATGTCATGGCCTTCGTTGTCCTTGAACAGCTATCTGCCCATGCCGCTCTCGAATAGTCCGATAGACCGCGCCCCGGGCCCAGTGATTGTTGATGTCGCAGGCACCTCGCTGACGGCACTCGAGCGTGAACGGCTTCTACACCCGATGGTGGGGGGGGTGATTCTGTTCACGCGTAATTTCACTAGTCGGGATCAGGTCCGGGCGCTATGCGCAGAGATTCGGTCGATCAGAAATCCAGCGCTACTCATTTGTGTGGACCATGAAGGCGGACGGGTGCAGCGATTTCGCGAGGGGTTCACGGCGGTGCCGCCGATGCGGGAGCTTGGGGAGCTTTGGGATAGCGATCCGCTCGCAGCCTGCCAGGAGGCGACCCGGCTTGGGCGAGTAATTGGGAGCGAGCTGCGTGAATTGGGCGTTGATCTCAGCTTCACACCGGTCCTCGATCTCGACCATGGGCGCTCAGCAGTCATCGGTAATCGGGCGTTTCATTCGGATCCGCGCGTGGTGGCGATGCTTGCCCGCGCGCTCAACCACGGACTGCTTCTTGCAGGCATGGCCAACTGCGGCAAGCACTTTCCCGGGCATGGTTGGGCAAGCGCCGACTCGCATGTGGCGCTACCGGTTGACGAACGCTCGAGATCCACCCTTATCGAGCATGATGCGGCGCCCTATCGCTGGCTGGGGGAGACCCTGTCGTCGGTCATGCCTGCTCATGTGGTGTATCCGGCTGTTGATACTAAGCCTGCAGGCTTTTCCAGCAAGTGGCTTAAGACGATCTTGCGTGGGAAGCTTGGTTTCGACGGCGTGATTTTCAGCGATGACCTCACGATGGAGGGCGCCGCGGTGGCCGGGGATATTCACGCCCGGGCTCGTACGGCTCTGAGCGCGGGCTGCGACATGCTGCTGGTCTGTAACCGCCCCGACCTGGCGGATGCCTTGATCACAGCACTTCGCTGGCGTCCCCATCGAGATTGGCTGCGTCGCCAGCGCGCGATGCGCCCGGGTGGCCATGTCTGAGTCGGACGAGCCTGCAGAAAAAGGGTTTGATGCGCGAGCGCTGATTGCCTCGCTTCCTCATCGGCCGGGCGTGTACCGGATGATCGGTAAGAGCGAAACCTTGCTCTATGTCGGTAAGGCGCGAGATCTGCGAAAGCGGGTGTCCTCATACTTCCAAAAGAGTCATCCTAGCCCCCGTATCGCTCACATGGTGGAGCGTATTGTTCGGGTCGACACCACGATCACAGCCTCGGAGGCCGAGGCCTTGCTGCTTGAGAGCAACCTGATCAAGTCCGGAAAGCCTCGCTACAACATTCTTTTTCGTGATGATAAAAGTTATCCGTATCTGAAGCTTTCCGGTCATCGGCATCCCCGTATCGCGTACTACCGTGGCGTGCTCGAGCGTTCCAGCCGCTATTTCGGTCCCTTTCCCAGCGCCTGGGCGGTAAAAGAGAGCATTCAGGTGCTGCAAAAGGTTTTCCGGCTGCGCAGCTGCGAGGACTCGGTGTATTCGAATCGAACCCGGCCCTGCCTGCTTCATCAGATCGGTCGTTGCAGTGCGCCGTGCGTGGGGGCGGTGTCCGATGAAGACTATGGCCGCGACGTTGAGTCGGCGATGCGCTTTCTGCGCGGCGGTCACCAGGAGTTGCTCGGTGATTTCGAGTGCGACATGCATGCCGCCGCTGAAAGGCTCGAGTTTGAGCAGGCAGCCGTGCTGCGTGACCGGATCACGGCCCTTTCCAGGGTTCTCAGCCAACAGTCCATGGATACCGGCACCGACACCGATGCAGATGTGATTGCCGTGTGCGTAGACAGCGGGCGTGCGTGTGTGAATCTTGCAATGGTGCGGGGTGGTCGGCATCTGGGTGACCGGGCTTTTTTTCCTGAGCTGCGTGCTGCCGAGGCCGGCGACGAGCTTTTTCAGGCTGAGGTGCTGAGCGCTTTTCTGCTCCAGCATTACGACTCGCTTCCGGTTCCCGGGATCATCATCGCCAATCAGCCCGCGCCCGATGAAGTCATGCAGTCGTGGCTGCAGGAGCGGGCAGGGCAGACGGTGCAGTGGCTTCGTCAGCCGCACGAGCAGCGGCGACGGTGGTTGGAACAGGCGGTCTCGAACGGTCGACTCGCCATCGCCCAGCGCGCGGCCGAAGAGGGTTCGCAGCGCGGAAGAACGCGCGAACTGGCGACGCTTCTCATGATCGACGACGCATCCGACCTGGAGGGGCTACGGATCGAGTGCTTTGATATTAGCCACACCATGGGTGAGGCAACCCAGGCGTCATGCGTGGTGTTCGAGTCGCACGCCATGCAGCCCTCCCAGTATCGGCGTTTCAATATCGAGTCGGCGGCCCCAGGCGATGACCCTGCGGCCATGCGTGAGGTCCTGTCGAGGCGCTATCGTGCGGTCACCGGTAAGCTGCCTGACGTGGTGCTGGTCGATGGCGGCGCGGCCCAGCTGGGTGTCGCCCGCGAGGTGTTTGATGAGCTGGGGCTTGACCGGTCGTTACTGGTTGGCGTGGCAAAGGGAGAGGGCAGAAAGGTAGGGTTGGAGAAGCTTGTCTTTGCCGATGGCCGGCCCACCCTGGTGCCGGGACCGGAATCACAGGCGCTGATGCTGGTTGCACGAATTCGCGACGAGGCGCACCGGTTCGCCATCACGGGCATGCGCGCCAAGCGTGCACGCGCCCGGCAAGGCACAAGCCTGGATGAAATCGAAGGGGTCGGAGCGAGGCGCCGGCAGCGTCTGCTTGCCCGATTTGGCGGCTTGCGTGGCATCATGGCGGCCAGCGTCGAGGACCTGGCCGGGGTCGACGGAATTTCGAGATCGCTTGCCGAGGAAATTTATCGTCGGCTCCACTGACCTCTGGCCATTGCTGTCGGCGAATCAAGTCTGTCGGCGTCCTCCTTCACTCATGTTCTCAAACCTTCCGAACCTGCTCACCTGGCTCCGTGTGTTGGCCATCCCCCTGCTGGTGGGCGTGTTCTACCTGCCAGTGTCACCCGCTGCTCGTGATGTGATTGCCACGTCGCTGTTTGTGGGGGCTGCGCTGACGGACTGGCTGGATGGGTGGCTGGCCCGCAAGATGGGACAAACGTCGGCCTTTGGGGCGTTTCTGGATCCGGTTGCCGACAAGCTCATCGTTTGTACGGCGCTGGTGGTACTGGTGCATCTGGATCGGGTCGATGCGCTGGTGGCTGCGATCATCATCGGGCGTGAAATCACCATCTCGGCGCTTCGTGAATGGATGGCGCAGATGGGCGCGAGTGCGAGCGTGGCGGTGCATTCAATCGGCAAGCTCAAGACCATCTCCCAGCTCGTGGCAATTCCAATGCTGCTTTTTTACGGCTCGCTCTTCGGTTTACTCGACACGCGAATCGTAGGCACCTGGCTCATCTACCTTGCGTCCGTGCTCACGGTCTGGTCAATGGTGTACTACCTGAGGCGTGCCTGGCCGTATTTGAACGGCGAGAGGTAAGGCGGGTCAGGTTCGTCGTTTGACACCCGCGTTTCGAGTAGCTATATTCATGGGCCGTTCGCGGGAGTA
>SYIM01000133.1 GCA_005798775.1 Burkholderiales bacterium
GCATGCAGTCCGCGGAAGCGCGGCGACATCGGCGTTTTCTCTTCCGGATACTGAACCGTGATCTTACGGGCGAAAAAATAACGCCCGGTGAGCGCGAGGCCCTTCAGCATCTCGGTCAACATGAAACTCGACAGGAACTCCTTCACCGCCATGGTCTCGGCCTCACTTCCAGATGTTCCAGGGCGTCTGCATCCAGATCGCCACGACGACCAGCCACACCAGCGTGACCGGAATGAAAACCTTCCAGCCGAGCCGCATGATGTGGTCGTAGCGGTAACGCGGGAACGATGCGCGGAACCAGATGAAAAGCGACACTACGACGAAGGTCTTGATGCCGAGCCAGATCCAGCCAGGGATCCAGTTCAGGACGGGCCAGTCTAGGGGCGGGGCCCAGCCCCCCAGAAACATGATCGAGGCCACCGCCGACAGCAGAATCATGTTGGCGTATTCGGCGAGAAAGAAGATGGCAAAGCCCATGCCGGAATATTCGATCATGTGACCCGCCACGATCTCGGACTCGCCCTCGACCACATCAAACGGATGACGGTTGGTTTCCGCCACCGACGAGATGATGTAGACGACAAAGACGGGCAGCAGCGGCAACCAGTTCCAGGACAGAAAATTGAGTCCGATGTCGGCAAAGTAACCTTCGCCCTGCCGCAGCACGATATCGGTCATGTTGAGGCTGCCCGACACCATCAGTACCACCACCAGCGCAAAGCCGATGGCCAGCTCGTAAGAGACCATCTGCGCCGAGGCCCTCATGGCGCCCAGGAATGCATATTTCGAGTTGGAGGCCCAGCCGGCGATGATGACGCCGTACACCTCGAGCGAGGTGATCGCCATGAGAAGCAGCAGCCCCGCGTTGACATTGGCAAGCGCCTTCTCCGGCCCGAAGGGGATCACCACCCAGGCCGCCATCGCAGGCATGATCGTCATGATCGGGCCGATGACGAACAGCACCGGGTTGGCGCGGGCCGGGGTGATGACTTCCTTCAGCAACAATTTTAGGGCATCGGCGATGGGCTGAAGCAGCCCGAACGGCCCCACCCGGTTGGGCCCCAGCCGGATGTGCATGAAGCCGATCATCTTGCGTTCCCACAATGTGAGGTAGGCGACGCAGCCCATGATAGGGAGCACCAGCAGGATGATCTTGATCAGATTCCAGACAACCGGCCACCCGGCGCCCAGCGTACCAGCGCCCCACCGGGTGAAGCCGTCAATCAGAGCATCCATCAGGTGGCTCCGATGACGGTGACAGGTCCGGCCAGGCTGGTCAGGCCTGAGGTGGTCGGATGGGCAGCGGCAATTCGCAGCACTTTGTCTGCGAGCGTGTCGTCAAGTTCGAGCTCGAGGTGTGCATACCCGGTAACGCCCGCGGCTGTCTGCTCGATTCGTACCCGCGTACCAGCACCGAATCCGAGCGCCGCCAGCGTCCGCGCGTTGACCCGCGCCCGCGGCGGACGCGCATCGCGTGTCTGCTGAAGGCTGTCCGCACGGCGCACCAGCGGATCGCAGAAATAGATGGGGACATCGGCGAGCCGCTCGAGCCCTGCTGACGGGGCAGGCACCGGGGCCTGCGGCTCACCCGCCACCAGGTTATTCAGACGGCCTTCCCAACCCGCAGGCAGCGCGGCAGCGCGTACCTCCTCGGCGCTATCGAACTGCGTACCCGTGATGCCCGCGAGATCGGCAAGCACCCGAAGCACTTTCCAGCCGGGACGGGACTGACCTGCGGGGCGAACCACGCCATTAAACGTTTGGAGCCGGCCTTCGCAGTTCACGAAGCTACCGGCGGTTTCGGTAAATGGTGTGATCGGCAGCAGGCAGTCAGCAAGCTCGAGAAGCTCCGGCGAGCGGAAAGCAGTGAGTGCAATCACCGATTGCGCGGCCCCCAGCGCTGCGCGCGCTAAGGCCGGCAACGCGTGGTCGAGTGTGGGTTCGTTATTAAGCAGCAGATAGAGCGCACGGGGCTGCTCCACCATCGCGCGCGCGTCAAGCGCGCCGACATCGGGTACCGCGCCGGCCAACCAGGCCCCCACCGTATTGGCCCCCTCGGTGAGAACGCCCAGGCGGGCGCCGCAGATCTGTGACACCGATTGCGCAAGCTGTACGAGCGCCGCCTGCTGAGGATGCTGGGATACCGTATTACCCAGCAGGATGCAGACCGACTGTCCCGAGGCCAGCAGTTCTGCGATGTGGGTGGAAGCGGCCGAGGGCTCGACCGCTGCGAGCGACGCCGGCACCGCCACCGACTTGATCCGGGCAAGCGCCACGGTCACGCCGGCAAGCGCACCAGCCCATTCGGACGGGGCAACGGTCTGGCGAACCGCCACTGGCATCAACAAGTCTTCAGCGGCTGCATGCAAAGACGCGATCCGCGTACCGCGGCGAACCGCTGCGCGAATCCGGGCAGCAAGCAGCGGGTGGTCCTTCCGCAGGAACGATCCGACGATAAACAGCCGATCCGATTGCGCCAGCGACTCGATTGACATGCCCAACCAGGGCACGCCCGCACGCGCAGAGTCGGCTGACGAATCGAGCTGGCGCAAACGAACGTCGACATTACCGCCACCCAACCCGCGAACCAGTCGGCCAAGGAGATATGACTCTTCAACCGTGCTGTTTGCCGAGCCCAAGGCGCCAATCGCCTCGCCGCCACGCTCATCGCGAACACGGGTGAGCGCATGGGCAGCGTACTCAAGCGCGGTTTGCCAGTCAGCGGTTTGCCACTGGCCGTTTTGACGGATCATCGGCTCGGTGAGCCGGTCGGGGCTATTGAGCCCTTCATAAGAAAAACGGTCGCGGTCGGAGATCCAGCACTCGTTCACCGCGTCGTTATCAAGCGGAACCACCCGCATGACGCGATCACCCTTCACCTGAACCACGATGTTGGAGCCGAGTGAATCGTGCGGCGCAATGGAGCGGCGCCGCGCCAGTTCCCAGGTGCGCGCGCTGTAGCGGAAGGGTTTGCTGGTGAGTGCACCCACCGGGCAGACATCAATCATGTTGCCCGAGAGTTCGGAGTCGACCGACCGCCCCACGAAGCTCATGATTTCGGAGTGTTCGCCCCGCCCGGCCATGCCGAGCTCCATCACACCCGCTACTTCCTGGCCAAAACGCACACAGCGCGTGCAATGAATGCAGCGGCTCATTTCCTCGGCGGAGATCAGCGGCCCCATTGGCTTGTGGAAGATCACGCGCTTTTCTTCGTGATAGCGCGATGCCGAGCCGCCGTAGCCCACCGCGAGATCCTGCAACTGACACTCGCCGCCCTGGTCGCAGATCGGGC
>SYIM01000134.1 GCA_005798775.1 Burkholderiales bacterium
AACCTCGGCACCGACGGCTCGGTGGCCTTCATGTTCAGGCACTGCGGCCAGTTGCTGTACGTGCCAGGCACCTCGGAAGACCGTGTGATAGAGGCCGCAATCGAGGCCGGCGCTGAAGATGTGCTGACCGACGATGAAGGCGGAATCGAAGTCATCTGCCAGCCGGGCGACTTTCACTCGGTCAAGGCCGCGCTGGACAAAGCCGGGCTCAAAGCCGAAGTCGCCGAGATCACCCTGCGCGCTGAAACTGCGGCCCCGCTTGCTGGCGAAGACGCCCAGACAATGCAGAAGCTGCTTGATGCCCTCGAGAACCTCGATGACGTCCAGCAGGTCTACACCAACGCCGAGTTCGACGAAACCAGCTGAGTCCGACTGCATGCGGCTACCAACCGATCATCCGCTAACGCCCATCTCATGAAACTGCTCGTTGTCGGCTCCGGAGGCCGTGAACACGCGCTCGCCTGGCGCCTGGCGCAGTCATCCGGCGTCACCCAGGTGTTCGTAGCCCCCGGCAACGGGGGCACGGCCCGCGAGCCTGGGCTCAAGAACCTGCCCATCACCGACATCGCGGAACTGGCCGAGTTCGCCCTGCGTGAGAAGGTCGGCTTTACGATCGTCGGCCCGGAAGCCCCGCTCGCCGCGGGCATCGTCGATCTGTTTCGCGAAAAACGCCTGCGTATCTTCGGGCCCACTCGCGCGGCCGCCAGGCTCGAATCCTCCAAGGATTTTGCGAAGGCCTTCATGAGCCGGCACAGCATCCCCACCGCTGCCTACCAGACCTTCTCCGATGCCGGGCAAGCCCGCGACTGGGTCGCGGAGCGCGGCGCGCCGATCGTCATCAAGGCGGACGGACTCGCGGCGGGTAAAGGCGTGGTGGTTGCCCAGACGGTCGCAGAGGCCCACGCCGCCATCGACGCCATGCTGATCGACAACCGCATGGGCGACGCAGGTGCCCGGGTGGTGATCGAAGACTTCCTGGCAGGCGAGGAGGCGAGCTTCATCGTCATGGTGGATGGCCGCAATATCCTGCCGCTTGCCAGCAGCCAGGACCACAAGCGGCTTGCCGACGGCGATCAGGGACCCAACACCGGCGGAATGGGCGCCTATTCGCCTGCGCCTGTCATCACGCCCGCGGTGCACGCGCGCGTGATGCGCGAAATCATCCGCCCCACGGTCGAAGCAATAGCCTCCGAAGGCACGCCCTACACCGGATTTCTCTACGCTGGCCTCATGATCGATGCGGCGGGCAAGCCCCGTACGCTCGAATTCAACTGCCGGCTGGGCGACCCGGAAACCCAGCCTATCATGATGCGCATGCGGGGCGACTTCGCTCGCCTCATCGAACACGCCATTGACGGCGAACTCGACCGGACCGATATCGAGTGGGACCGACGCACTGCGCTCGGCGTGGTGCTCGCAGCCGCCCACTATCCGGAGGAACCGCGACGGGGCGACCCGATCCACGGCCTGCCCGCACAGGGCAATGCCTTGGGCGACGATTGCATGGTGTTTCACGCCGGCACGGTCGAGGGCGACGGGCACACCACCGTGACCGCAGGCGGGCGTGTGCTCTGCGTCACCGCGCTCGGCGACTCGGTACGCGTCGCGCAAACACGCGCCTACCGAGTGATCGAAACCGTCGGATTCAATGGCATGCAGCTGCGCCGTGATATCGGTCACCGAGCCATCGGCCGCTCGGCGCGCGGCTGATCGTTCATCGATCCGCATGCCAGTTCCGTATCGTCTTCCCTCGAGGCGCATCCCATGACTGCCAACGCCCCTGCCGAGCAGGCTCCCGATATCGATGCGGTGCGAACCTACCTGACCGGATTGCAGTCAAGGATCGTCACAGCGCTCGAGGGCTGCGACGGCAACCGGTTTGAAACCGACGCCTGGCAGCGCCCTGAGGGCGGCGGCGGCATCACCCGCGTGATCGAGGAAAGCCAGGTCCTCGAACGGGGTGGCGTGCTGTTCTCACACGTACTGGGTGACCGGTTGCCGGCAACGGCCAGCTCGCACCGCCAGCAGATCGCCGGCCGCCCGTTTGAGGCAATGGGCGTATCGTTGGTCATCCACCCGCGCAATCCCTATGTGCCCACGGTTCACCTCAATGTCCGGTTTTTCATTGCGTTTGCCACGAGCGCACCCGGGCAGTCCGAGCCCATCTGGTGGTTCGGCGGGGGCATGGATCTCACGCCCTACTACCCCTTCGAAGAAGACGCGCGCCACTTCCACCAGGTCTGCAAGGCAAGCCTTGCGGCATTTGGCGAAGATACCCATGCGCGCTACAAGAAATGGTGCGACGAATATTTCTTTCTCAAGCACCGTAACGAAGCGCGTGGCGTGGGCGGTGTCTTTTTTGACGATCTGAGTGAGCCCGGGTTTGAGCGTTCGTTCGCCCTGATGCAGAGCGTAGGCAACGCGTTCACCGACGCTTACGTCCCCATCGTCGAGCGACGCAAGCACCTCGCCTGGGGCGAACGCGAGCGCGACTTTCAAGCCTACCGACGCGGCCGCTACGGGGACTTCAAGCTGGTCTTCGATCGCGGTACGCTCTTCGGTCTGCAATCGGGCGGTCGCACCGAGTCGATCCTCTGCTCCATGCCGCCGGTCGTACGCTGGCGCTACAACTGGCATCCCGACCCCGGCACCCCCGAGTCAAAGCTGTACGATTTTCTGAAGCCGCGCGATTGGGCATGAATGCCCGCCCCACCCGGATCGGGCTGCTGGGCGGCACCTTTGATCCGATCCATGTCGGTCACGTGGCGCTCGCCCGCGCGGCGCAGGCGGCTTATGGCTTTGATGAGATCCGCTTCCTGCCCACCGCCATTTCCTGGCAGAAAGGCGAGACCAGCACCGACTCGCAGCACCGATTGGAAATGGTGCGGCGCGCGATCGCCGGTCATCGCAGCTTCGTTCTCGATGACCGCGAGGTACGTCGCGGCGGCAACACCTACACGGTCGATACGCTGGGCGAACTGAGACACGAGTTGGGACACGATGCGGTGCTGGTTCTGCTGCTGGGCAGCGATCAGCTGCGTAACCTCGCCACCTGGCGGCGCTACCAGGAACTGCTCACCCTGGCGCACATCGCGGTCACACGGCGAGAGCAAATCAGCCTCGCACGGTTGCCGGATTCGGTTGAGGCACTGGTCGCCGAACACGGGCGCGACACCTTACCCGAGGCACCAAGCGGTGCCATCGTATTCTTCGGCATGCCTTTTGTGCCAGTATCGGCTACGCGTCTGCGCGAACAACTGCTGGCCGGCGAGCGGCCGGCCGCAGTGCTCCCCGCCGGCATTCTCAACTATATTGACCACCACCAGCTGTACCGCCCGGCGCGCGGCCAGCCCTGATACAGGCACTGCTCATGGATTTGCGAAAGCTGCAGCGGGTTATCGTCGACGCACTCGATGACATCAAGGCCCAGGATATCCAGGTCTTCAACACCATCGGACAGACGGAACTCTTCGATCGCGTGATCGTGGCCACTGCCACCTCGAACCGACAAACACGGGCGCTCGCAGCGCACGTTCGCGACAAGGTCAAGGCGGCTGGCGGCCAGGTGTTGTCGGTCGAAGGTGAGGAAAGCGGCGAGTGGGTACTGGTCGATCTGGGTGATGCGGTGGTGCACATCATGCAGCCGGCGATCCGCGCCTACTACCGGCTCGAAGAGCTGTGGGGTTCGAAGCCGGTCAGCCTCAAGGTCGGGCCGGAGAAAAAGCTGGCAGCGCGGCGGGCAGCTCAGCGCACGGGGCAACCCGCACGCGCGCCTTTAGCAGCTGACGCCGCGCCGCCCGTTGACGCTGCCGCGCCAGCCGAGCGGGGCGCGGCCACCGGCGGAAAGCGAACTGCATCATCGCCCGCCACCGGTGCCAAGCGCGCTGCGTCATCGCCTGCCAACGTTACCAAACGCGCCGCTCCGTCGGCTGCCGGAACTGCGGCCAGCGGAAAGCGCAGCGCCTCTTCACCCGCTACGCGCGCAGGCGCTTCCAAACGGGCTGCCGCCGCACCCGCCGCGTCGGCTGGCGCCGCGCCACGCTCCCCCCGCGTAGCGCGTTCCGCCACGCCCCGAGCCGGCAAGCGCACCGGCAGCACCTAAAGCTGTGCGCATTCGGGTGATCGCGGTCGGCACCAAGATGCCGGTCTGGGTCGATACCGCCGCTTCCGATTACAGCGCCCGGCTGCCCGCTGAGCTTGCGCTTGAATGGCGTGAGGTACGCGCCGAGCCCCGCAACGCGAGCGGCTCGCCAGCGGTCTGGATGCAGCGAGAGGCCGAGCGGATCCGCTCCGCCATCATGCCGGGCGCCTGGCGGGTCGTGCTGGATGAGCGCGGCCGCGATCAGACCACACGGCAGTTCGCGCAGCGCGTGGGCGCGTGGCGTGATCGCAGCGCACCGGTTGCGCTGGTCATCGGCGGCCCCGATGGCATTGATCCTGCGCTTCGTGACGAAGCCGATGAGCTGGTGCGGCTCTCCAGTCTCACCCTGCCCCACCCCCTGGTGCGCGTGGTGCTTGCCGAGCAGCTCTTTCGCGCCTGGTCTATTCTCACCGGACATCCCTATCACCGCGACTGACCTGATGCCGCTTCCCGAGTCTCCCTTCATCTACCTTGCCTCACGTAGTCCGCGCCGGCAGCAGCTCCTCGAGCAGATCGGCGTGTCCTTCCGGCTGCTGGCACCCGGTGTCGACGAAGACGCCGAGGCGCTTGAGCGCGTGCGCCCGGGCGAAGACCCTGGCAAATACGTGCTGCGCGTGACACTCGCCAAGGCTGCGGCCGCGCGCGAGCGGCTCACGCGACTCGCGCTGCCGGCGGCCCCCATTCTGGTAGCCGACACTACGGTCGCCATCGGCGGCACGATCCTTGGCAAGCCCGCACACGCAGCCGAGGCGCTTGACATGCTCACCCGCCTGGCGGGACGCACCCACCGGGTGATCACGGCAGTCGCCGTCGCGCGCGGCAGCACGCGTACCAGCTCCATGGTCAATGTTTCGCGGGTCACTTTTGCTCGAATCCCGAAGGCCGAGCTCGAGGCCTATGTCGCAACCGGTGAGCCCATGGACAAGGCGGGCGCCTATGGCATTCAGGGTGCGATCGCGCGCCATGTACGGCGAATTGAAGGCAGCTACAGTTCGATCATGGGTCTTCCGCTTTACGAAACCGCACGGCTGCTGGGCTACGCAGGTCGCGCCGTATCATGACCGAAGAGATTCTCGTCAATCATCGCGCACACGAAACGCGCGTGGCCATCGTGCAGCAGGGGGTGGTGCAGGAACTCCTGATCGAGCGGGCGGCATCGCGCGGACTGGTTGGTAATCTTTACCTCGGCCGCGTCTCGCGCGTGCTCCCGGGCATGCAGTCAGCCTTCATCGATATCGGCCTGGAACGCGCTGCATTCCTTCATGTGGCTGACCTCTGGCAGTCGCGTCACTCCCATGCGCCCACCGGCGCCCAGCAGCCCATCGAGAAGCTGCTGTTTGAGGGGCAACCCTTGCTGGTACAGGTCATCAAGGATCCGCTTGGCACCAAGGGTGCCCGCCTGTCCACTCAGGTGAGCATCGCTGGTCGGCTGCTCGTATATCTGCCGCACGAGCCACACATCGGCGTCTCGCAGCGCATTGGCGATGAGCAGGGGCGTGAGGCACTTCGTACCCGGATGCAGGCACTGGTGCCCACCGATGAAAAAGGCGGCTTCATCGTACGCACGCTCGCCGAGGATGCAAATAGCGACGAACTTGCCGCCGATATTGCCTACCTCAGGCGCCGCTGGCAGCAAATTCTGGATGGCTCTCGCACGTATGCAGCCCCCTCGCTCATCTACCAGGAACTTGCGCTCACGCAGCGGGTGCTGCGCGATCTTGCTGGTGAGGCGACCAGTTCGGTGATCGTTGATTCCCGCGAAGCACTCGCCCAGATGCAGGAGTTTGCATCCGCGTGGATGCCCACGATGACCCGTAGGCTACGTCTTCACGCCTCCGAGCGGCCAGTGTTCGAACTCCACGGCATCGAGCAGGAAATCGAGCGTGCGCTTTTGCGTCGCGTGGATCTGAAATCGGGTGGCTATCTGGTCATCGACCAGACCGAGG
>SYIM01000135.1 GCA_005798775.1 Burkholderiales bacterium
ACGGGGCTGACGGGTAGCATCGCCAGATGACATGAGCGGGCTCCAATGAATTGATGGACCGCAGTGTATCAACTAGGCACCGCAGGGCTCACGATGCGGCGAGCCGCCGTTTACGGTAGGCTACAAACGTTTTAACTCTGCATAACTCCGCTTGGATGCCATCCCGCTCTGGGTTTCTCTGATCGCGCTATTCGTGCTGGTGCTGATCTCCGGGTTCTTCTCGATCGCCGAGACCAGCATGATGGCATTGAACCGGTTCCGGCTCGGGTATCTGGTGCGGCAGGGGCGCCGAAGCGCGCGCCTTGCCTCGTCACTGCTCAGCCAGACCGACCGTCTGCTCGGCACCATTCTGCTCGGCAACAACCTGGTCAACACTGCGGTCACGGCCATCGTCACATCGCTTGCAATCAGCGCCTTTGGACACAACGACACCGTGCTGCTGGCGGCCACTGCGGTGGTCGCACTGGTGCTGATCATCTTTGCCGAAATCACTCCGAAGGTGATCGGGGCCACCTGGCCCGAGCGCATCGCGCTGCCGGCCGCCTACCCGCTGCGCGTGCTGATGACCTTGTTTGCGCCCGCGGTCTGGGGGGTGAACCTGATCGTGGGGCGCATGCTCGCCGTCGTGGGCATTGATCCGCGCGAACCGCAGCAGACCCGGTTGTCACTTGATGAAATGCGCACCATTGTGCTCGAGTCCGGTCATTTCTTTCCCGCCAAACACCGCTCGATTCTGCTCAACCTGTTCGACCTTGAGCGCATCACGGTCGATGACGTGATGATTCCGCGCAGCCGCATCGAGGCACTCGACCTCGCAACCGGCGAAGCCGGCCTTCGCGAGCAGCTCGCCACCTGCTATCACAACAAGCTTCCGGTGTTCGAAGGCGAGATCAATCGGGTGGTGGGCATACTCCATGTGCGGCGCGCGCTGTCTCTCTTGCAACGCGACAGCTTTGATGCGGCTGATCTGCGCGAGTTGCTGATCGAGCCTTACTTCATTCCTAGCGGCTCTGCGGTGTTTTCGCAGCTGCAGTTCTTCCAGGAGAACCGGCAACGCATCGGACTGGTGGTCGATGAGTACGGCGAAGTGCTGGGACTCGTCACACTGGAGGACATCATCGAGGAAATCATCGGTGAATTCACCACCACCACACCGGGCGGCTCGGATTCCGACCTGCACTGGGATAGCGCTGGCGAGATCGAGATTGACGGTTCAGTGAGCCTGCGCGAACTGAACCGACGGCTCGGCACCCGCTTTCCGCTCGACGGTCCACGCACGCTCAATGGCCTGATCCTCGAAGCACTGCAGGATCTTCCAGAGTCGAGCGTCGGGCTTCGCTTCGGTCCCATTGTGGTCGAAATCCAGCACGTTGAAGACCGGATGGTGCGACGCGCACGGCTCCGTCTGATGCCGGCCGACCAACCGCGTGGGCGCGAGCAGGCCGACGAGATCGCCGCGAGCGCCTGATGCAGGTCGTCGATCTGCAGTGGGCGGTGGTGGCAGCTGGTGCGGCGGGCCTGCTGATCGGCAGTTTTCTGAACGTAGTGGTTTATCGCCTGCCCAGGATGCTTGAGCGGCAATGGCAGGATGACGCCGCCGAGCTTCGCGGCGAGGCTATCGCTACCACCGTGCGCTTTGACCTGATTCAGCCGCGCTCGCATTGCCCGGCCTGCGAACGGATTCTGCGGCTTCGCGATCTGATCCCGGTTGCGAGCTGGGTCGCTTTGCGCGGCCGGTGCGCGGTCTGTCGCGTACCGATCAGCGCGCGCTACCCGCTGGTTGAACTCGCCACCGCTACGCTGTTTGCGCTCTGCGTGGTCCGATTCGGCCCCACCGTGGCCGCCGCGAGCGCAATGCTGCTGGCGGCTGCGTTGATCGCCGCGGCGCTGATCGATATCGATACACAGCTGCTGCCCGATGCCATCACGCTACCGCTGGTCTGGGTCGGGCTCGCCATCAATCTGACCGGCATGTGGGTGCCCATCGAGCAGGCAGTCGTGGGCGCTATGGCGGGCTACCTCAGCCTGTGGTCAATCCACCATGGCTTCCGGATGGCTACTGGCCGTGAGGGCATGGGCTATGGCGACTTCAAGCTCCTCGCGGCGATCGGTGCCTGGCTGGGCTGGCAGCCCCTGCCAGCCGTGCTCGTTATCGCGTGTGCAGCTGGCGCGAGCTTTGCCATGATTGGCGCGCTAGCGCGCCTGCGCGAACCGCAGGCGCCGATCGCTTTTGGACCGTGGCTCGCGGCTGCGGGGCTGATCACCCTCTTCTCCCACCCGGCCCTGTCAGATTGGCTGGCCGGTGGCTGACCCGGACACTCTGCCATGCCGGCCCCGATGACTACTGCCCTGTCTCGATTGATCATCGGCCTGACCGGTGGTATTGGCAGCGGCAAGTCCACGGTCGCTGATCGCTTTGCCGCCTTGGGTGCCACGCTGGTGGATACCGATCTGATCGCCCACGCGCTCACCGGGCCGGCAGGCGCGGCCATGCCTGCGATCAGCGCAGCCTTCGGCCCCGCCGTGGTCGCCGCAGATGACCGACTCGATCGCGCCGCCATGCGCGTGCGCGCTTTCTCTGATCCCGAGGCGCGGAAGCGTCTGGAGGCTATTCTTCATCCGATGATCCGCGAGCAATCAAGGTACGAGATCAACGCTGCGACGGGCTGCTATGTGGTGCTGGTGGTACCCCTTCTGGTGGAGTCGGGCGCCTGGCGGGAGCGGGCACACCGTCTGCTCGTGGTCGACTGCCCGGTCGAGATTCAGATTGAGCGTGTGATGCGGCGAAGCCACCTCGACCGCGAACAGGTGCTTGCCATTCTCGCCGCACAGGCCACCCGCGAAGCGCGGCTCGCTGTCGCCGACGACCGGATCGACAACAGCGGCGAGCCAGCGGCGCTCAGGCCGCAGGTTGATGCTCTGCACGCGATCTATCAGAGCCTCGCTTTGCAGGCGCCGGCTACTTCCGTTACACCTTAAGCCGCCCTCCTCGAAGCGTCTCGGCTATTTTTCGTTTGAATTCCCGGGGCCTTTGGGCCAAACTCCGACAATGAGCGCTCAGGCAGGCATTCCCGTGGTGGCAAGCGGGCGGCAGACGCGTGTGGTTCCGCATCGCCCTCTGTTGCAGTACGAATATCCCCTTAACGAGCGGATACGGGCGCTTTTGCGCCTCGAAGATCTGTTCGAGCGCTTCGAAATCTTTTCGCTGCGCGACGACCCCCATGACCATCACGTCGCGCTCCTCACCCTGTTCGAAGTCCTGGAAGTGACGGCGCGAGGCGATCTGCGCTCAGACCTTCTTCAGGAATTTGAACGGCAGCGCCAGACGATCAGTTCCTTCCGCGGCAACCCCTCGGTGTCGATTGATGCGCTCGAGGCTACGCTCGCACGCATCGAGCACGCAATGGGCGGACTCACCCGCCTGAGCGGGCGCACAGGGCAAAACCTGCGCGACAACGAATGGCTGATGAGTATCCGCAGCCGCACCGGCATTGCAGGAGGCGCTTGCGAGTTTGACCTGCCCTCTTACTACGCGTGGCAGAACCGCCCTGCCGAGGCCCGCCGCGAAGACGTTATCCGGTGGGCCACGCCGCTCCAGCCACTTCAGGTGGCGCTCACCGTGGTGCTTGGCCTGCTTCGCCGCAGCGGCACCTGGGTGCGCGTCTCTTCCCAGCAGGCAAGCTACCAGCAGCCGCTGGGCGGGCGTATTTATCAGATGGTGCAGGTCAGGCTCGATCCCACCGTAGGCGCCATCCCCGAAATCAGCGCCAACCGCTATCTGCTCTGGATCCGCTTCACCTCGCAAACCGGCGACCAGCGCCCCCGTGTTTTCGAGGGCGATGTCGATTTCGAGCTGGCACTCTGCAACCTCTGATCACAGATCGCCGTGGCTGGTTCGTCCCGCGCGCTGCTCGTTGACTGCCCGGCCTGCGCCCGCAAGACCGAGTACAGCCCAACCAACCGTTGGCGTCCGTTCTGCTCTGAACGCTGTAAGCGCATTGATCTGGGCGCCTGGGCAAGCGAGCAGTACCGGATCGCAGGCGCCCCGCTCGACCCCACCGACCCGGCCGAAGCGGGCCCCGAGCCGCTCCCCTCGTCAAAGAGCATGCACTAGGCTGTGCCCGCAGCGAGCCGTTCGATCACTGGTACCGACGCGGGAAGCAGCGGACCCACCGCCACCGCCGCCGGTTGCTGCCAGCTAAACGCCTGGCCCTCCCGCGAGCTCAGCTCGCCACGCCAGCGGCTTACCGCCAGGAAATGAAGGCGCACCCGGGCGTGCGGATAGGAGAACTCGACCACCTCGAGCGGCTCGCTCTGCTCGACCACGATACCGAGCTCTTCGTGCAGTTCGCGCGAGAGCGCCTCGTCTACGCTTTCACCAGCCTCGACCTTGCCGCCCGGAAACTCCCACCATCCCGCATAAGGCTTGCCTTCGGGGCGTTGGGCAAAGAGGAGCGCACCATCCGTGCGGCGCAGGACCCCCACGGCCACGTCGATTGGGGCACGCGAGTCGACCGGTGCGGCCGCCGCAGTACCCTCGGCGGGCGCCTGGCCGAGGGCAGGTGCGGGCGTGGTCACGGCTTGCCACCCGCCCCTAGCGGCGGCGGCTGGCGCGGGTAGGCTTCAGGCGTGCCTGGCCTGACCAGTCGCGCGCAAACTGCCAGGCAACCCGGCCGGAACGCGATCCGCGCTCGAGGGCAAACCGCAGCGAATCGCCCCGGGCATCCTCGATGTCGGTCGCCGAGCAGCCGAAGTGGCCAAGCCAGTGCGCGACCACGTCGAGGTATTCCTCCTGCCGGAACGGATAGAACGACACCCACCGGCCGAAGCGCTCGGAGAGCGAGATTTTCTCCTCGACCGTTTCACCCGGATGAATTTCTCCGTCTTCCTGGTGCTTGGCCGTAAGGTTCTCGCTCATTTTTTCCGGCATGAGATGCCGGCGATTGGAGGTGGCATAAATCAGCACGTTGTCTGACTGCGCCGCCACCGATCCGTCCAGCGCCGACTTGAGCGCTTTGTATCCTGCCTCGCCTTCCTCAAACGACAGGTCATCGCAGAACACGATAAAGCGCTCGGGGCGGTCGGCCACCAGATCAACAATGTCATAGAGGTCGGCCAGATCGGTCTTGTCGACTTCGATCAGCCGCAGGCCCTGCCTCGCGTACTGGTTGAGACACGCCTTGATGAGCGAGGACTTGCCGGTGCCGCGCGAGCCGGTGAGAAGCACGTTGTTGGCGGGAAGACCGCGTACGAACTGGCGGGTGTTGCGGTCGACCACCGACTTCTGTTCGTCAATGTTGTGAAGATCGGCCAGCCGAATGGAAGACGTCGTGCGGACTGGTTGCAGTTCGCCACGCGACCCAAACGCCGAAACGCGCCGACGCCAGCGAAATGCAGTAGCTGCCGACCAGTCGGGTACCACCGCACCCGGCATCAGTGCAGCGAGCTGCGACAGGAGCGGCGCCACCCGCGTCAGCAGCTCGGTGGCGGGGTCAACGGTGCGGACGGCTTCAGGCAGCGGGGCGGGTTTATGAGCGGTAGTCGGCATTGATCGAGACATAGTCATGGGAAAGGTCGCAGGTCCAGACGGTGGTCGCAGCCGCGCCGCGACCTAACACCACGCGTACCGTGATTTCGGGGTTTTTCATCACTCGCTGCCCGGCTTCCTCAAGGTAATCAGGATGTCGGCCGCCACGGGTGGCGACATGAACATCATCGAGGAAGAGATCGACCGCGTTGACATCGAGATCGCCTACACCGGCATAGCCCACCGCCGCGAGGATGCGGCCCAGGTTGGGGTCGGACGCAAAGAACGCGGTCTTTACCAGCGGGGAATGGGCGATGGCGTAAGCGACAGCGGCCGCTTCGGCGTCGCTTCGGGCCGCTTCCACCCGGATGGTGATGAATTTGGTAGCCCCTTCGCCATCGCGCACGATCGCCTGGGCGAGCTGCTGGGCGGTGGCGGTGAGCGCGGCCAGCAGTTCGGCTGCGCCAGGATCGGCTGCGCGTTCGATGGTCACGCCCGATGCGCCCGTTGCGATCAGGATGAAGGAGTCATTGGTCGAGGTATCGCCATCGACAGTCACCCGATTAAAGCTCCGGTCAGCGATCTCGCGCACCCAGCGCTCCAGCAGCGGCTGCGAAACAGCCGCATCGGTGGCGAGAAAACCGAGCATGGTCGCCATGTTCGGGCGGATCATGCCCGCACCCTTGGAGATGCCCGAGATGGCAACCTCGCGACCAGCAATCGGCACCCGGCGCGAGGCGGCCTTGGGCAGTGTATCGGTGGTCATGATCGCTTGCGCGGCATCGAGCCAGTCGGCCTGACCCAGCGCGCCCGTGGCCAGCCCGATCCCCGCACCCAGCCGATCCATGGGAAGGTGCTCGAGAATCACGCCGGTGGAAAAGGGCAGCACCTGGTTGGCCTCGCAGCCGAACGCTCTGGCCACACTGTCGCAGCTTGCGCGGGCGTTCTGAAGGCCCAGTTCACCGGTGCCAGCATTGGCGCAGCCCGTGTTCACCAGCAACGCCCGAATGGCGCCTGCGCTTACCTGCAAATGCTCCCGGCACACCTGCACCGGTGCGGCACAGAACCGGTTTTGCGTGAACACGCCGGCCGCACGCGCGCCGGCTGCGAGTTTGAGAATCAGCACATCTCGGCGACCGGCCTTGCGAATGGCCGCCATGGCGGTGCCGATCGATAGACCGGCCACTGGCGAGAGCGCCGCGCGTTCGGCAATCGTGAGGTTGACTGGCATCGCGCCCTCCGGGACCTGGAGACAGTAATGAAACAGCCGTCGCTCAGGCGAGGCGGCCGTGACAGGATTTGTATTTGCGCCCCGATCCACAGGGGCAGGGGTCGTTGCGCCCGATCTTGCGGCCATAGCGCTTGAACGGCTGCTGGCCCTCTTCGCCGGCGCCGGGCACTTGCTGGAGCGAGAGGGCGAGCGCCTCGGCGTTCGCTTCATCACCGGCGGCGGCCTGCACCTGGGCAAAGTCGGGATGCCCGTAAGACACATTGACCGGCTCGGCCGGCGCCAGTTGCTCGCCTGCCTGCTCGGCCTGCTCGGCGGTTTCCACGCGAACGGTCATGAGCAGGCGGGTGACATCGTTACGAACCCGGTTCTGCATCAGCGCAAACAGTTCGACTGCCTCGCGCGTGTACT
>SYIM01000136.1 GCA_005798775.1 Burkholderiales bacterium
GCCGGCCGCTGGCGCACTGGTGAACTGCCAGGGGGGGCGCGCGCCTCCTGGGGCGGAAGTTTTTATGCGATTGCCGCGCATTCCCCCAAACGCGAGCAGGCCTGGGCCATGCTACGGCTTCTGGCGGGAGATCCGGCGCTACAGCTCGAAGCCTTCCGCCGCCATGATGCGTTCCCGGCGCTACAGACGGCACATCAGGATCCCTTCTTCGAGGAAGCAATGCCATTTTTCGGTGGCCAGCGCGCACGACGGCTCTGGCGCGAGATCGCGCTCGCGATTCCTCCGGTGGGTGTGCATCGCCTGGATCCGCTGGCCGAGGAAATCGTCAACGCCGAACTCGATCGCGTGCTGATGCGGGGCAAGGATCCTGAACGGGCGATCGAAGACGCCGCACGCGTGCTTGAGCGCCGCGCGCAACGGGTGCGCGGATGAGCGCCCAGGTCGAGGTGGTCCAGCCCCGGGTCGAGCGTGCGCGCGTCTCGCTGATCGACCGCCTGCGCGGCCGTGATCCGGCCGTTGCACCATGGCTCTGTCTCGCGCCCTTTCTGCTGCTCTTTGCAGTCTTCGGGGTATACCCGATCGCGTTTTCCTTTTATATGTCGCTCCATGACTGGGATCCGGTGCGTGGGCTTGCGAGTGCTCGGTTTGTCGGGCTTGACAACTACCTCTTTGTGCTCGCCGATGAGTGGTTTCATCAGTCTCTGATCAGCACCGCCTGGCTAGCTCTCGCGTCGGGTGTGCCCCAGCATCTGGTCGCGATTCCGCTTGCGTGTTTTATTGATTCGCGGCTGCGGCGCACGCGTGACTGGCTGGCCGCGTTGTATTTCCTGCCCTATGTCACCTCAACGGTCGCGATCGCGATCATGTTCACGGCGTTGCTGTCGCGCGACTTCGGTATGGTCAACCTGATGCTCGAGTCGATCGCCCGGCTCCCCGTTGTGGGCGCGCTGATGCCGGCTGGGCCGATTGACTGGCTGAGTGATCCCGACCGGATCCGGCCCGCGGTATCGATGGTGGTGTTCTGGCGCTTCGTGGGATTCAACACGCTCCTTTACCTCGCGGCGCTCCAGGGTATCCCGCGTGAACTCTACGAGGCCGCTCGTCTGGACGGCGCAAGCGCCTGGCAGCGGTTCTGGTATGTCACCCTTCCGATGCTCAGGCCCGTGGCGTTCTTTGCGGTCACGCTGTCCGTCATTGGCGGCATGCAGCTCTTCGAAGAGCCCTTCGTGTTGTCGGGGGGGCGTGGGGGACCCGATCAGGCGGTGATGACTACCGCCATCTATCTCTACCGCTCGGCCTTCGAGTTCAGCGATTTTGGCGCAGCGAGTGCGATGTCCTGGATCCTGGTGCTGTTGATGGCGCTCCTTTCTGCGCTCGTCACGCGCTGGCTTGGCAACCAGGGGGACCGATGAGCGAATCCTGGGCCGAGGGCCACAGCATGAACCAGGCGATCGAACGGGTGTCGACCGCGGGTCGATTGGGGCAGGGCGCCGCCTGGGCGCTGGTGGGCGTAGGCGCGCTGCTGATGCTCGCGCCCTTTTATCTGATGTTTGTCTTTGCCACGCATCCGCGCGCCGAGATCCTCCAGCTGCCGCCGCCGCTTTTTTTCGGCGATGCATTTCTTGCGAATCTCGATGGACTGACCCGCCGCATCCCGTTCTGGAGCAGTCTGGGCTGGAGCCTCTATGTGGCGGTGATCAGCAGCCTCCTGACGCTCCTCTTCTGCTCGATGGGTGGCTATGCGTTTGCAATGTTCGAGTTTGCTGGCAAGCGTTGGCTGTTCGGCCTGGTGATTGGGGTGATGCTGGTGCCGCCCTTTCTCGGCATGATCTCGGGCTTTCTGGTGATCGACGCGCTGGGCTGGATTGACGAGCCGCGCGCGCTCTACCTGCCCGGTGCCGCGAGTGCGTTTGGCATCTTTCTCATGCGTCAGTTCATTACTGCGAGCGTGCCCATGCAGCTGGTCGAGGCGGCCCGTCTGGATGGCTGCAGCGAATGGCGAATTTTCTTTTCGATCGTACTGCCGCTGCTGGGCCCCGCGCTGGGCACGCTGGGGCTGGTGAGTTTCGTTGCGTCCTGGAACAACTTCATGGGAGCGCTGGTGGTGCTTCGATCGCCTGATCGCTACACGCTGCCGCTTGCGCTTCGTGCAATACAAAGCCCGGTCGATACCGATTGGGGTGTGCTGATGGCGGGCGCATCGATCGCGGTGCTGCCGCTACTGGTGCTGTTCGCATTGTTTTCGCGGCAGCTGGTTGCCGGTCTTACGGCAGGTGCGGTGCGTGGTTAAGCGCAGAGGCGCGGGCCATCGGGAAACAGGAGTCAATGTGGATCGTGATCAGCTGATTATTCCGGACCTCGGACATCTGCCAGGCAACTTTGTCTGGGGGGTTGCAACCAGCGCATTCCAGATCGAGGGGGCGGCCGACCGTCGCGGGGAATCAATCTGGGATGCCTTCTGCCGGCGTCCTGGCGCGATCGCTGATGGTTCTGATGGCCTCACTGCCTGTGATCACGTTGACCGCCTCGAGTCCGATCTCGATCTCATCGCCTCGCTCGGGGTCGAAGCCTATCGCTTCTCAATTGCCTGGCCGCGTATCCAGCCCGAGGGTAGCGGCGCGCCATCAAGTGGGGGACTCGGTTTCTATGACCGGCTGGTTGACGGGCTGCTTGCTCGTGACATTCGCCCCTATGCGACGCTTTATCACTGGGATTTGCCTCAGGCGCTGCAGTTGCGACACGGTGGATGGGCGGGGCGCGAGACAGCTTTGCGGTTTGGCGATTATGCGGACCGGGTGGCGCGTCATCTGGGGGATCGCGTTGTCTCGTTTGCCACGTTGAACGAGCCCTGGGTGGTGGCGATCCTGGGCCACGAGCAGGGAATCTTCGCGCCGGGGCTGCGCTCGCGTGCCATTGCGATGCAGGCAAGTCACCACCTGCTGGTGGGGCACGGTCTTGCGTTGCAGGCGATCCGTGCAAGCAGCCGGGCCGAGGCGGGTATCGTTCTGAACATGTCTCCCATCCATCCGCTCACTGACAGTGATGCGGATCGGGCCAAGGCTGTGATCGATGATGGCCTGATCAATCGCTGGTACATGGATGCGATTCACCACGGACACTACCCCGCGGACGTACTCGCACACCTGGGCGCTGATGCGCCGCAGCAGCTTCCCGGGGATCACGCGCTCATTTCCCAGTCGGTCGACTTCGTGGGGGTCAACTACTACACGCGCAGTTTCGCGAGCACAGGCGAGCCCTGGTCAGCCGAGAAGACGGGCGCCGCGGTCACGGATATGGGGTGGGAGATTTATCCGGACGGTCTCACCGAATTACTGGTGCGCCTGGATCGTGACTGGAATCATCCGCGCCTCCTGGTCACCGAAAACGGGGCCGCGTTTGCCGATCAGCTGGTCGGCGGTGCGGTGGACGATCACCCCCGGGTCGAGTATCTGGCGACACATCTCGCAGCGGTTGACCAGGCCGCCCGTCAGGGTGTGAATATTGCAGGCTACTTTGTCTGGAGCCTGATGGATAACTTCGAGTGGGCGTCGGGTTATCGCAAGCGTTTCGGCATCGTGTATGTCGACTACGCTTCGCTTGAGCGCACGCCCAAGCGAAGCGCACATTGGGTGGGCGAGCTCCTGCGTCAGTGGAAGGCGCTGCGCGCGCAGAGGGTATCGTGAGTTCAGTGCGCATGGTTCAGGTTCGGAAGTCTTTCGGCGCCGAACCGATCGTCCGCGGTATTGATCTCGATATCGCGCACGGCGAATTCATGGTGCTGGTGGGCGCTTCGGGTTGCGGCAAGTCCACGCTGCTGCGACTCATCGCCGGGCTCGAGCGCCTGGATTCCGGCGAGATCTGGATTGGCGACGAGCGGGCTGATCAGCTTCCCCCCGCGGAGCGCCGGGTGGCGATGGTGTTTCAGAACTACTCGCTCTATCC
>SYIM01000137.1 GCA_005798775.1 Burkholderiales bacterium
ACCATGCCGATCCGAGCGCGCAGCAGGTTCAGATCCTGGCCTGAGTCGAGAATGTTCCGGCCCTCGAACATGATCGAGCCTTCCGCTCGCTGACCTGGGTAGAGGCTGTACATCCGGTTGAGCGTACGAAGCAGCGTCGACTTGCCGCATCCCGAGGGTCCGATGAACGCTGTGACCTTGTGCTCTGCGACATCGAGGTTGATGTTGCGTAGCCCCTGAAATTTCCCGTAGAAGAAATTGAGATTACGGGCTTCGATGGCGTTGACCAGGCTGGCTTGGGACAGCCCGGCGGCCTGCTTGGCGACAGATATCGTCACGACTGTACCTTGTCTCGGAAGAAGACCCGGGCCACGATATTGAGTACCAGGACTGCGACGGTGATCAGTAGCGCACCAGTCCAGGCAAGGCGGATCCAGTTGTCATAGGGGCTCATCGCGAACTGAAAGATCACCACCGGCAGGTTTGCCATGGGCTTTGACATATCGGTGGAGAAGAACTGATTGTTGAGCGCGGTGAAGAGAAGCGGCGCAGTCTCACCGCTGATACGGGCCAGTGCTAGCAGGACCCCGGTGACCACGCCCGAGCGGGCAGCTCTCAGTGTCACCATGGTCGCGACCCGCCAGCGCGGCGCGCCGAGCGCAAACGCCGCCTCGCGCAGGCCGCCTGGAACCAGCCGAAGCATGTTCTCGGTGGTGCGCAGAATCACCGGTACCGCGATCAGAGACAGGGCGAGTGACCCCGCCCAGCCGGAAAAATGATCTACGGTGTCGACTGCGATCGCGTATACGAAGAGACCAATGACGATCGAAGGCGCTGACAGCATCACATCAGTCACGAATCGGGTGGTTTCGCCAAACCAGCCGGACTGTCCGTACTCGGCGAGGTAGACGCCGGCAAGGATTCCAAGCGGGGTGGCCACCAGCGTCGTGAATACGATCATCATCAGGCTGCCTACGATGGCATTCGCGAGTCCGCCGCCCTCTGAGCCGGGCGCGGGCGTGGACTGGGTGAAGACATTGAGGTCAAGCCCGCCTATTCCCTTGCCAAACAGCGCTGCGAGAATCCAGAGAAGCGCAACCAGCCCAAGCGTCATCGCCAGCATTGAGGCGCCGATGCCAATCTGGTTAATGAGCTTGCGACGGCGGTAAAGGGCGGGATCCATGAGGTGTGGTGATGAGAGCCAGAGATAGTCAGATGCCCTTGGCGCGTTCCGATCGGTTGATCAGAATCTTTGCCAGAGTCAGCACGACGACGGTGATGAGGAACAGCAGCAAACCAAGTGCAAACAGCGCCGAGATATGAAAATCGTCGGCCTCGCCAAACTCGTTGGCTAGCGTGGAGGCGATTGATGTTCCCGGCGCAAACAGCGATGCGGCGAGACGATTCGAGTTGCCGATCACAAAGGTAACAGCCATGGTTTCGCCAAGCGCTCGCCCCAGTCCGAGCATGACGCCGCCCACCACGCCCTTCTGGGTGTAGGGCAGCACGATTCTGCGAACGACTTCCCAGGTCGTGCAACCCAGCCCATAGGCGGATTCCCGCAGGATCGGGGGCACGATTTCAAACACGTCGCGCATCACCGCGGCGATGAACGGCAAAATCATGAATGACAGGATGACGCCGGCGGCCAAAATGCCAATCCCGTTCATTGCGCCGCCAAAAAAGGGCCCGATCAGCGGCATCTGACCAATGGTGGACTGCAGCGCCGGCTGACCGTATTCAGCAAAGAGCGGCGCGAAAATAAAGAGCCCGAACATGCCGTAAATGATCGAAGGCACTGCGGCAAGCAGCTCGACAGCGGTGCCCAGCGGCCGGCGCAGCATAACCGGACAGGTCTCGGTCAGAAAGAGTGCAATGCCAAAGGCAAGCGGTACCGCGATCAGTAGCGCGATCCCTGCGCTCAGCAGCGTTCCGACGATCGCGATGGCAGCGCCAAACTCTTCGTTGATGATGTCCCATTCGACCCGCCAGATGAATTCAAGGCCAAACTTCTGGAATGTCGGCGCAGCGCTCCAGGCGAGCGCCGCAATGATCCCGACCAGCGCGGCAAGCACGGCCAGTGCAAAGATCAGCGTGAGCTTGTGAAAAACAAAATCTTCCAGCCGTTGCCTGCGGGCAATGGCATAAAGCCGATCCGATTCAACGCCTGCTGGGGCTGCTGAGGCCACGATAAGGTCCGGTTTGGGTTGGGGGAACGGAGCGGAGATTACCCGACCGTCCCCCTGCCGTCGCGTTTACTTGATCTGGGACCACACCCGGGTACGGATCTGTTCAACCAGTGAATCGGGCAAGGGCACGTAATCCAGATCGGCTGCCATCTGCTTGCCGTTCTTGAAGGACCAGTCAAAGAACTTAAGGACCTCGGCGGAGGCCTTTTTGTCGACGGGCGCTTTATACATCAGGATGAACGAGGCGGTCGCGATCGGCCAGGCGGTCGCACCGGGCTGGTTGACGATCGACACACCCATGCCCGGCACCGAGAACCAGTCGGCACCCGCGGCGGCCGCGGCGAAGGTCGTATCGTCGGCCTTCACGTATTGCCTGCCCCGGTTCTGCATCGCCATCACCGGCATGTTGTTCTTTTTCGCGTAGGCATATTCGACGTAACCGACGCCGCCCTTGACACGCCGGACATTGGCAGCGACGCCCTCGTTACCCTTGCCGCCGACCGAGGAGGCGGCAGGCCACTTGACCGCCGCACCCTTGCCAACCTTCGAGGCCCATGCGGGGCTGATTTCGTTCAGGTAGTCGGTGAAATTGAACGTGGTGCCCGAGCCGTCGGCGCGATGCACCACGGTGATTGCCATGTCGGGGAGCTTCAGCCCGCTGTTCAGTGCCACGAGCTTGGGGTCGTTCCACTTGGAGATGGTCCCCATGAAAATTTCGGCAAGTAGGGGCCCGGTGATGCGGAAGTCGCCGCTCGCGATTCCTTCCAGATTAAACACCGGAACGGTACCGCCAATGATCGCTGGGAACTGAACCATGCCGTCGCGGTCAAGGTCTTCGCCCTTGACCGGTGCGTCGGTGGCGCCGAAGGT
>SYIM01000138.1 GCA_005798775.1 Burkholderiales bacterium
ATGCGCGATGTGAAGGCCGGAATGCCCCGAGACGAGGCACTCCGCACGTTGGCGGCGCGGCTCGACCTCGCCGCTGTCACCCAGTTCACGCTCGCGGTGTCAGCCGCTCAGCGCGACGGAGGCACCATTGTTCAGACGCTGCGCGCCCAAGCCGAGCAGCAGCGCAATGACCGCTTTACGCGGGCCGAACACCGCGCGGCGCAGGCGCCAGTCCGCGTGCTGTTTCCGCTGGTGGTATTCATTTTTCCTGGAACGCTGGCAGTGGTGTTGTACCCCGTCATCAGCCGAATGTTCAGTGAGGTGGCCAGATGGTAATGAAAGCTGATTTTCGGCCTGTGCGTCTTCACCTGCGGCGGGCCCACGGATTTCTGGGGCGTCTCATCGGCTTGCTTAGACGCCGTCGCATGGGGCATGACGAGGCGTTTCTCATCGATCGCTGTACGGCGATCCACACCATCGGTATGCGGATGTCAATTGATGTTGTCTTTCTGTCGGCTCGTGGCGTTGTGACCGATGTCCACTGCTGTGTGCGGCCTGGCCGGATCCTTTGCTGTCCGGACGCAGCGCAGGTCCTCGAGCTCGCCGAAGGCGTCGCCATACAGCTTCAGCTCCGACCGGGCGCCACGGTGACCTCCAGCCCGGAAACGCTTTACATCGCATTCACCGAAAGGGAGATCTCATCGTGAACCAATCACGCCTTGTTGGCGCCCTGCGGGCCGGGTTGGCAATCTCGCTGATTGTGCTCGGGGGCTGTGCCTCGATCGATCCCGATGGCGAATGGCGGGGCACGCCGGAGGCCCGTCTGCGCGCCTGCCAGGCGATGTTCGGACCGGCAGCAATGTCGGTGCGAGAGCAGTTTGCCGAGGCGACCGGGTCTACGATGAGCGCGGCGAGCCGGGCCGTGATGGAAATTGCCGGCTCGCTGACCGCGGGTGTACCGGCTGGCGCGCACTGTCCGGCGCCCCGCCCTGGCGGGGTGGCCCCTGGGCCGACAGGCGAATCGCCCGGTGGTGGTCGGGGCCCGCGCGTTACCACCCCGGAGGCGATCGAACGTGCGCTCGGTGCGTCCGAGCATGCGTATTCCGAGGCGCGCTACGAGGAAGCCATTCAACTTCTCGAGCCGCTGCTGGCGGATCAACCGCAACATGCCCGCGGGTGGCTCCGGCAGGGCAACGCTCTTCACCGGCTAGATCGACGTAGCGAGGCGGCGGTCGCTTATCGGCGAGCCTCAGACCTTGCCGCCGACAGGCTCTCGCGGGCACGCTCGCCAGATTCGGAATCGACCGACGTACTGGCCAAAGCCAGTGCGAACCTGGCGATCCTTGGCATCGAACAGGCCAGACAGGCGCTTGATGCGCTGGGCCCGGCTGACGGCAACCCGGGGGCTGCTGCGCATCGCGGGCGAATCGAGGCTGCGCTGCGCGCGGTGATCAGGGCAGACGGCGAGGGCTCGCCACCAAGATCCTCGACGCTATCCAGACAACCGTCAGCAGGAGGGACTGATAGGCTGCCAAAAACTGATGTACCCGTCCCGGCGGTATCGACCTGGTCGCCAAGCGGTGCGCGTGCAGCCGAACCAGCGCTACGGGTTGACTCCTCGGCTGTAAAGCTCCCGAGCCCCGGAGCCTCGGCAGGCCCCGCTGGCATTGAGGTCATCCGGGGTCTGACCGGACGATGAGCATTGCATCACTCGCGCTCGGGACAGGTTACCTCCGCCGGTTGCCGGATCGGGGCGCGAGCCTGAGCCGTAGCGCCGACCCAGGTCGATTGCACGCGCCGCAATGCGGAGCCGGTGCGGTTGAATTCCTGGTGGCGGTACCGGTCATGCTGCTTCTCGGACTTCTCATCTGGCAGTGGGCATTGGTCATGCAATCACGCGCCATTGTCGACTTTGCCGCGAGGGAGGCGGCACGCTCCGGAGCGCTCGGTCATGCGGCGCCCGAAGCGATTGAGCAGGGCATCATTTCCGGCCTCACGCCGCTCTGGGTGAGCATCACTGAACTGGCTGGGCCAGCGTCCGCACTGCGAGCTTCTGCGATCCGGTTTCGTGTTGCAGCGCACGAGGGATGGCTCACCTGGCGGCAGTTGTCGCCCACGCGGGAAAGCTTTTCCGATTGGGGGACCCAGGTTGCAGCGGGGGTTCGAGCAGGGCTGGCGGACGCCGCGCTCGAAATCCCCCTTGATAATCCGTCGTTCCGCTCGCGCTATGGCGCACCGCTATCCGTCAGGGAGCGCGTTGGTAGCGACATCGAGCACGCCCCCGTGGCGTCCAGCTCAGTATCG
This sequence comes from Burkholderiales bacterium, assembly GCA_005798775.1. Taxonomy (GTDB): domain Bacteria; phylum Pseudomonadota; class Gammaproteobacteria; order Burkholderiales; family Burkholderiaceae_E; genus SYIM01. The sequence goes on from SYIM01000138.1 coordinate 2,284, forward strand.
CTCGCTGTGCCTCGCCCGGGTCCGCTCACTGCACCCGGGGCAGAGTCGCTCGCTGCGTCCGGCTCGGGATCACCGACAGCGGAGCCAGTTGGTCCAGCCTCGGGGCAAACCTTTCGCGAGGCCGGGATCCTCAGGTTGGAGCTCTCGGTTGGGGTGCCGCTTCATGTCCCGCTCGCTGGGCGGTTCATCAGTTGGGCGGCACGCATGCTGGGCGGCTGCGAAGCTCGCGAGCCGCCACATCTGGGCGCGCTCAGGCTCGACGGCCCGGGGGCGGCTGTGTCGACTCCCACCGGCTTGCTGGGGGCAGAGCCAAGTCGGGGCTTACGTAGCGACCCAGCCCCTGCCTGTGCCCAGTTCAGCGGTCTCGATCATAGCGGCCACGTCCTTCCACGTCTGCCTGTGAAGGTGGTGGGCGAAGCAAGAATGCAATCGGCGGCGCGTGTCTCGACCCGTACACCTGTTGGTGCCGGCGTGAAGCGGTCCGGGGGCAGGGGCCTGTCAATACCCAACACCTCCGACAGTGATTGGCAAAATCCACCGCAGCGGCCACTGGACGCTGTCGGTCATTTGCCCGGAGGGCCCGTCTTTTCGATGATTGCGCCAGAATCGTCGTCTTCTCAGGCTACCGGAGCCGAGCGTCAGCCAGGCTTTTTGCAACTTGGCGGTGAACGTGAAATCTGGGTGCCGGGCGCGTGCGGCTTCTCAGCATCCTGATGGTCAAGCCATCCCGGCGTATCCCCCGTTCGTCCGGCGGATCAGCCTTGCCTGGGACTCAGTGGGTCATGGTGGGCGAGGTTCGCTTCCCAGCCAAAGTAGTCCTCGAACATGGCGTACAGATCAGGGAAAGCGTGGGCAATGGCTTCGGGCATGGTGAAAAACGCCTCGGACGCTACGGCAAAGAATTCGGCAAGATCGGTGGCCGCATAGGCGTCAAGCGGCAGGCGCGCGTAGAAGTCATCGGCAGCCTCAGACTCCGGGTCGATGTCAGTTGGAATGGTGGCTTCGACCTCCTCGAGCATCTCGCAGAACTGCTCGTATGCGGCCTGCATTTGCTGGGCCCAGAGTGCGCGTGCGGCGGCAGGAAGCGGAGGAATGCCGTCCGCCTCGCCATCCAGCATGTCCAGCTTATGAACAAACTCATGGATGACCACCGAGAGCCCAGGCGCGCCCATTGCGGGGTCTACATCGGGCCATGCCAGCACCACGGGCCCGCCGGGCATGGTCTCGCCCGATAACTCTTCGATGGACTCATGAACCACGCCGCTGTCGTCTACATGCGAACGCGGCGTGATGAAGCGGTCGGGATAGACGATCACCTCGACAAAATCATCGTAGGGTCCAAGGCCCATCCGCAGAATCGGCAGACATGCCTGTAGCGCGATTGCCGCGCGAACGGCATCGGTGATGGCGAACCCATGTGTGCCAGTGAAATGCTTTCGGGCAGCGAAACTGTCGGCGAGATCGAACAGGCGATCGCGCGCTTCAGGCGAAAACGCGTCCAGGAAAGGCATCTGTGCGGCGCACGCCTCCCATACCGAACGGGTGACGACCGGTTTCTTTTCGGGGCGAGAAAACCAATGTCTGAACATGGGCCGAAAGTCTAATGCCAGACCGGCGTGCCCACCTTGACGCCTGACCGTGGCATTCTATTTCCGCCATGACAATCCGTCCCGAGCCAGGCTCGCCGAAGGCCGTTGACGTTGCCACCGATCCGGCCGCGCACGCGAGCCTACTGTCTCGGGCGCGAGCGCTCGCGTGCACCCTGGGTCAATCCGACACCCTGAGTGGCGGCCTGTCGGTGATCGCGCATGCCGAGGGTGTAGAGGCCATCCTCGCCGATCTCGGCGTTGACGAAACGGCGCAGGCTGCCGCCTGGCTGGTCCGCCCGGCGGAACTTTGGCCTGTATCGGCGATTGCGCGTGACTTCGACCCAGTGCTTGCGCATCTGGTTGAGCGTGTTCGGCAGCTGGTAAGGTTAAGTGCGGGTGGCGGTTTGGCGAGTGCGGCGCAGGCGCAGCATGAAATGCTCCGCCGAATGATGCTCGCGATGGCCGACGATATCCGTGTCGTGCTGCTGTCGCTTGCCTCGCGTCTCCAGACGCTGCGGATTTGCGCGCGCAGCGGTCAGACCCCAGACCGGGCGGTGAGTCGCGAAACCCTGGACGTGCTGGCTCCACTGGCGAATCGCCTCGGGCTCTGGCAGATCAAGTGGGAGATGGAAGACCTCGCCTTTCGCTTTCTCGAGCCCGAGACTTACCGGGTACTCGCCGCACAGCTTGAGGAAAAGCGGACGGTCCGCGAGGACTTCGTGAAAGCCGCGGTGGTTCGCTTGTCGATCGCGCTCTCCGCGCAAGGTGTCAACGCGCAGGTCAGTGGCCGGCCGAAGCATCTGTACAGCATTCATCTCAAGATACAGAGCAAGCGGCGTGATCTCGATACGATTCAGGATCTGCGTGGTCTGCGGGTAATCGTCGAGAGCGTAGCCCACTGTTATCAAGTGCTCGATCAGGTACACAGTGTCTGGACGCCGATGGCCGCCGAGTATGACGATTACATTGTGCGGCCTAAGCCTAATGGATACCAGTCGCTCCATACTGTGGTGGCGGCCGAGGACGGGTTGCCTCTGGAAGTTCAGATCCGTACGTCGGAAATGCACCGGTTCGCCGAGTACGGCGTGGCCTCGCACTGGCGCTACAAGGAGGCGGGGCGTTCCAGGTCGATATCACCGTTGGTTGCTGCCGAGCGGAGCATCGACTGGGTTCGGCAACTGCTTGCCTGGCAGCGCGAGGTGGGTCAGGCGCTCGGTGGCGCGGGTGTGGAAGCGGCTCAGCCCGAGCTTGCGTTTATTTATGCGCTCACGCCACAGGGGCGGGTGATTGAGCTTCCTGCGGGGTCTACTGCAGTCGATTTCGCTTATCACGTACATACCGGTCTCGGTCATCGCTGCCGCGGCGCGAGGGTCAATGGTCAGTTGGTGCCGCTTAACCGGCCGCTCCAGAGCGGTCAGACGGTTGAGATTGTTGCAGCCAAGGAGGGCGGTGCAGAGGGGCCGTCCCGCGACTGGTTGAATCCCGCGCTCGGTTATGTGGCTAGCCCGCGCGCGCGCAGCAAGGTGCGGCAGTGGTTCAATGCGCTCGAGCTGGCGCGCGACGCTGCGGGTGGACGCGAACGTATTGAGCGGGTTTTACAGCGAGAGGGCAGCACCGCCCTGTCTTTCGAGGAATTGGCGCGCAGGCTGGGAGAGCCTGACCCGATGGCGATGTTCGTGGCGGTCGCGCGTGATGAAATCGGCCTGCGTCAGATCGAAGATGCAATTCGGGGCGAGGGCGACGGGGCCGTTCCGGAAAGCGAACCCGAGCTTTTGCAAAGGCTGACTCGCCCGGGGGTGAGCGCACGCCCGCAGCGTGCCGGGTCAGTCTTGGTGGTGGGTATGGACTCGCTCATGAACCAGCTGGCCCGATGCTGTCGTCCGCTGCCGCCCGATCTGGTCTCAGGTTTTGTGACAAAGGGGCGCGGCGTTTCGGTCCATCGAACCAGTTGTCCGATATTTTCCCGGCTGGCCCGCGAGGCACCGGAGCGTGTGATCGACACCGGCTGGGATCCGCGTGCGCTCAAAGCGGGTGCCGGGTCTGATCAGCGCCGTTTTTCGGTGGAGATCGAGTTGCGCGCGAATGACCGGCAGGGGTTGTTGCGTGATGTGTCCGATGTATTTGCTCGGGACAGGCTGAATGTGACGGCGGTCAACACGCTCAGCCGTCAGCAGCAGGCGCTGATGCGGTTCACGATCGAGGCGTCTGACGCGGCGCAACTCGGGCGGACGCTGGTTGCCCTGAAGCGCGTCGCTGGCGTGGTGGACGCACGCCGGCGCATGGGCTGACCGGACGGGCGCATGGACTGACCGCACGGGCGCATGGGCTGACCGCACGGGCGCATGGGCTGACCGCACGGGCGCATGGGCTGACCGCACGGGCGCATGGGCGATGCGCCGAAGCACCCGGCAACAGGAGCTCATCCGCCAGCGGGTTTGGCGGCTGAGTTCTTTGGGCGGAAGGCCTTGCACACTGCTTCGTTGGTTTCGATGCGGCCGGCGCCAATCAGGTCTAGGCAGTAAGGAACAGCCGCGAAAATACCGTGTACTTTCTGCGTGCCATCAGATTGACGAAGCCCTTCCAGCGTTTCGCGGATCGACTTGGGTTGGCCCGGTAAATTGATGATCAGCGCCTGGCCGCGGATGACGGCGACCTGGCGCGACAAGATGGCGGTGGGAACGAAATTGAGGCTGATCTGACGCATCTGTTCGCCAAACCCAGGCATCTCCCGGTCGGCGATCGCGAGCGTAGCCTCGGGCGTGACGTCGCGCGCCGCCGGTCCGGTGCCGCCCGTGGTGAGGACCAGACCGCAGCCCTGCTGGTGGATCAGTTCGATCAATGTTTGCTCGATGACCGGTTGTTCGTCGGGGATCAGTCGGACCACGGGTTCCCAGGGCGAGGTCAGGGCCTGTCCGAGCCACTGCTCAAGCGAGGGAATGCCCTGGTCCTGATAAACGCCAGCCGAGGCCCGATCGCTGATGGAAACCAGTCCGATTCGAATGGGGGCAGTCACGATGGAGCTGAAGTGTTGGATTGATGGGGAGCCTCGAGCGTGGTGCGCACCAGCCGAAACAACTCGCGATACCGGCGGCCACGCTGGCCGGTGGCCACTTCGGCCCGAGCCTTATCCAGCAGGGGCGCAAGCGCGGCGCGGGTGTCCGGGTAACGCTCGAGCCAGATATTGACGGCCGCTGGGTCGTCCAGCAGTCGCTCACGCCACTGTTCGGCCGCATGCATGCGCGCAGTTTCTACGCGGTGCTGCTGGCGATCGCCTTCCAAGGCTTGGTGGATTGAATCGGAGTCTGCCTCGCGCATCAGCCGGCCGATGAACTGCATTTGCCGGCGACGCCCTTCGCGCGCCCGAATGTCGCGGGCGAGCCGAACAGCGTCGATCATGCGTTCGGTGACTGGCAGCCGTAAAAGACGCTCGTCGGACAGTTCAACCAATCGCTCGCCAAGCACTTGCAGCGCATGGCTGTCGCGCTTGCGCTGCGATTTGCTGGGCGGATCGGAAAGCGAGTCGGAGACGGGGGTCTCGCCAGTCGCGGAAGAGCGTCGCATGAGGTGGGCGCGGCTATGCGCTGAGTCTGACCGGGGCAGTTGCTATGATACAGCGCTCTCTAGAAGGGACCATGATGTTCGATCACGATCAGCAGCGGCTTCGCGAGATGGCAGACACAATGCTGCGTCGCGCGCGTGAATTAGGCGCTAGCGACGCTGCGGTGGACGTATCTGAAAACACGGGCTTTTCGGTCAATGTCCGGCGCGGCCGGGTGGAAACGATCGAACAGCACCGTGACAAGGGGATCGGTATCACGGTGTTTGTCGGCAAACGCCGCGGGCATGCGAGCTCTTCGGATTTCAGTGCCCGCTCGCTTGATGAAACCGTTGACGCAGCCTGGCAGATCGCGCGCTTTACTGCCGAAGATGATTGTGCCGGCTTGCCCGATCCTGACACCCTCGCGCTTCGCTATCCGGAATTGGATCTCTTCCATCCCTGGGGCATCCCGGTCGCTGAGGCGGTGCGGCTCGCCTGCGAGGCGGAGGCGGCGGCGTTCGATACCAGTCGCCTGATTCGCAACTCCGAAGGCGCGTCGGTGTCAGTGAGTCACGGCCAGTTCGTTTCGGCCAATTCGCTCGGGTTTTCTGGCGGATACCCCTTTAGCCGACATTCGATTGCGTGCGCCCCTATTGCTGGCTCAGGCCGCAAAATGCAACGCGACGACTGGTATTCGTCCCATTGCAATCGGCTCAAGCTTGCCGACCCCGCCGCACTTGGGCGCTACGCCGCCGAGCGCGCGCTTGCAAGGCTGGGTGCGCGCAGACTCTCCACGCGCAAGGTACCAGTGCTGTTTGAAGCGCCGCTTGCCTGCGGGCTCCTGGGTCATCTGGCGCAGGCGGCCAGCGGGGGGGCGTTGTACCGCAAGTCGAGCTTTCTGGTCGATGCACTGGGTTCAACGCTTTTTGCGCCGCATGTCAATGTCTTTGAAGACCCCCACCAGCGCGGCGAGCCCGGCAGTGCTCCTTTTGACGGCGAGGGCTGTGCCACCCATCGCCGCGCCGTGGTCGAGTCAGGCGTTCTCAAGGGCTATTTCCTGTCAACCTATTCAGCACGCAAGCTGGGCATGAAGACTACCGGCAACGCGGGCGGTTCACATAACCTGCGGCTCACCAGTCGCCAGACGCGTCGCAGTGATTCGCTCGAGGCGATGCTTGCCAAACTTGGCACCGGCCTGTTTGTAACTGATCTTATGGGGCACGGGGTCAACTATGTGACGGGCGATTATTCGCGCGGTGCGGGCGGCTACTGGGTCGAAGGCGGGGAAATCGCCTACCCGGTTGAAGAGATCACCATTGCCGGCAGTTTGCGCGGGATGTTTGCGGGTATCGCGGCGGTTGGATCCGATGAACTTACGCGAGGCACCAAACGCTCTGGCTCGGTGTTGATCGATGCCATGTCGGTGGCTGGCACCTGAAGGGTGGTTCGACGTTGAGCAAAGCTTTTGTTCGCGATGATGCCGAGGTAGCCGGTGACGACGCTGACCCGCCCGGCTTCGAGGCCATCCCGGCAGGCTCTAAAAACTACATCACGCCGGCCGGGCATCAACGGTTGCGTCACGAACTGCTACATCTCCTGGACGAGGAGCGGCCCGAGGTCGTAAGGGTGGTTTCCTGGGCCGCGTCGAACGGCGACCGGTCGGAAAACGGTGATTACCTTTACGGCAAGAAAAGGCTGCGCGAAATCGACCGCCGAATTCGTTTCCTTACCAAGCGGCTGGAGTTGGCCGAAGTGGTGGATCCGGAGCTTCGGCGAGGCACCACTCAGGCATTTTTCGGTGCCACAGTTCGATTTCTGAGAAATGGCGAACGCGAAGAAACTGTGACCATCGTTGGCGTGGATGAGGTGGAGCCGGCCACTGGTCGAATCAGCTGGATCTCGCCAGTGGGGCGGGCGCTTCTGAAGGCTAACGAAGGCGACCTCGTGAGTCTCAAGGTGCCTGGCGGGGTGGACGAACTCGAAGTGATGGAGGTCCTCTACCGCTAGCCGCAGGACGGTGGCAACCGCCGCCTAGTGGTGTCGGCTGATTCGCGAGACTTCTGCCAAACGCCGCAGGTTACGAAGCACTCGCGCCAGATGGACCCGGTCGCGCACCATCAGAATGAAGCGAAGCGAAGCAACGCGCTCTGCGCTTTCGTCCATGGAGACATGTGCGATGTTGGCCTCGCTAGCGGCGATTTCGGCGGCAACTCTGCCCAAGACGCCCCGGTCATTGCGAACGCTGACCTCCAGTTCGGAGCGGAAAGTGCCGCTGACCTGCTCGGACCAATCAACGTCGACCCAGCGCTCGGCATCACGATCGCGCTGGCGCAGCGCCGTGCTGCAGTCGGCCCGATGCAGTACTAGCCCATGTCCGCCGCGAAGATGACCGACGACGGAGTCCCCGGGTAGCGGGAAGCAGCAGGCGGAATAGCTGACTACGCTGCCCTCGTTACCGGTGACCACCATGGGCGCTGGGCGAGGCAGCATGAGCGCCGCAGGAGTGGACGCTGTTTGCAGCGCAATGCTGCGCGCCACAATCGGTGCCAGCCGTTTCCCGAGACCAATGTCTGCGTACAACTCTTCTATGGTGCGAACGCCAGAGTCGCGAATTGCGCGGTCGAGTACCGTGGTTTCGAGCGAACCCAGCGCGATTCGAAGCGCTGCGAGGGATTGCTCAAGGAGCCGCCGTCCCAGCGCTGCGGATTCCCGATAACTAAGCGTACGCAGACTGTGCCGGATGCTGGCGCGCGCCTTGCCCGTGCGCACGAACGCGAGCCAGCTCGGATCGGGGCGCGAGGTGGAATCGGTAAGCACCTCCACGACGTCGCCGTTCACCAGTTCGGTTCGCAACTGCACCAACTCTTCGTTGACACGGCAGCCCACCGCGCGATCGCCGATATCGGTGTGAATGGAATAGGCATAGTCAAGCACGGTAGCCCCGCGTGGCATGGCGCGAATCTCGCCCCTGGGCGTGAACACATACACCGCATCGGGGAAAAGGTCGACCTTGACATGCTCGATGAATTCCAGCGAATCCCCGGTTTGACTCTGGATATCGAGCAGGGATTGCAGCCACTGGTGGGTGCGCGTGTGAAGCTCGGAGAAGCTGACGTGATGCGCCTTGTAAAGCCAGTGCGCGGCAACCCCCGCCTGCGCAACGCGCTGCATTTCGTGCGTGCGGATTTGAAACTCGACCGGCGTGCCGAACGGTCCAACCAGCGTGGTGTGCAGCGACTGATAGCCGTTGATCTTTGGAATGGCGATGTAGTCTTTGAAACGTCCTGGGACTGGCTTGAAGGTGGTGTGGAGCGCCCCAAGCGCCAGGTAGCACTGCGGCACCGTTTCGACGATGACCCGCATGCCGTAAATGTCGAGCACCTGTGCAAACGACAAGTGCTTCTCGCGCATCTTGGTGTGAATGGCGTAAACGGATTTCTCGCGTCCCTGCACCTGGGCGCCTGGTACACCCGCCTCGGGCAGTGCCTTGTTTGCAGTTTCGAGGATGCGCCCGAGAACTTCGCGGCGGTTGCCGCGCGCAGCCTGAACGGCTTTCTTCAGCGTACGGTAACGAAACGGATGGATCGACCGAAAAGCGAGGTCCTGCAGGTCGCGGTATAGGCTGTTGAGCCCCAGTCGATGCGCGATGGGTGCGTAGATATCCAGGGTTTCCCGCGCAATGCGCTGCTGTCGCAGCGCGGGCAGTGCCTCAAGGGTCTGCATGTTGTGCAGGCGGTCAGCGAGCTTGATCAGAATGACCCGCACGTCGCGGGCCATGGCAAGGAGCATCTTTCGAAAGCTCTCCGCCTGCTGGTGCTCCTTGGAGGCGAATTCGACTCGGTCGAGTTTGGACACGCCATCCACGATGTCGGCGACCGCTGAGCCGAACCGTTCGGCCAGGATCTGCTTGGCAACTGTGGTGTCTTCGATCACGTCATGGAGGAGGGCCGCCATGAGCGAATCGGCATCGAGCCGCCAGCCAGACAGGATTTCTGCTACCGCGATCGGATGCGAGATGTAGGGCTCGCCGCTTGAGCGGAACTGACCAAGATGCGCCTGATCGCCAAAGCGATAGGCTTCCCGAATACGGCGCAGGTCGTCTTCGCCGAGGTATTCGCCCGCCCGCAACATAAGCGTGGCAAGTGAAACGACCTTGCGCTCGTCGGCCGGAGCAGTAAATCCTCCGCCAGAGGGCAGGCGACTGACAGGAAATGAATCGGGCAGGGGAGGCCTGGATCCCGTGACAACGCTGGTGAGTCGCTCGGCCATGGGGAGCGACGCACTCAGGCTTAGGTGGGAACCCGGCGCAGCATTTCCTGGCCGACTTTGCCTGCCGCGATTTCGCGCAGGGCGGTGACCGTAGGCTTGTCACGCGATTCAAGCTTGGGCGCATGACCCTGGGCCAGCATGCGCGCGCGGTAAGTGGCCGCCAGGGTGAGCTCGAACCGGTTCGGGATTTGCTTCAGGCAATCTTCAACGGTAATACGTGCCATGGTGGACCATTCGGAAGTAACAAAGTGGGGCGATTCAGCGAGCCAGACGCAACTGAGAAAACACCACGGGGTTGCGCGCAAGCTGGCGCGAATACCGCAACCGAGCAGCGCGAATCACTGCGCGAAGTTGCTCGAGAGCGACGCCAAAGTCTTGATTGATAATAACATATTCGAATCGCGCGGCCTGAGCGAGTTCGGCCTGCGCGGCGTCGATCCTGCGCTGGATCACACTCTCCTCATCCTGAGCGCGGGCGCGCAATCGGCGCGCCAGTTCCCCGATGGAGGGCGGCGCAACGAAAATGCCGACCGCATCCGGGTAGAGATGTTTCACCTGCTCGGCACCCTGGCAGTCAATCTCCAGGATGATGTCCTGGCCCGCGGCCATCTGCGCCTCGATCCAGGCCCGCGAGGTGCCGTAGAGGTTGTCATGTACGCGAGCCCACTCGAGGAATTCCCCCTCGCTACGGCGCCGCTCGAATTCCTCGATGCTGATGAAGCGGTAATCGATTCCGTCGCGCTCGCCGGGGCGGGGCAGGCGCGTGGTGAACGATACCGACAATCGAACATCGGGCTCGTTCTGCAGCAGTCCACGCACCAGAGAGGTTTTACCGGCGCCCGAGGGCGCGACAATTACAAACAGACTGCCGGGATTATGGGGGCGACTCATTCTAGATTTTGCACTTGTTCACGGATCTGTTCGATGAGCAGTTTCAGGTCGATCGCTGCGCGAGAGAGGTCGACGACTGTGGCTTTCGAACCCAGGGTGTTCGCTTCACGGTTGAGTTCCTGAAGCAGAAAATCGAGCCGTTTTCCGATCGGGCCCGCCCCGCCGCAGGCGTCGTGCAGTTCATCGAGGTGGACCAGCAGCCGGTCAAGTTCTTCGGTCACGTCGGCGCGCATTCCGTAGAGCGCAAGTTCCTGCCGGACCCGCGCCATGGTTTCCTCGACCGGCACGCGCGAGCCTAGCGAGTCAACCGCCGCCTGAAGGCGTTCAGATAAGCGTTTTTCGTGAGCCGCAAGCAGTTCCGGGCCCCGCTCGCGAAGCGGCGTCACGATATGGGCGATCGCCTGGGCGCGCTCGGCGATCACAGCGACGAGACGGGCGCCTTCGCGGGCACGGTGAGCGAGAAACGCGTCCAGCGCTTCGCGTCCGGCATCGACGGCGAGCGGCGCGAGTGCAAGGGCGGCGTCGTCTTCAGCGAGCACGCCTGGCCAGCGCAGAACTTCGGTGACGGTCGGTGCGGCGGCCTCGGGGATCCGGGCCCGCACCTCGTCGCTAAGCGTGATCAGCCGCTCAAGTGCATCGGCTTGGATGACCTGCCCGCTGCCGCGCCCAGTCGCGTTGCGAAAGCTGATCCGGCACTCCACCTTGCCACGCTGGACCGCAGCGGAGATTTGCTCGCGAAGCATGGCTTCTGCGGCCCGAAGGTCATCCGGCACGCGAAACGACAGATCGAGAAATCGGGCGTTGACGCTGCGGATCTCGACACAGACCGACCCCGCCTCGCCTTCGCGAAGGGCTGTGGCAAAACCGGTCATACTCTGGATGGGACGTGGGTCGCCCCGCTTCTTAGTCAAGGATATCGGCCGTTCTGTTAACCTCGGTTGCAGCAGGATTGTAAGGAATTCGATCGCGGAAGGGGCGGTTGCTGCCCATCGAATGATCGGGTTCCCTTGACCGGAGGGTTCAATGTCGGGCAGGACATCAGGGCGCGCAGCCAGCGCGCTACGCGAAGTTCGGATCACGCGCGGGTTCACGCGGCACGCCGAAGGGTCGGTGCTGATCGAGTGCGGCGATACCCGTGTGCTGTGCACAGCCAGTATCGAAGCCAAAGTCCCTGGCTTTCTCAAAGGGATGGGGCAGGGCTGGCTCACGGCGGAATACGGAATGCTGCCGCGTTCAACCCACACCCGCAGCGACCGTGAAGCCGCGCGAGGGAAACAAAGCGGGCGAACTCAGGAGATTCAGCGCCTGGTTGGCCGCAGTCTGCGATCGGTCTTTGACCTTACACTGCTTGGCGAGCGAACCATTACCCTCGATTGCGATGTGC
>SYIM01000139.1 GCA_005798775.1 Burkholderiales bacterium
AAAACTGTGCTCGAAGTAGGCGCTATTGAAGCGGCCTGGCGTGAGCAGCACCACCACGGGATCGTCGACCAACGCTGCCGCGCGAAGCGTGCCCAGAAGCAGCGACGGGTAGTGCTCGACCGGCTCCACCGCCTGCCTTCGGAACAGCTCGGGAAACAACCGCATCATCATCTTGCGGTTCGACAGCATGTACGACACCCCCGAGGGCACCCGCAGATTGTCCTCGAGCACGTAATAGCGACCGTCCGAATGCCGGACGATGTCAACGCCCACGATGTGCGCATAGGTGTCGTGCGGCACCTTGACCCCGATCATCGCGACCTGATACTGGTCATTCACCAGAATCTGTTCCGAGGGAATCACCCCGGCTCGCAGGATTTCCTGGCCGTGATAGATGTCGGCCAGAAAGCGGTTGATGGCGGTGACGCGCTGGGCCAGTCCGCGCTCGAGAAAGCGCCACTCTTCCGCAGGAATGATGCGCGGGACCACGTCAGATGGAATCAGGCGCTCGGTCCCGCTGTCATCACCGTAGACAGAAAAAGTGATACCGGTGCGCCGGAACAGCAAGTCGGCTTCGGCACGCTTACCCGCCATCCAGTTGGGCGTGCAGCCGGCCAGCCAGTCGGCATAGCTTTGGTAATGCTCGCGAATGCCACCCGATGGATCGAGCATCTCATCGTGAATGCCTGCCGGGGGAGGAATTGGAGCGAGGGTGGAGGCAGCTGTCATGAACGCACTTGTGCAAACTCCGTGCCGGGTTGGGCGCGCACGGGTCGATGCAGCCCGATTTCGCGGCCCGATTTGTCAGCCCGACAATTCAGCCCGCCACCGGGCGGTGCCTGCAATCGGGTTTGGTGCAATGCCCGTACAGGGCGAGCGCGTGGTCCTGAAGCTGGAATCCACGTGCCCGGGCGATTTCCATTTGACGTTTCTCGATATCGGTATCGATGAATTCCTCGACGCGACCACACTGCAGGCATACCAGGTGGTCGTGATGCTCGCCCTGGTTGAGCTCGAATAGCGCGCGACCCGACTCGAAATTGCTGCGCTTGAGAATACCCGCCTGTTCGAACTGGGTGAGCACGCGATACACGGTGGCCAGCCCGATGTCGTGCTTGAGTTCCAGAAGCTCGCGAAAAACATCTTCGGCGCTCATGTGCCGGTGCCGACCCTGCTGGAAGATTTCCAGAATCTTCATGCGGGGCGCAGTGGCCTTGAGACCGGTGCTGCGCAGTTCGGGGGCTTGCTTCATGGAGAGTTGGCGATTGAACGGGCAAAAACCCTCACTCTTTGTATCATAAAGGGCTATCCTTTCGGCCCAAGCCCCCGCCTGCTTCCCGACTCTGCCCATTCGACCAAGCCCATCCGACTCTGACACCCGGCCACCCACCATGCGCCTCATTCATCGTCCGAACATGCAACCGTCATCTGCGGCGGCCCTCATGGTGTGCCTGGCGCTGATCGGCCTCGCGGGCTGCACCTCCAATGACCCCTCACGCACCGGGCTTTTCGAGCCCTACCGGATCGATCTGCCGCAGGGCAACTACGTCACCCAGGCCATGCTCGAGCGGGTCAGGGTCGGCATGTCCCCGGAACAGGTCCGTGACGCGCTGGGTTCACCGCTACTCAGTCATGTGTTTCATAACGATCGCTGGGACTACGTCTTTCGCTTCAAGCATCCAAACGGGTCATTCGAGCAGCGCAAGGTCACGGTACGGTTCGGTAGCGGCCGGGTTACACGCATTGAGTCTGACCCCCTGCCCCCGCGCGAAGACCCCGCCGACCCTGCGCTGCCGGGCCTGAGGACCCAGCCTCGGCGATAGCCAGAGCCTCGCGCGCCTTCCCAATACCGGAGATTTCCAATGACGATGCAAATTGCCGTTGCGGGCGCAGGCGGCCGGATGGGTCGCATGCTGATCGAAGCGGTGCTGGCGGCTGACGATGCCGAGCTGGCCGGTGCGCTCGATGTCGTGGGTAGCCCTGTGCTCGGGCGCGACGCTGCCGACTTCCTCGGCAGGCAATCAGGCATACGCGTCACCAGCAATCCCGATGAAGCGCTTTCCAGCGCCACGCACCTGATCGACTTCACCCGTCCGGAGGGGACGCTCGCGTATCTGGCGTACTGCGAGACCCGGGGGGTCCGCGCCGTCATCGGTACAACGGGTTTTGATGCGGCGGGCAAGGCGCGCATTGCGGCGGCCGGCGCCCACATTCCGGTGGTGTTTGCCCCGAACATGAGCGTGGGCGTCAATGTCACGCTGAAACTCCTCGAAATGGCTGCGCGCATTCTCAACACCGGCTACGACATCGAGATTATCGAGGCACACCATCGGCACAAGGTGGATGCTCCATCGGGTACAGCACTACGAATGGGCGAGGTGGTGGCCTCGGCGCTCGGCCGTGACCTGTCCAAGGTCGCGGTGTATGCCCGCGAGGGCGTCACCGGCGAACGGGACCCGTCCACGATCGGCTTTGCAACCGTGCGTGGCGGCGACATCGTGGGGGACCACACGGTGCTGTTTGCCGGTACGGGCGAGCGGATCGAAATCACCCATCGCTCAGCGAGCCGGGTGACCTATGCGCATGGCGCCTTGCGCGCCTGCAGGTTCCTCACCAATCGCGCCAACGGGGTTTATGACATGCAGGCGGTGCTCGGCAGCGAGTAAGGATAGCGAGCCAGGCTCGCACCGCCAGGGTGCAGCGCGCCACGAAAGCGGGCACAGCGCCCTGGCGTCGCGCGGCCTCTGCGTAGCGTCACTTCGCGGCGCCAAAGCGCTTCCTGAGCGATTCGCACGGGTCGGGGCGTTCTTGTGCTTCGGTGATCCTGACAGCGTCAAAGCGGCCCTCGTCGGGTGAGACGGGCGCCTCAAGCAAACCGACCGCGAAGATTCTTGCCGAGCCCGCCATGTCCCGGAGATGAAGCGGCACGCCCAGATCGGTCCGGACATGGCCATTGCCTGCGAGCAGCACCGGCAGTCTGCCGCCCGCGCGCACCTCATTGACGACTTCGGCGATGCGGGCATCGCGGGCGCGTTGCGCGCGCACCATGGCAGGAATCATTGCCTCGGGTAGCAACCCGCAGTGCCCATCTCGAATGGTGCGCGCCATGCGCTGCTCGACCTCGGGCGTCCATCCCGTCGGTACTGCAGATCCGAGCGCATGAGGCTGACCACGCGCAATTGCAAAAGCTTCACGCGATGACAGATTTGCCGCCCGGATCGGCAAGTTTCGCTCGAGCGCGAGTTCGATCACCGGCCCGATCAGCGTCCAATCCCAGCCATCAAAACGAAAGCTAGCCGACTCGGCCAGCTGACCGGCGCGCGTGCCCACCGGAAGGCGGGCGTCCTGCATGCGCCGGGCCTCGTCGAGGCGGGGCTGCGCATCGGCGTCCAGGTGCTCAAGCACAATCGTGATGGGCGCACGATCTGCAAGCTCACGCAGCCACTGGAGGCGCAGCCGGTGCTGTGCGGCGTTATCGTGAAGTTCACCCAGCAGCACGATATCGGCCCCCGCCATGTCATCAACGATCGCGCGGTCATGATCGGAGCCGGGAAGCGTCGAGCACGCGGCAAGCAGACATAGAGCGAGCAAGACAGGCAGCCGAGACAGCAGACGACCGGGGGCATGAAGCATCGATGGCTCTGGAATAATCACGAACGATGCACGCTAGCACGAACACTCGGTCCTGGCTGATCGCCCTAGCGGTCATCGCGCTTCACGGCGTGCTGATCGCTGCCGTTGCGAAGTTTGAACCGTCCCGCCCGCCCGCGCCCACGCCGATGACGATCGTGGCGCTCGCCCTGCCGGAGCCCGTCGCCGCGGAGGCCGAACCGCCACCCCCTCCCGCGCCACCCCCTCCCGCGCCACCCCCTCCCGCGCCACCCCCTCCCGCGCCACCCCCTCCCGCGCCACCCCCTCCCGCGCCACCCCCTCCCGCGCCACCCCCTCCCGCGCCGCCACGTCC
>SYIM01000140.1 GCA_005798775.1 Burkholderiales bacterium
ATCGCGCTCGAAGAGGTGCACCAGGTTGCCATGCTGGTCGCCAAATACCTGTACCTCCACATGGCGCGCGTGACGCACAAGCTTTTCGAGATAGACCTCGTCGTTACCAAAGGCGGACCGCGCCTCGCGCCGCGCGACGTCGAGCTGCGTATCGAGATCGGCGGCCGACTCGATCACTCGCATGCCGCGCCCGCCCCCGCCCCAGCTTGCCGTGAGCATCAGCGGATAACCGATCGATTCGGCAAGCTGCCGCGCCTCGGCGAGATCCTGCGGCAGGGGCCCGGTGGCGGGCATCACAGGCACCCCCGCATGCTGCGCTGCTTCGCGGGCAGCCACTTTGTTGCCGAGCGTGGTCATGGCTTCCGGCGTGGGCCCCACAAACACGATGCCCGCCTTCGCACAGGCGCGGGCAAAGTCCGGGTTTTCGGACAGAAATCCATAGCCCGGATGGATCGCATCGACCTTCGCCTCGCGCGCGATCCGTATGATGTCGTCGATGTCAAGATAAGCCTGCAGCGGCTTTCGTCCTTCGCCCACCCGATAGCTTTCGTCCGCCTTGAAACGATGCAGCGCAAACCGGTCTTCATGCGAATACACGGCCACCGTTCGTATTCCCATCTCGGCAGCAGCACGCATCACCCGAATAGCGATTTCGGAACGGTTGGCAACGAGAAGGGACTGAATACCGCGCATGGCTGACTCCCGGAAAATCCGTTTGACGCACCGCAACATTACGCCTGAGGCGGACCCGCCGCAATCGCAACGCCCGAGCCGGGGCCGCCTCGTCTGCCTCGCTCTCACCCTCACCCTCGCCGCCGCGGGCTGCGGTGGCGGCGGTGGGAGCGGCGGCACGACGCCCCCGGTACTTGCCCCGCCCAACCCCACGCCGGTCATCGCCGGCTGCACGCTTCTCTATCCGAACACAAGCCACCCGGCGCAAGCCGGGGCCGTTGATCCGCTTCTGGCCGCACAGTGGCATCTTCAACCCGCCGACCCGCTCGCTGGCACCCTGGGCCTGGGCGCAACACTCGCCTGGGCCAAGGCGCAGGGGCGTGGCGTTCGCGTGGCGGTCATCGACGGACCGGTTGAAATGCTGCACAGCGATTTATCGCCGAATGCGGTCACAGGTGGCTCGTTCGACTACCGGCTGGGAAGCGCCACCGCTCCCCTACCCTGCACATCACAAGAGGGGCATGGCACGGCAGTCGCGGGCATCCTCGCGGCTGCTCGCAGCAACGGCCTCGCCGGCGCTGGCGTCGCGCCCCAGGCAAGCGTTGTCGCCTATAACGCGATCGAGGCCGGAGCGCGCGCCGAGCTCACGCTGCAGCGCATCGCCAACGCGCTCGGCCGGGATTCGGTCAACCAGGTCTATAACCTCAGCTGGGGATCCGATGACGACGGCGCGCTGCACCCCGCGAACGATCCCGTGGCAGCAGCCATCGCTCAGGGCATACGCCAGGGCCGAGGCGGACTTGGCTCGGTCTTTGTATTCGCCTCGGGTAATGGCGGCTGCCAGACGGTCAACGGCCGCGCCGATGCCGATCCCCTCGACCCCACCCGCTGCCAATACCGCGATATGACCGGTTTTGACGGGAATCTGAACCTGCCCGGTACCTTCACGGCCTGTGCGGTCGATCGCCAGGGGCGCCTGCCTGCCTGGGGCGAGGAAGGCGAAAATCTCCTGGTCTGCGGACTCTCGGGCGACGGCGCCCAGGGCATCACCACGCTTAGGCCGGGCAATGGCACCCGCACTGACTTTGGCGGCGCATCCGCAGCCGCGCCCATGGTGTCGGGCGTCATCGCGTTGATCCTGGAGGCGCGACCCACACTCAGCTGGCGGGACATTCGCCTGATTCTTGCCGAGACCGCTCGGGAAAATCAGCCCGACGATCCTTCGTGGACAGCAACCGCCATCGACAAATGGCCGGTGCAGCTGCTGGGAGGGCAACCGGTTCGGAAGCGTTTCAGCCGACGCTTTGGCTTCGGCGTCGTCGATGCAGCGGCTGCAGTAGAGCGGGCACTAACTTTCAAGCCTTCGATCGGGGCAGAAATCGGGCCAGGTACAGCCGTCAGGTCCTGCGAAAAAACCCGCTCCCCAGGCATCACCTTGTCGGACCCCGGCAACACCCTCATCTGGCAAAGCGACACGCTTCGTTTTGACGGTAGCGACCCGGCCTGCCCGAACCGAATAGAGTGGGTTGAAGTCATATTTTCAGCCACCCATCCGTATGCCGCCGATCTGCAGATCGAACTCATCAGCCCGGACGGACGGGTGAGCCGGCTGGCCGACTCGCGCGTCTGCGGGGGCATTGGCAAGGGCGGGGCATCGAGCGGGCCAGACCGCTGCGGGGCGTACGCTGAATGGCGCTTTCTCGCTAATCGTCACCTGGGTGAGTCACCGCGGGGCGACTCAGGACAGGGGAATTGGACACTCCGGGTGGCCGATGCTGTGATGGGCGACATCGGTACCTGGCAAAGCTGGACGCTGCGCCTTTCGGGTCGTTGACTCGCCGGGTCGTTGACTCGCCGATCATTGACCGGCGCGAGGCAATCGTGCCCGTGGCTTGCTGCGGGCCCCTTGCGGGCAGTCACGCCCTCGCGTGTCGCAGCGCGTGCCCCCAGAAACCCCAGGGTCTCCCCATGTTTATCCGACACGCACGGTGAGTCGCCGCCGCACACGAGCGCGGCAACAAACTGCTCGGCTGCACCGTCCTCGGCCGAGCAGATTCTGTTCTTCCGTAACGACGCGGCGCTGGCGCCGGGCCCAGTCCGCGCAGCGCGGGAGCAAGGCCAAGCGGGCACCTAGCCGGTCTGCGCTCTCTGCCCCTGTCCGCCCCTGTCTGCGCCTACTCTGTGTTCGCCTGGGCGCGGCTGACCGAACCGCTCATACGGTCAGCCGATTCAGACCGTCCAACGCGGCCGTTTTGTAGCACTCCGCGAGCGTCGGAAAATTGAAGACCGCATCGGCCAGATAGCCGATGGTGCCGTTGTGCGCCATCAGTGTCTGGCCGATATGGATCAGTTCGCTTGCGCCTTCGCCCATGATGTGAACGCCCAGCAGCTTTTTGTCCTCAGGACTGAACAGAATCTTAAGCATCCCGGTCCGGTCACCAATGATCTGGCCGCGCGAAATCTCCCTGTAATGCGCCTTGCCGATTTCATAGGGAATACCGGCGGCGGTGAGTTCATCCTCGTTTTTGCCGATGGTTGAAATCTCGGGAACGGTATAGATGCCGTAGGGAAAGAGCCCGATACCGCCCTCGTGCTCCTCGCGCAGGCCAAACGCATGCCGGGCTGCTGCACGACCCTGTTCGTAGGAGGTCGAGGCGAGCGACGGAAATCCGATTACATCGCCCACTGCATAAATGTGGGGAACGTTACTCTGAAAGTGTTCGTTGACCGGAATGCGGCAGCGCGAATCCACCTCCACCCCGGCGCGGTCGAGCGCGAGTCGGGTGGTGGCACCGCTTCGCCCGATTGAGTAGAGGGTCGCTTCCGCATGCAGCACCTTACCGCTTCCCAACCTGACCTCGACCGGTTTGCTGACCCCCTCAAGCATATGAATTTCGGCGACTTCCTCGCCCAGGCGCATGGTGACGTTGCTCTGTTGCGCCACGTAGGTGAGCGCAGCGGAGATCTCATGGTCGAGAAAGGGCAACAGCACCGGGCGCTTATCAACGATGGTGACCCGCACCCCCAGCGCAGCAAACATGGTTGCGTATTCCACGCCCACCACACCAGCCCCCACCACGATGATCGAGCGCGGCAGAAACTCAAGCCCCAGCACATCGTCACTGGTGAAGATCCGCTGGCCATCAAATGGAATATGTGGATCGCGCGAGGCCTCCGTGCCGCAGGCAATCACCACCCGCTCGGTGGTGATCTGGCGCCGCCCGTGGCCACTGGCCGAGGACAGCTCAAGCGTGTGTGCGTCAATAAAACTCGCGGTGGACTCGATAAGCTCCACACGATTGCGCGTCATCTGATTGCGGATCACATCGATCTCGGATCGCACCACCTGCTGGACCCTGTAGAGCAGATCATCAATCGTGATGTCCTGCTTGACCCGATACGAAGAACCATAGATGCCGCGCTCGCGATAGCCGGACAGGTGCAGCACCGCCTCGCGAAAGGTCTTCGACGGAATAGTGCCGGTGTTCACGCAGACCCCGCCTACGGTCCGGGCCCGCTCGATCACCGCCACCCGCTTGCCAAGCTTGGCAGCCTGAATCGCCGCGCGCTGACCCGACGGGCCGGAACCGATCACGACCATCTGATAATCGAACGGAGAGTCTGATCTCTGCCCGCCGCGCCCCGTCCGTCCAGCCGATGTTGTCGCCATGTCGCCCCCCTCGTGTCAAGGTCTGCCAGCGGCGGATCATAGGCTCGCGGTTTCGCGCTTGTAAACTGCTCATTCCTCCGAGTCCTGCCGCTGCCTGCCGAAACAACGATGAAATTCGCCTACATCACGCACCCCGACTGCGTCCGCCATGAGATGGGGCCGCACCACCCCGAGTGCCCGGATCGGGTCACAGTCATTGACAACCGGTTGCGCGCATCGGGCCTGCTCGATTTCGCAGCCACCCACGAAGCACCCGCCGCCACGTTCGAGCAACTCGATCGCGCGCACGCGCACACGCACGTGCTGGAGGTGCAGGCGCTCGCCCCTCATCAGGGCTATGCCGCCATCGACCCCGACACCCGCATGAATCCGTACACCTGGAACGCGGCACTGCGCGCGGCGGGCGCAGCCGTCCTCGCCGCCGAATTGGTGCATTCGGGTAGCGCCACCCGCGTGTTTTGTAACGTGCGCCCGCCCGGACACCATGCCACCCTATCAGCCGCCATGGGTTTCTGCTTTTTCAACAATATCGCGGTGGGTATGCGGCACGCACTCGATGCGCTCTCCGTTGCCCGCGTCGCACTGATTGATTTCGATGTGCATCACGGCAACGGCAGCGAAGACATCGTGGCAGGCGACGATCGCATCCTGATGCTGTCCACCTTCCAGTCACCGCTCTACCCTTACAGTGGCGAAGCGCCCAGCGCCGACAATCTAGTGAACGTGGCGCTCCCTCCCTACAGCGATGGCGCGGCGCTGCGTGCAGCGGTGCTCGAGCGTTGGCTACCGGCACTGAACGATTTTCAGCCGCAGATGCTGTTCATTTCCGCAGGATTCGACGCCCACGTCGAGGATGGCATCAGTCAGCTCCGCTGGCGAGACGATGACTATGCATGGGTCACCCGCGAACTGGTAACGGTGGCGAACCATCACGCACAGGGGCGTATCGTCTCGGTACTCGAAGGCGGCTACGCAATCGGAGCCCTCGCAAGATCGGTGGAGCGGCACGTACGCGAGCTGATGGGAATCTAGCCATCGAGGCGCCCATCTGCCCAGTCATCATGGCCGGCGTTCCGACCCTCAATCAGCAGCCTGCACTTGCTGCGAATCGTGCAGTTGCGCGATCGGCGTTCATGCCTTGTTCGGCTGATCGACGTGGCAGATGCAGATCGCCTGCAGCCATCGGGGCAGGCGCCCGAACTTGAATTTGCGACCACGATCGCCGACGCCTGGCAGGGAAGTGGAACTGGGCAGGCTGTTACTGGGCGAACTGATCGCACTCGCAAGAGCACGCGGCGGTGCCAGCCTGGTGGGCGAGGCACCGAGCGAAAATACCCGCCTGCTCGAGTTTGTGCGGCAGTTTGGCTTCACGGTGCGGCCCGACCCGTCGGCCCGACCCGTCGGACGCGCGCACCACGCTGCTGCGTCTACCGGGCTAAAGCGCCCGCTGCCCGATCAGGCACCCTGGTGATACCCAGTGACGCGCTCGACCTCCTCGCGTGAGCCCAGAATCACCGACACCCGCTCATGCAGTTTCGCCGGCACAATGTCCAAAATAGACTGCTGTCCATTGGTCGCTGCGCCCCCCGCCTGCTCGATCAGGAGCGCCATGGGATTGGCTTCGTACATGAGCCGGAGCTTTCCCGGCTTGTCGGGCTTGCGCCGATCGCGCGGATACATGAAGATCCCGCCCCGCGTCATGATGCGATGCACATCAGCCACCATGGATGCAATCCAGCGCATGTTGAAATCCTGCGCACGAACGCCCTCGCGACCAGCAAGCAGTTCGTCGATATAGCGTTTTACCGGCGGCTCCCAGTGTCGCGCGTTGGAGGCGTTGATCGCAAACTCACGGGTTTGCGCGGGCACCTGGATGCGATCGCGTACCAGCCACCAGGTGCCGGATTCGCGGTCAAGCGTAAACGAGGCCACGCCGTGACCCACCGTCAGCACCATGACCGTGGAGGGTCCATACATCGCGTAGCCCGCGGCCACCTGTCGCCGTCCTGGCTGAAGAAAGACCTCGGCATTCACCGCGCCCACCTGCGCCGAATCAGGCGCAGGCAACACCGAAAAAATAGTGCCGATCGAGACATTCACATCGATGTTGGACGAACCATCCAGAGGGTCAAACAGCAACAGGTAGGGGCCACGCGGTTCGCCATCGGGAATGGGCCAGGGATCATCCATTTCCTCGGAAGCCATCGCGGCAAGCGCACCCCCCCACGCATGTGCCGAAAGCATCCGGTCATTGGCAATGACATCAAGCTTTTGCTGCGTCTCGCCCTGCACGTTGGCGCTGCCCGCAGAGCCGAGCACATCGCCCAGCGCCCCGCGCGCAATGCTGGCAGCAATGCCGGCGCAGGCCTGGGCACAAGTTTCGAGTACGCGGCGAAGCGCCTCGGGGGCGAGCGACGTCTGTCGATCGCACTGAATCAGATACTGGCTGAGGGTGACACGCTCCATCGCGACTCCGTAAGGGGGCATACCGATCTGGCGCAGATTGTATCGAGACCCGAAGCGTTCAGGCACCAGGCGCCAAATCCGCTGCGAGCGCCTTGCCAACAATTTCTGCGACATCGGCCGAGAGCCCGGGATACCGAGCCACGCGAGACAGCGCGTCGCACATGCCGGAGGCCCGCTCAGGGCTGTAGCGCGGCCACCGGTCAAGCGCACGCGCAAGCCTCGCGGCAAGCTGTGGATTGAGCGTATCGAGCGCCATCACCTCCTCAGCCCAGAACGCGTAGCCCGAGCCATCGGCCTGGTGAAACTCAGCCAGATTTCCGGCACAGAACGCAGTGATCAGCGAGCGCACCTTGTTGGGATTACGAAGCGAGAACGCAGGGTGGGTCATGAGCCGCTTTACCTGATCGAGCACGGGTGGCTCGCCAGGACAGCGCACAGCAGTGGCCTGCATCGAGAACCATTTGTCGAGCACCAGGGGTTCATTGGCGAACTCATGCTCGAACGCGGCAAGCGCCCGATCGCGACGCGCCCCGCCCGCGCGAACCAACGCGGCGAGCGCGGCCGACCGGTCGGTCATGTTGTCGGCATTCGCGCACTGCGCTTCGGCAGCTTCGAACGCCTCGTCGGCGCCGGCTTCGACCCACCAGCCCAGTGCTGCATTCTTGAGCGCACGCCGGCCTGAGGCAGCGAGATCAACCGTCCAGGGCTGACCGTCGTTGAGCGCGCGATAAAGGGCAGACCATCGCCCTTGAAGTTCGCGTGCAGCGGCTCCGCGCACCGCGAGCTTTGCCACCCGGAGCGCCTGCGGGTCGACCTGCTCGAGCTGCTCGGCAATAAACGTTTCCGATGGAAAGGTGATCAGCGCATCAACAAAGGCGGGATCGAGTGAGGAATCATCAAGCAGGCGGCCGATCAGCGCGGCCACCGAAGCACCGGCCACCCCCGGATCAACGCCGTTCATCGCCGCGCGAACCGCCCGCAGCATCCGCTGCTGTGCAGCCTCCCAGCGATTGAACGGATCGCTGTCGTGGGCGGCGAGAAGATCAAGCTCCGCGTCGCTCCAATTGTGCTCAATGATGACGGGCGCGGAGAATCCGCGTCCAAGCGATACCACCGGGCGGCGGTTGATGCCGGCGAACCGGAGGCGATGCGAGGCCTCGCTTAACTCAATGAGGGCGGTACCCGCCTCGATCGAACGGATCAGTGCGCGGGTGGGCTCATCGGCGGCAATGATGGGTAGCGCGCTCCCGTCGGCCGCGAGCAAACCGATCGCAAAGGGAATCGGCAAGGGCAGCTTCTCCGGCTGACCCGGCGTGGCCGGCGTGTGCTGAGTCACCACCAGCTCGCAGACCTGCTCCGTCTCCTGGACGCTCACCGCGACCGCCACACGAGGCGTGCCCGCCTGCGAGTACCAGCGTGAAAACTGCCCAAGGTCGAGCTGGTTTGCATCAGCGATCGCCGCGACGAAATCGTCACAGGTCACCGCTGCGCCATCATGACGGGCAAAGTACAGATCCATGCCCTTCCGAAAGCCTTCTCGCCCGGCAAGCGTCTGCAGCATGCGAATGACCTCGGCACCTTTTTCGTACACAGTGAGCGTGTAGAAATTATTGATCTCCTGATACGCGTCCGGCCGAATCGGGTGTGCCATCGGGCCCGCGTCTTCAGGAAACTGCGATGTGCGCAGTACCCGCACATCGTTGATCCGTTTAACCGCGCGGGCGCTCGCGGCAGCGGATGGGCTTTCGCACTGCGCAGCCATCATGTCGGCGGAAAACTCCTGATCGCGAAATACCGTGAGACCTTCCTTGAGGGTGAGCTGAAACCAGTCGCGGCACGTCACCCGGTTGCCAGTCCAATTATGAAAATATTCGTGCGCCACCACCGACTCCACCGCTGCAAAGTCCTGGTCGGTCGCGAGCCGCGGATGCGCGAACACATAGCGGGTATTGAAGATATTGAGGCCCTTGTTCTCCATGGCCCCCATGTTGAAGTCACCCGTGGCGACAATCATGAACCGATCAAGGTCGAGTTCCAGACCATAGCGCGATTCATCCCACCTGATCGAGCGTTCAAGCGAGCGCATCGCATGCTCGGTCTTGTGCTCGTTACCGGGCTCGACCCAGACCTGGAGGAGTGCCGGCCGCCCCGACCGCCTGACGAAGGTCGACTCTGTGACTACCAGACGTCCAGCCACCAGCGCGAAAAGATAGCTGGGCTTGGGGAACGGATCCTCCCAGGTGCACCAGTGCCAGCCTGCTCGCACGGGGCCCGCGTTCAGGTGCGCGCCATCGCAATCGCCCTGGGCGATGAGATTGCCGTTGGAGAGCAGCACCGGCCAGCGTGCGCGTTCGGCGCGAAGCGTCACGCGATAGCGCGCCATCACATCGGGGCGGTCGGTAAAGAATGTGATCCGTCTAAAGCCTTGTGCCTCGCACTGGGTGTAGAAATTGTCGTTCGACACATAAAGACCGCTCAAGGTGGTATTGGCCTCAGGCGAGCAGCGCGTGGTGATTTCAAGCACAAACCACTCGGGCACATCCGCTATCACCAGCTGATTATTGGTGTGCGTGAAGGCCTCCGGTCCAAGAGGATGACCATCAATCGCCACCTCGATGAGCTCCAACGCCTCGCCATCGAGCTGCAGCGGCTCGGCAGGACCCACGTCCGCCGCGCGGCGCACGGCGAGGCGCGAGCGCACCATGGTGGCCTTCGGATCCAGGTCGAAACTGAGCTCGATCGCATCAATGGCGTAGGCGGGTGCCCGGTAATCGGCCCGATGAACAGTCACGCCCTGATCGGTACGCATGGTGAAGCTCCTTTGACCAAATGATTCTAGGCTTTCAATAAACGGGTAAAAACTGGACACCTTCGCGTCCCAGGGTCAAGATTCAGCGCCTGCCCCCGTCTCGCCACGGCCGGACGGTCTTTTTCTGGCGCGCATGGGAGCCGCCATCCAGGAGGAGGTACTTCGTGAAGCCCCTGTCAGCTTGTTCGACCCGACGTCTCGCCCTTGTCGCCCTCGCCGCGTCGTTGCCGGCGGTGTTGCCCTTTGCCGCGCTAGCTCAAACCCAGGCCTGGCCAACACGACCGGTCCGCATGGTGGTGAATTTTCCTGCTGGAGGTCCTCTGGACATCCTGGCGCGGCAGGTTGCTGGTTATCTCACCAACCGGCTCGGTCAGCCATTCGCGGTTGAAAACATCACCGGCGCAGCAGGCGAGATCGGTGCAGCCAACGTCGTACGCGCCCAGCCCGACGGATACACCCTGCTCATGAGTATCGATGCACCGTTCACGATCGCACGCGCCATGCGGCCCCAGGCTGGCGTACGGATTGAGGACCTGATCTGGGTCGCAATGCTGGGCACCAGCGGCCTCACCGTGGCAGCGCACCCCTCAGCCGGTGTCAGCACACTGGCGGAACTCATTACACGCGGACGCAACCGGTCGCTCAATTTCTCAACAGCGGGGCCGGGCAGTCCCGGGCACCTGGCTGCTGCCGTGCTGGCCGATGCGGCATCGGTACAGGCCACGCCGGTTCACTACCGCGGCAATGCCCCGGCCGTCACCGCACTGGTGGCAGGCGAGGTCGACGCGGCAATCATCAGCACGCCCGGACTGCTCCCCCACATCCGCGCCGGAAAACTGCAGGCTCTGGCGACCGCCGCCAGCCGTCGCTCGCCGCTGCTGCCCGACTTGCCCACCGTCGGAGAACTCGGTTATCCGGCGCTGGCGCAGGAATCGCTTTATCTGGTGGCCCTGCCAGCCCGCGCACCCGCTTCGGTCGCCGCCGCGCTTTCCGCGGCGCTCGCCGAAGCGATGGCCGATCCGGCACTGCGCGAGCGGATGACATCGCTCGATCTTTCACCTGGCCTTGAGGACGGTCCTCGCGCACAGGCGCTCCTCGGCCAGACGCTCGAGCGCTACACTCGCGTCGTGAGGGCAACCGGACTCAAGGCTGATCAGTAGGCTTACCTGTGGCCCGACGCCCAACCTATCTCACCAAGCACCCAGGAGGCCGAGATGTCCCGTTCCAGCCCAGCGCCAGCACGGCGTATCGTGATGGCAGCCAGCGCTGCCGGCTTGATCATTACAACTGCGGCGGGCGTGTCGAACAACGCGCTCGCGCAAGACTTCCCCGCGCGCCCGATCACCATCATCGTGCCCTACACGGCAGGCGGCCCCACCGACATGATGGCCCGCGCTATCGCCAAGCACATGACCGGTTCGGGCGGGCAGCCGGTGGTGGTCGAAAACCGCGCTGGCGCGGGCGGAGCCATCGGCACCGCAGCCACCGCGCGCTCCGCACCGGATGGCTACACGCTGGTGCTGAACGGCACGCTAGGCCACGCTCTCGCCCCAATGTTGCGGCCCAACACGGCGGGCTATACGGTTGCCGACATGTCAGCGGTTGGCGTATTCAGCCGCAGCTCAAATTTTCTGGTGGTGGCGCCTTCGCTTGGCGTGAAGTCGGTCAAAGAGCTGATTGATCGCGCAAAGGCTGCTCCGGGTAAGATTTCGTTTTCGTCAGCCGGGCTCGCGAGTAACCCTCACCTGGGTGCCGAACTGTTCAAGGCGCTGGCCGGGGTCGATCTGGAACACATCCCCTACAAGGGCGTGTCGGCAACCGTGCCCGACCTCGTCGAAGGCCGGGTACCCGTGGCCTTCGCAAGCCCCACGCTTGCGCTACCGCTGCTGAAAGACAACCGGCTGGTGGCGCTTGCAGTCACTGGCGAAAAGCGGATGAAGGGGTGGGAGCACCTGCCCACCATCGCCGAGTCCGGCGTTGCGGGCTATGTGTTCGAGTCCACCTACATTCTGGTGGCCCCGGGCAAGACCCCGCCTGCGATCATGCGCCGCCTGAACGACTTGCTGCAGCGATCGCTTGATGATCCGGACACCGTTAACGCGCTGGATAAGCTCGGGCTTGAAACCATGAAAAACACGCCCGCGCAGGCTGATCAGCTGGTGCAGGCGGAGCTGCAGCGCTGGGCCGGCATCATTGCACGCCTCAATCTGAAACTGGAGTAAAGCGCGGGAACGCGGCCCAAACCGATTCAGCCTGCGTCGCGCAGGCCAAAGTCACAGACCGTCTGAGCACGCTGCGCCGGATCTGCGACCGTGCACCGCTGGATGGCTCGCCGGTGCACAGCGCAATAAGCATGCAAGGGCTCAGCGAGGTCACCGAGCGTTGTCGCGCGGGTTGCCAAGCACTTTGGCCGCCACCGCATTGCCTGGGCCAGTAAGTCCTCGGGCAACCGGCGCTGTCACTCAATCCAAAACTGTACTGAATTCATCCTGGCGAGCCTCTACCGATGAACACCCAACACCTCCCCGTTCGTCTCAAGGCCATGATCGGCGACTACCCGATCACGCATCGCCTTCTGAGTGGCCAGGTCTCCTCAAGTCGCTACGCGCTCGATTTTGCCGACGTGAAGGTACCGAACACCGCGTTCAAGCGAACCGTGCGAGATCTTGAGTTCGACGTCTCCGAACTCGCCATCGTCACCTTTCTGCAGGCCTTTGACGCAGGCATTCCGCTGGTGCTGCTACCCGCCGTCATCGTCAGCCGTTTTCAACATCCGTTTCTGATGTTTGACAGCCGCCGCGGACACCTCCGGCCCCAGGACCTGCGCGGCAAGCGAATCGGGGTGCGCTCCTACTGCGTCACCACCGTGACCTGGATCCGCGGGATGCTGCAGGCCGACCATGGCATTGCCCCGGAGGACAACCGCTGGATCACCTCTGAAGACGCGCATGTCGCGCAATGGCGAGACCCGCCCTGGGCCGAGCGGGCCGACCCCTCTCGCGACATGCTGCAGATGCTCGAGACGGGCGAAATCGATGCGGCAGTGCTCGGCGCGCCACCCGCCGACAAGCTGCACATCAAACCGGTGTTCGCCGACCCCGCACAGGACAGCCGCGACTGGTACGCGCGACACCAGGTCATTCAGATCAACCACATGACTGTGCTCAAACGCTCACTCGTGGACGAGCATCCAGAGTTTCCGAAAGCGCTGATGGGGCTGCTCGAGCAGAGCGCTGGCGGCAACCTGTCAGAAGCCGACCAGCTTGCACACCCGCGAGGGCTTTCGGCTGTGCGGCCTCACCTCGACTATGCGATTGACATGGTGCATCGCCAGGGCCTCACAGGCCAACGACTGCCACTTGAGTCGTTTTTTCACCCGACGACGCTGATCGACTGATCTGGAGCGGGTGATGGGACTCGAACCCACGTCCTCAGCTTGGGAAGCTGAGGTTCTGCCCTTGAACTACACCCGCAACTCCCAAAATTGTAGCCGAACGCGGATCCGAGGCGCCAGCCAGGACCGCATGCTGGTCAGGTCGGGATCGGCGCTCGTCCGGCAAGGCGACTGCGTCCGAGCAGAAAAATCGCCACCAAAACGGTAAATAGATTCCACACAATGCCGTTCACGAATGCGGCGTCATACGACCCGGTGAGATCAAAAATACTGCCCGACAACCAACCGCCCAGGGCCATGCCGAGCAGGGTCGAGTTGATCACCAGCGCGATGCGAGTCGCCGAACCTGCAGCGGGAAAATATTCGCGTACCACCAGTGCATAAGAGGGCACGATTCCGCCCTGGAACAAACCGAACAGGATCGCAATCACATACAGCGCACCCAGGCCGTCAAACGGCAGATAGAGCGATAGCGCGACCGCCTGCAGCACAGCACCCGCAAGCAGGGTGCGCAGGCCACCAATCCGATCTGCCACCCATCCCGAAATAAGCCGGCTCACGATGCCAAAGCCCAGCATGAGCGACAGCATCTGCGCGCCAGCGGCGCTACCAAAGCCGAGGTCACCGCAGTAAGCCACGATATGCACCTGCGGCATGGACATCGCCACGC
>SYIM01000141.1 GCA_005798775.1 Burkholderiales bacterium
CGTTGTGCAGGCTGCAGATCACCCTCGAACACCCAATAACCAAACTCGCCCCGTACCGACAGAATGTGACCGAAGAAACCGGAGTCGATCAGCATCTTGAGCTTCAGCAGACCCGGCAACCAGAGTTTGTCCTGCACCACGCCGTGCCGCACGCCCGCCGCCTCAGCGGCCCGCGCGATCCCAAGCGCAGCCTCCATACTGGTGGCGGACGGCTTCTCGCAGTAAATGTGCTTACCGGCTGCAATCGCCTTGTGAATCAGCTCAGGCCGCATCTGGGTTGTTGCGGCGTCGAAGAACACGGTATCGGCCGGGTTGGCCAGCGCCGTATCGAGGTCGGTGCCCCAGCGCAATCCGCCATGCTGGACGGCCAGCGCGGCCATACGATCTGCGCCTCGGCCGATCAGGATCGGATCAGGTATCAATCGAGTGCCATCGGACAGGCGCACACCGCCCTGCTCACGAATCGCCTTGATCGATCGGATCAGATGCTGGTTAAGTCCCATCCGGCCAGTAACGCCGTACATGATGATGCCCATGCGCTGGGTGTTGCTCATCGAGCGCTTCTCCCAAGTAATGTAGGTTGCGCTGCCGTCAGGCAGCACTCTGTTCAGTGCGCCGGCGCTCGCCGACGGGTGCCACATGATGTTAACCCGCCCGCCCCTCGCGTGAAAGCGGGCGTCGGTGCGAAGCAAAATCGCCACTTGTGGACTCTGTAGCGGGCTGGGTACCATCGGCCGCTGTGGTTCTTCGCCGCCCCCTTGTCCGGACGGCCTCATTGCCTGTGACTGTCAGAACCCCCCTCAGGAGACTTTCATGTCCCGTATCCGTACGACCGTCGTCGGTTCCTACCCTGTGCCCGAGTGGCTGGTCGCAAGCCCATCGGCCCAGGCGCTCACCGATGCCACCCGGGTCGTGATCCATACCCAGGAGCGGGCGGGCGTTGATCTGGTCTGCGATGGTGAGCTCTACCGCTTCGACATCAATCATCCCGAGACCAACGGGATGATTGAATACTTTGTTCGGCCCATGGACGGCATCACGCAGCGTTTCACCTTCGATGACCTGATTGCCTACCGCAACACCTCGGGAACTCGCTTTCGTACTCGCCCCCCAGGAACCGTCACCGGCCCGGTTTCGAGTGGCACCCTTGACCTGCCGCTCGCCTGCGAGAGCGCGCGCAGACTCGCAAGCCACCCGTTCAAGTTCACGCTCACCGGCCCGCACATGTTGGCCAAAACCCTGATCGATCGTCACTATCCCGATCTGCCCACCCTGTGCGACGCCATCGGCGGCGTGCTGGCCGAACAGGTCGCGCACTGCGAGGCCGATGTGATCCAGGTTGATGAGGCAAATCTTCCCGGCCACGCGGAAGAGTGGGAATGGGCGGCCGCATCGATGAACCGGGTGCTCGATGCAGCCCGCTGCCCCACTGCCGTACACCTATGTTTTGGGAACTACGGCGGACAGAGCATTCAGAAGGGCAGCTGGGACCGCCTGATTGGCTACCTCAACGCGCTCCATGTTGACCACGTGGTGATGGAGTGCGCGCACCGCCCCGCCGAGGAGCTCGCCGCGTTTCGGGAGCTCCGACCGGACATCGGATTCGGCCTGGGCGTGATCGACGTGAAGTCCACCAGTATCGAGTCAGCCGAAGAGGTTGCTCGCGCGATTGAACGGGCAGCCGCCGTGCTGGGGGCCGATCGCATCCGATACATTCACCCTGATTGCGGCTTCTGGATGCTCAAGCGATCCATCGCTGACGGCAAGATCCGCGCCCTTGCTGCGGGCCGTGACCTGTTCGAAGGCATCGTTCGATGAGTGCGGGTCATTTTCCTTCCGGCTTTGCCGACGTTGCCGCGCTCGAAGATACGATGACAGCGCCCTCGCCGGCGCTGATCAGCGAATTACGTGCACTGGATGGCGATCTGATCGTGCTGGGCGTGGGTGGAAAAATGGGTCCGACGCTTGCCCGTATGGCCAAACGCGCGGCACCTCATAAGCGCGTGCTGGGGGTGGCCCGATTCAGCGACCCGGCGATTGCCACCGCATTACGAGAGGCTGGCGTCGAGCCCATCACTTGCGACCTGCTCGATCGCGAACCGATTACAAAGCTTCCCAACCATCGCGACGGCGTCACCAACGTGATCTTCATGGCCGGACACAAATTCGGCGCAAGCGGTAATCCTGCCTTCACCTGGGCGATGAATGTTGCGGTGCCGTGGATGGTGGCCGAGCACTATCGATCGTGTCGGATCGTTACCTTTTCCACTGCCTGCGTATATCCATTCTTCCCCACCGACGGACCTGGCGCCACCGAAGCCGAGCCCGCCATCCCGCCACCCGGCGACTACGCCGCCTCGTGCGTGGGCCGCGAACGCATGTTCGAGCATGCTTCGCATCGCTGGGGCACGCCCGGGCGTCTGGTGCGCCTGTCCTACGCGATCGATATGCGCTATGGCGTCCTGCGCGATGTCGCCGATGCTGTGCTCAACCGTCGCCCGATTGATCTCACCATGGGTTGGGCCGACGTGATCTGGCAAGGCGACGCCAACGAACAGGCCCTTCGTCTGCTGGGGCACTGCACGAGCCCCGCCTCCCCCATCAACATCACAGGGCCAGCGCATACCTCCATTCGCTGGCTGGCAAGCGAATTCGGAAGGCGCCTGGGCCGCGAACCGATTCTGACCGGCGCCGAGGCGCCCACCGCCTGGCTGATCGACACCTCGGCCTCACAGCGGTTGTTCGGGCTCCCAAGCGTTCCGCTGTCCACGCTGATCGACTGGGTCGCCGACTGGGTAACGCGGGGCGGCGGAAGTCTGGGTAAGCCCACGCATTTCGAGGCGCGCGACGGTCGCTATTGACCCCCGCCACCAGCGCCAAGGCTGCCATGCCAAACCAAACTGCCGCGCTGATCAAGCCCACACTCGCCGATCTTGACGGCCTGCTGGCACTATCGGCAGCCGCGCACTGGAACCAGACCCGCGATGACTGGGCCTGGATGCTCGCGTACGGGCGGACCCGGGCGCTATGCGAACACAACACTCTGGTCGCCTCGACCCTGGTGCTTCCCTGGCCCGCGATCGCTACTCAGCCCTCGCATTCGAACGCCGCCTCGCTCGCCTGGATCAGCATGGTGTTGGTGCTACCGGAGCACCGCGGCAAGGGCCACGCCACGCGTCTCCTGGAAGAGAGCCTTGCGTGGCTGCGTGAACCCGCGCAGCATCACCTGCTTCCCGTGCTCGATGCCACCCCGGCCGGACGTCTGGTGTACCTAAAATTAAGATTTTCAGACCAATGGGGCTTCACCCGCTGGGAGCACCGCACGCACCACCGCGTGTCCCCAGATCTTCACCGCCATGACCTCACCGCTCCCCATGACATGGCACGAGCCGCCCCCGTTGTACATGAACTGGACCGCCTGGCCTTTGGTGCCGACCGCAGTCTGCTGCTTGACAGCCTGATGCGTAGAGCGCCGTCGCTCGCCCTGGTCGCGAGGAGCGGCGAGCAAGCTCATGGGTTCTTACTGGCGCGGCCGGGACGGGTGGCGACTCAGGTCGGGCCCCTGGTGGCCCGCGATTCCGACACCGCGATTGAACTGGCTGATCAAGCACTGTCGCGGATCGACGGCGTCGTGTTTATTGACATTCCCGATTCGCAGCGCAAGTTTGCCGACTGGGTCGCCTCAAGAGGCTTTGTTCCTCAGCGCCCGTTCACCAGAATGGGGCTCATCAACCCGAACCAAGCATCCCCGCCTGCCCCGCCCCTTGCGCCCTTTGCCGTAGCGGGACCGGAACTGGGCTGACCAGGCACGCAGCCCCGCGCACCAACCATCAACCCGTCCGTGGATGTTACTTGGTCATGCGCACTGAACGATCGAGAAACTCGTTGGTGTAGGCGCTCTTCACCTCAAACGGTTTTTCGATGCCGATGTACTCGCGCACCAGATCGTAGTCGTCCTGCATACGCTTATCTTCGTGCACCCCAAGCGCTATCTCACGCGAGAACTTGTCGCTCATCAGCACTTCGACCAGCGACCAGTTCACCAGCTCGTTATCGAACTTGAGCGCGCCGTTGGCGTCGATCAGAGCCTGCACGCAGGGCTTGGGTTCCGCCACGCACGCCGCAAACGCACGCTGCGTCACCTTGACGAACTTATCGATGGCCGCGCGGTTCTTCTGCAGGAACTGCGGATTGACGATGATGGAATTGCCATAGGGGTTGAGGCCTGCATCACGCCAGGCAAGGAAACCCATGTCAGCCCCAAGCTCAGCCTGAAAGACATGGTGGAGGTTGTAGAACGACGTGGTGGCATCGATCGACTTGGCCTTGAGCGCAGACAGCTTGGCGTTCGCGTCGATATTGACCCAGGTGACCGATTTCGGGTCCATACCGTTTGCCTTGGCAAGGGCTGGCCACATAATGCGCGCGCCGTCTGCCGCAGGATTACCAATGCGCTTGCCGGCCAGATCTTTCACCGACTTGATGCCCGAACTCTTCAGCCAGTAGAGGCCTTGCGGCGAATTGGCATAGACGTTGAACACCGCAACGGTCTGGGCGCCCTTGCCTGCAGCCACCAGCGCGCCTGCCATGTCAGCCAGCCCGACCGGATTCGCGCCCGCGCCCACCTTTTGCGTGGACAGCGCCGACCCGCGGCCGGGCTCAAGGTTCACGTCTAGTCCCTCTTTTGCATACCAGCCAAGCTTCTTTGCGTAGTAGTAGGGGGCATGATCGCCGCCGGGCACCCAATTCAAAACAAAATCAATCTTGGTCTGTGAGAAAGCTGAACCTGCGGCAAGCGCCGCGGTAACCACCAGCGCCGCGCGAGTTGCGGCAAGGCGTTGAATCATGGTGAGTCTCCCTGTTGTATTGACACGTATCGGCTCGTGCTGGCCGTCCCGTCTCATCATAGAACATTGACGCCCGTCCGGCCATCGATCAAGATCCTCGCGGTCTCGTCTGAAAGCAACTCACCGCCGTGCACCGATCCCAGCTTCCTGCCGCCATTGCCAAATTGCTTGCCGAGGGCACAGTGATTCCCGCCCACCCGCTCGCGCTTAAGGCTGAGCGCACGCTCGACTGCAGGCGGCAGCGCGCGCTCACCCGCTACTACGTCGAGGCCGGCGCGGGCGGGCTCGCGGTCGGCGTACACGCCACGCAATTCGCGATCCGCGAGCGCGGCCTCTACGCCCCGGTGCTCGAACTCGCGGCACTCACCGCTCGACAACATCTCGAGGCGACCAGCGATACGAGGCCGCTCGTGTTGATCGCCGGTCTTGCTGGCGATACCCGCCAGGCCATCGCCGAGGCAAGAACCGCGCTGTCCCTCGGCTATCACTGCGGCATGCTGTCGCTGTCGGCCATGCGCGGCGCGTCTCAGGATGCCATGATTGCCCATTGCGAGGCGATCGCCGCTGAAATCCCGCTGGTAGGCTTTTATCTCCAAGCCGCCGTCGGCGGCATCGAACTGCCCGCCTCGTTCTGGCAGCGTTTTGCTACCATCGACAACGTAGTA
>SYIM01000142.1 GCA_005798775.1 Burkholderiales bacterium
AGAGGCTTCCCCACCGTGCGTTGGCAGCGGTCAGCGCATAGCGCGCGTTCATCACCGGCACGACCAGCTGTGGCCCCGGAATACGTGCGATCTCGGGATCGACGCTAGCGGTTTCAATCTGAAATTCGGGACCCTCAGGGACCAGGTAGCCGAGTTCGATCAGGAATGCCTTGTAGGCGGCTGCGTCGTGCGGCTGGCCGGCGCGCGCGCGGTACCAGTCATCGATGCGTGCCTGCAGTTCGTCACGACGGACAAGCAGCTCGCGGTTACGCGGCGCCATGCCGTGGATCAGCTCCGAAAACCCCCGCCAGAAACGCTCGGGTGCAACGCCGGTTCCCGGTAGTGCTTCCTGTTCGATCATATCGTAGAGGCTGCGGGCAACGCGCAGACCGTATTTTTCAATTCGCTCGTCCATCAGATTTCCTGTTTAGCGGGGTATGAGCCGTCGGGGCGGGACAGATATTTGAGGATACCGAGTTGGGTGGAACCGCGCGGCAAAGTCCGAATTACGCTCAGGGGTTCAGCGCGCGATCGGCCGCGGCGTTTGCCGCTCGTGCCGTGAGATGGACCAGTGCTTCATCCACCTGATCGATCAGCACCAGGCAGACGTCACCGGGTTTCAACTCGCCAAGCGCGGTATCGATGGCGAGAAATTCGCCGCGGATTTCGTCGATCCGGGTGGTACGCGGTCCGCTGGCAAGTCCTTGTCTCAGGAGCCCTATCACCTCGCCATCGGCTCGGCCACGCTGGGCGGCGTCCTGGTACAGGATGACGTGATCGAAGAACCGGCCTACGATTTCGCCCTGCTCGATAATGTCTTGATCGCGGCGGTCGCCCGCGGCGCTGATCACGATCGAGCGGTACCCGGCAGGCATTGCCTCAATCGCCTGGGACAGGGCGAGAATCGCGTCGGGGTTGTGACCGTAATCAGCGATGACGGTGGCGCCGCGGTAGCTGAAGCGGTTGAAGCGGCCCGGCACGGTGTCGGGGTTGCTCTCGAACGTGGCAAGGCCGGCTGCGATCAGTGCCCAGTCGAGCCCTAGCGCCCAGCCGGCCGCCACCGCTGCCATCGCGTTGTCGATCTGAAACGGAATCGTACCGCTGCCCGTGAGCGGAATGCGTGCGAGGTCGAAGCGATGCATCACGCGCGTGCCTTGTACCGCGACGATGGCCTCGCCGTCCAGACGCACTGCGCGCTGGTCGGTGGCGGCCTGGCGCTTCATTGCCGAAAGAGCGCTGTCGCGAGCAAAGAAAATCGCGCCGCCAGGGCATACCGACTGCATCGACGCGACTATGGGATCGGCAGCGTTCAGTACGGCAAAGCCGTTGGGCGCGACGTTGGCAACAATCACCCGCTTGACGAGCGCGAGGTCATCGATCGAGTCAATATGGTTGATGCCAAGGTGGTCACCCTTGCCGAGGTTGGTCACCACGGCCACCTGGCAGCGGTCAAAGCCCAGACCTTCGCGAAGGATGCCACCGCGCGCGGTTTCGAATACCGCGGCGTCCACCTCGGGGTGCATCAGCACATTGCGGGCGCTGCGAGGGCCCGCGCAATCGCCGCTATCGATCTGGACGCCGTTCACATACACGCCGTCGGTGTTGGTCATCCCCACGCGCAGCCCCGATTGTGCGATCAGGTGGGCGATCAGGCGGACGGTGGTCGTCTTGCCGTTGGTGCCAGTGACGGCCACGACCGGAATCCGACCGCTATCGGCATCGCCGTAAATAAGGCGTACGATTGCTTCGCCCACCTCGCGTCCCTTGCCGTAGGACGGGCTGATGTGCATGCGCAGACCTGGTGCGGCATTGACCTCGACGATGGCGCCGCCCTGTTCCTCGAGCGATTGCTGAACGGTCTGGCACACCACGTCGACCCCGGCGATTTCCAGGCCCACCATCTGCGCCGCCTCAACCGCGCGTGCCGCGAGGTCGGGATGAACATCGTCGGTCACATCGGTAGCGCTGCCGCCGGTGCTGAGATTGGCGTTATTGCGCAGCACCACCCGCGCGCCCTTGGGCGGGACTGAGTCGGCCTCATAGCCCTGCACGCGCATGCGGGCATACGCGATTTCGTCCAGACGAATCTTGGTGAGCGAGGTGGCGTGGCCCTCGCCGCGACGAGGATCGCGATTGATTTCCTCGACCAGCTGACGGATGGTCTGCACGCCGTCGCCAATGACGTGCGGTGGATCGCGTCGCGCGGCCGCGATCAGCCGATCGCCCACCACCAGCAACCGATGGTCATGGCCAGGAATGAAGCGCTCGACCATGATGTTTGAGCTGAACTGAGAGGCGGCGGTGAAGGCAATTTCAAGATGGTCGCGACTCACGATGTTGACGGTGACGCCCTTGCCCTGATTGCCATCGCGCGGCTTGACCACGACCGGCGAGGCGAGCTCGCACATGGCGGCCCAGGCCTCATCGGTGGAGCGGACGACTCGCCCCTCCGGAACTGGCACCCCGGCTGCGGCAAGCAGTTTCTTGGTGAGCTCCTTGTCCTGTGCGATCGACTCGGCGATAGCGCTGGTGGCATCGATCTCCGCTGCCTGGATACGACGCGCGCGGCTGCCCCAGCCAAACTGCACCAGACTGCCTTCGGTCAGGCGGCGAAAGGGGATGTCGCGGGCCCGCGCTGCGTCGGTGATCGACCCGGTACTCGGACCCATCCGGATATCCTCGTCGAGCGCGCGCAGCTGGGTGAGGGCGGCATCGAGGTCGAAGGGTTGATCGTCGCGCGCGGCCAGGCAGAGTGCCTCGGCGAGTTGCAGCGCGAGCCGACCAACTGGCTCTTCGGTGTACTCGAACACGACCTGGTAGAGACCGGGTTCAAGCGTGGGCGCGGTGCGACTGAAGGTAACCGGGCATCCCGCCTGAGCCTGCAGGCGAAGCGCTGCGAATTGCAGCGCCTGCGCGATCGGTATGTCATCGCGTGATCCGATCGGCCGGATGGCGCCGATTAGCGGAAACCGGGCCCGCAGTCGCACTTCGAAGCGGGAGACCCGGTCGATCGACAATTCATCGGGCGCACAGCGCACGATCGCCTCGATCGAGGTGTGTCGGCTCCAGAGATTTGGACCGCGAAGCGCGCGGATTCGGGTGACGTCCATCGGCAGGTTCCTGCGTACGAGGGGTGGGCGCGGGGGAGATCGGGCAAAAGACGGGCGGCGAACCTCAGGCGGCGACCTGCGGCGCGGGTATGGGCTCCAGCGTTTCCAGCCCCGCCTGGATGCGCTCGGGAGGGATGCCGATGACCCACGCAGCCGCGATGGCTGCGAGCAGCCCGTCGTCGGCAGAGCGAGGGTCACCTTCAATTGGCAGTTCGAGCGTTCCCGCGCGGAGTTGGGCGATTTCGAGCTCGCCCTTCAGCAGCCTGATCACGCTTTCAGAGCGGACCACCGCGCGTCCCCCTGCTGTGGCGTGACTCGCCAGTACGGCGGTGGCAGCGTTGGCGCTGAAATACACCACATGGCCTTTGCTGAGCGATGCCATTTCAACTAGCTGATCGTCGTCGGCGTTAAGCACCGCAGTGCCATGCTTTTCCAGAACGATATCGACCTGGGTGCGAAAAACCTTATAGAGCTGCTCGACCGAATCGATGTAGCGCTCGGGCACCCGACGGTCGGGATTCATGCGTGTGATGACGCCCACCTGGCACCAATCGTAAGCAAGCCCCTGATCAAGGAGCACATCGAGTCCGTTTTCAATCACCGCCGCCTCGATGGCGCGGTTTACCAGCAGTCGTTGGCCAGCCGTGAAGTTCGCGCTGTCGCGGTGATCGATGCAGCGCGAGCCAAGGAAGAGACCATCCTGGCAGGCGAGCCCCACCTTTTGTCCGGACATCTGGAGCAGATGGGCGACGAGGCGCGCAGCGAGCCGTGTACCGCCGGTGCCGGCAACGCCGATCACCGGAATCCGGCCGTCGTCGGCGGCGCCGAAAAGATGCTCGATGATCATCTCGGGAACCGGCTTAGGTGGCAGTCCGGGCGGGCGCAGATGGGTGGAAAGGCCCGGACCTGCGTTGACTTCGACGATTGCGCCGCCCTGCTCCGCAAGGGGCTGGGCGATATCGTTGGCCACCAGATCGACGCCAGCGATATCCAGGCCGACAACGCGTGCCGCGAGCACCGCCTGTCGGGCGGTATCGGGATGAACGAGCGCAGTGCAGTCAAAGCAGACGTTGCCGTTGCGCTGCACCAGCGCGCGTGCGCCTTCGCCGGGGACTGAATCGGGCTCAAAGCCCTGGCTGGCCAGGTCGAGGCGGGTGGCGGAGTCAATGCCGACACGGTTGAGCGGAGCGTCGCTCCAGCCAGTTCCTCCTCGTAGCGGGTCGGAATTGAGTTGTGACTCGATCAGTTCGCGGATGGTCTGCTGGCCGTCGCCGGTGACCCAGGCGGGCAGGCCGCGGGCAGCAGCGGCAAGCCGCCCACCCACCACCAGCAGGCGATGCTCGTTACCCGTCATGTATTTTTCGACGATGACGCCGCTACCTTCTGCCGCAGCCACCGGGTAGGCGGCGAGCACCTGCTCCCGCGTGCCGAGATTGAGGCAGACCCCCCGGCCGTGATTGCCGTCGTAGGGCTTGATCACCACCGGTACCCCGATATCCTCGGCTGCGGCCCAGGCATCGTCGGGCCCGCTCACCATGCGGCCCGGTGGGACTGCCACGCCACAGGCCTCCAGCAGCGTCTTGGTGAGCTGCTTGTCGCGGGAAATACCCTCGGCGATGGCGCTGGTTCGGTCGGTTTCCGCCGTCCAGATGCGGCGCTGATTTCGCCCGTAGCCCAGCTGTACGAGATTGCCCTCGTTCAAGCGGATGGCGGGAATGCCTCGCAGCTCGGCGGCTTTCACGATACCCGCGGTGCTGGGGCCCAGGCAGCTGGAGTCGGCAATGTCGCGCAACTCGTCAACCGCCTCGCGCAGGTCGAAGCTGCGATCGTCATAGGCGGCAAGCACCAGCTCGCGCGCGAGCTGCATCGCGCGCAGTGTGACGGTGTCTTCCCATAAGGTGACGATCACCTTGTAGCGGCCGCGTACGTCAACGCCACGGGCGCGCCCGAAGCCGCCTGGCAGACCGGCAAGCGACTGCAGTTCGAGCGTGACGTGCTCCATGATGTGGCCGGGCCAGGTGCCCTCACGCAGGCGCTTCAGAAAGCCGCCACGCTCGTCGTAGCTGCAACGGTGTTCGATCAGCGTCGGCAGCCAGCCCTCCAGCCGATCGGGCAGTCCGGGCACCTTGTCTGACGGCCAGTCTTCGAGTTCGCCAATATCGATCAGCGTCTCCATGGCTGGCAGGTAGGACCACATATTCGGGCCACGCAGGTAGGTGACCGAGAGAATCTCGATGTCGCGCTTCATCGGGGGTGGGGAGTCAGGCGCCGGGCCCGCACGCGCTGCGCGCGGGACAGTACGGACACGGTTTGCGGAGGTGGCTGGGGCAAGGATGTCGGTGCGTGGGCACGGGGTCGGGCTGGAACGTCAGATACTGTACGCTTGTCGACTGAACAACGAAAATCGTCTTCCCCCGTGAGTGTGTCCCTGCCGCCCGTGCCTGCCGCTGGTTCGGCGTATGCGCCGATCGCCGAGTCCTGGCGCGATGTCGTTGCCGCCTGCCTGCAGGTGGACGAGCGGGTGCTGATTGCCCTCGAACTCGACCTTGACCGGCGGTTGCGGTACGGCGCCGGGCTGGTGGTACTCACCGACCGGGCGCTGGTGGCGAGGGTGGATGGCGATGCTGGCTGGCACCGCCATCCGCTGGGGGCGGACACCCGGCTCGAACTTCATGATCACGCGGGAGCGGGTGCGCTCGAGCTTTTCGAGGCCGATCATCGGCTCGATGTCTGGCGCTTTACGCTGGGGAGTAATCCGGCGGCGTTGCGGCTGGTGCGCCGATTTAACGAACTGCGCGGACAGTCGCCTGAGGCGACGCAGCCGGGCGCCGACACCACCACCCAATGTGAGCGCTGCGGAGCCGACCTGCCGGCAGATGTCGAAGAATGCCCACAGTGCGAGGCTGAACTCGCTGTTGCACCGTCTTCCCGAACACTATTCAGGCTGTGGCGATTCGCCCGCCCTTATCGATCGCAACTCCTGATCGGCTTTCTTCTCACGCTGGCCGCCACGGCGGCTACGCTGGTGC
The DNA here is from genome assembly GCA_005798775.1 of Burkholderiales bacterium. Lineage (GTDB taxonomy): Bacteria > Pseudomonadota > Gammaproteobacteria > Burkholderiales > Burkholderiaceae_E > SYIM01. The sequence goes on from SYIM01000142.1 coordinate 6,140, forward strand.
CGCCCTACCTCACCATGCCGCTCATGGATCGGGTCCTGATCCCCTATCAGAACGGTACGCCGCTCGACACCGCGCTGGTGGGCTGGCTGCTCGCTGGTCTGCTCGCGTCGGCGCTGGTTGCCTGGGCGCTGGGGTGGGCTCGCACTTATATTCTCGCGCTGGTTTCGGAGCGAATTGGCGCCGACCTGCGAACGGCCACCTATGACCACCTGATGCACCTGTCGCTGCAGTATTTCGGCGGTAAGCGGACCGGCGACCTGATTGCCCGTATCGGCGCGGAAACCGATCGCATCAACCTGTTTCTCTCGCTTCACCTTCTCGATTTCGCCACCGACGTACTGGTGATCGTCATGACCACCGCGGTGCTGATGTCGATCGATCCCTGGCTCGCAATGGTGACGCTACTGCCGCTGCCGCTCATCGTTTGGATGATCCACCTGGTTCGTGATCGGCTCAAGCAAGGCTTCGAGAAAGTCGACCGGATCTGGGGAGAGGTCACCAACGTGCTGGCCGACACCATTCCCGGCATTCGCGTGGTCAAGGCCTTCGCCCAGGAGAGGCGCGAGTCCAATCGGTTTCGGGAAGCCAATCGGCTCAATCGTGTGGTGAACGACCGCGTGAACCGTGTCTGGTCGCTTTTTTCGCCCACCGTCACGCTGCTCACTGAGGTCGGGCTTCTGATCGTTTGGGGCTTCGGAATCTGGCTGGTGACCCGCGATCAGGTCACGGTAGGCGTGCTCACCGCGTTCCTCGCCTACATCGGCCGTTTCTACACCCGACTTGACTCAATGAGCCGGTTTGTTTCGTTCATGCAGAAGGCGGCTGCCGGTGCTAAGCGGATCTTCGACATCCTCGACCATGTCTCGAGTGTTCCCGAGGCCACGCGACCGGTGGCGCTCACCCACGTGAGCGGACGGGTCGAGCTGCGTAACGTCGGCTTTCGGTACGGCAGCCGCTCCGTCACCCGCGGCATCTCGCTCACCATCGAGCCGGGCGAGATGATTGGACTGGTCGGCCACAGCGGTTCGGGGAAAAGCACGCTCGTGAACCTGATCTGCCGCTTCTACGATGTCACTGAGGGCGCGGTGCTGCTCGATGGGGTGGATGTGCGGTCGCTCCCGGTGGCTGACTATCGGCGCAGTATCGGTCTGGTGTTGCAGGAACCCTTTCTGTTTTTTGGCACGATTGCCGACAATATTGCCTACGGCAAACCCGAGGCAACGCGCGAGGAAATCATTGGCGCGGCGCGCGCCGCGCATGCCCATGATTTCATCCTGCGGCTGCCGCACGGCTACGACTCGCTGGTGGGGGAGCGTGGCCAGGCACTCTCCGGGGGCGAACGCCAGCGAATGTCGATTGCGCGCGCGCTGCTCATCGACCCGCGCATCCTTATTCTCGACGAGGCCACCTCGTCGGTTGATACGCAGACCGAAAAGGAAATCCAGCGTGCGCTCGACAACCTGGTGGCGGGTCGCACCACCATCGCGATCGCGCACCGGCTGAGCACCCTGCGGCGCGCCGACCGGCTGGTGGTGCTTGATCGCGGCCAGGTGGTTGAGGTGGGCGCGCACGAGGAACTGATGACGCGTGAAGGCGCCTACTTCCGGCTCTACCAGGCTCAGGCCCGCAATGTGGATACGGAGGACGCACTGCCCGACTGGCGCGCCGAGACCAGGCATCCGGTGCGGGTGGCGGCGGAGGTCTGATCGGTGTCAGCCGCACACGCCCCTGTCCCTGCAAAACTTCTCTCCGGTGCCACGCTCGAGCGCACGCCCGCAGGCCGGCTGCGGCTCACAACACATGAGGGGGTGGTGCATGAGCCGGTCCTGGCGGTACGCGCTTTCCCCATCTCGGCGCCTGAGCGCGGACTGTCCCTGATGAGCGCAGAGGGTCATGAGCTGTTCTGGATCGAGCAGATCTCCGCGCTCGAGCCTGTTGTCCGGTTGTTGGTGCAGGAGGCGCTCGGTCAGCGCGAATTCATGCCAGTGATCGCGCAGCTTCTTGAGGTGTCGGGGTTCGTCACGCCCTGTACGTGGCGGGTGGACACCGACCGAGGACTTGCCAGCTTCGTTTTGAAGGGTGAAGAAGACATCCGCCGGATTGGAAACGGCGCGCTCCTCATTACCGACAGCGACGGCATCCACTACCTCGTGCGCGATGCCGCGGTGCTTGACCGAAACAGCCGTAGGTTGCTCGACCGCTTTCTTTAGCCTCGCCGATTATTCGGCGCGCAGCGCCTGCGCGGGCGATAGCGACGCTGCGCGCAGTGCCGGATAGAGGCCGAAGCAGAGACCCGCCAGGACGCTTGCCCCGCACGCTGCGAGCGCAGCCGGTGCGGTGACGATGGCGGACATCGCAAAATGTTCCACCGCGATCCGGGCGCCCAGAACTCCGAGCGCAAGGCCCAGTACCCCCCCCGCTACGCAGACCGCCACTGACTCATAGAGAAACTGAAGTGCGATGTCGCGCCGGCGTGCGCCCACCGCCATGCGCAAGCCGATCTCGCGGGTTCGTTCGGTGACCGTGGCCAGCATGAT
>SYIM01000143.1 GCA_005798775.1 Burkholderiales bacterium
AGAGCGCGTAGCTCTGAAACACCATGGCCACGTCCCGCTCGCCGGGTTCGGCATGACTCACGTCGACATCATCGAGAAATACTCGCCCGCTATCGAGTGTTTCAAGCCCGGCGAGCAGGCGAAGCGTCGTGGTTTTGCCCGACCCCGAAGGCCCGAGGAAGGCAAAAAACTCACCAGGCCTCACCGCCAGATCGATCCCGTGCAGCACCGTAGTCTTGCCGTGTCGCTTTACTGCGCCTTCGATCCGTACACTTGCTGAGCGACTCATCGCCTGCCTCCTCCCTTGACAGCGCCTACGGTGAGGCCCTTCACGATATGGCGTTGCGCGGCAAGGCCGATCACGATGACCGGTGCCATCGCGAGCATCGCCGCGGCTGAGAGCAGCGCCCACTGGGTCTGCTCGACCGAGATGAAGTTGTACATCGCCACTGTTACCGGGCGTACGGTATTGCCGCCCAGCACCACGGCGAACAGGAATTCATTCCAGGCATTCAGAAACACGAAGATGGTGGTGACCGCCATACCGCCGCGTACCTGAGGCAGGATCACATACCAAAGGGTACGAAGGCGCCCGGCGCGATCAAGGAGCGCAGCCTCCTCCATCTCGAACGGAACATCTTCGAAGTAGGTAATCATGAGCCAGATAGCAAAGGGGAGCGAAAAGGTGAGGTAAATGGTGGTGATACCGGCGTAGCTGTCCAGCCCACCAATCTTTTGCAGCACGATGTAGTAAGGGATGATGAGCCCTACCGGCGGCAGCATCTGGGTGGCAAGCACATAGAAACCGGTGGTGCGCTTGAAGCGCATCTTGAGGCGCGCCATGGCGTAGGCAGCGGGTACCGCGAACAGCATGGTGACCACCGTGGCGCTGGTGGTCACCACCAGACTGGACCACAGATTCGGGAGGATGGAACGACTGCCCTCCAGCACCGCTCGATAGTTGTCGAGAGTGGGCGTAAAGAAAAGCACCGGCGGCCAGGCCAGCACATCGCGCTCGGTTTTGAGCGAGGTGAGAAACCCCCAGAAAACCGGAAACGCCCAGATCAGCACCAGGCACGCCGCGGCAATCAGCATCAGCAGTCGGCGTGCGGCGGCACCTCGTTTCTGAGTGGTCATGCTGCTCATGAGCGCGATCGTCGCAATCTAAACAGGAGCCACGAGATACCCAGCGTGATCGACAGCAGCACCATGGCGAGTGCGCTGCCGTAGCCCAGGTTGAGTTCGACAAACGAGGTGCGATAGGCGTAGAGGTTAAGTATTTCGGTGGCCGAACCTGGGCCGCCGCCGGTCGCTGCATAGATGGCGGCAAATGCCGAGAGCGCAGTCATCATGCGCAGAATGACCACCATGATGATGGCGGGCCGCACCAGCGGCAGCGTGATGTGGCGAAAGCGCTGCCAGGCGCTTGCCCGGTCCAGGCGCGCGGCCTCGTAGACATCGGGCGGCAAGGTGGCGAGCGAAGCCAGCAGGACCAGAAAGGCAAACGGGGTCCATTGCCAGGTGTGAATCGCGATCACCGAGATGAGTGCGAGGTCAGGGTCGCCCAGCCAGTTGTGCGAACCCAGCCCGAGTGCGCGCGTGACCATATCAACCAGACCGAAATCAGGCGATAGCACGAGCGTGCGCCAAAAAAGTCCCACGACCACCGGCGCGAGCACAATCGGGAGGATGAGCGCGACCCGGATCACGCCCTGGCCGCGCGGCATCCGCAGCACCAGAATTGCGAATGACAACCCGATCACCACCTGAAGCGTGACCGTGCTGCTGGTGTAGACGACCGTGAGCCAGAGCGAATTCCAGAAGCGCGGATCGTTACCCATCGCCAGATAGTTGCCCAGGCCTGCGAAGCCCCGCAGCCACGGCATGCTGAAGTTCAGCTGTTGAAGCGAGTTCCAGCCAAGATAAATGAGCGGGGCGGTGGTGGTGAGGAGCAGCGCGAGGAGCGCTGGTGCCAGCAGCCAGGCGGCAAACCGGCGGTCCTGCGCTTCGAGGGTGAGCGGGAGTTTCGTCATCAGATCATGACACCGGGACCGCACGGCGGGTGGTCCCGGTGGTGTTGCAGTGACAGTGCTTCAGCCGCGCAGAATCTGCTGAATGCGCGTCTGTGCTTCGTCAAGCGCTGCCTTGGCGGTTTTCTGTCCGACGAGTGCCGCCTGAATGCCTGTGGCCATGGTTTCACCAACGGCGGGCCACTGCGGCACCCGTGGTCGCCATTCCACATCGGTATCCTGGGCAAGCGTGTCCATGGCGGTCTTGATGAAGCTGTCGCCCATGCTCGCCATGGAGGAGGCAAAGTCAGCTGATTGCCATGAGGAGGTACGGTTCACGCCGGAGCGCTTGGCGGCACCCGCAAACTTCCAGGAGGTGAGTGCCTGGGTTTCTGCGGCCGTGGCCCATTGAATAAAGAGCCAGGTCGCGGTTTTGGCGCGCGCAGAAAGCGCAGAATTGATCGGGAAGCTCCAGTTCCAGATGGACGTGACGCCTTTGCCCGCCGGGCCCTTGGGCCAGCGCGCAAAGCCA
>SYIM01000144.1 GCA_005798775.1 Burkholderiales bacterium
ACGAATCAGTTGCTCTACCAACTGAGCTACACCAGCGCCGAACCTGAGATTATAACAAAGCAACGAGAGCGTGGACGTCGCCGACCCGGAGGCGAAGCCGAAGTTCGAGCTTCATTCGCGCATTTGAAATTCGCCGTGAGTCGTGCATGAAGGAAAGCATCATGGGGCTGACGCGGGCAGCCACCTCGGCGCGGCTCATGCGGGGCGGCCGCGGGAGCCCTGTTGCATCAGCGACCACATCGAAGTAGTCGCCCATCCGGAGATCGGTGTCGTCGCAGATGTTGAAGCTACGGCCCCCACCAGCCCGGAACAGCGCGAGCCAGGCCGCATGGGCCAGATCATCAGCATGAATGTGGTTGGTGTAGACGTCGTCCGAAGGCAGCAGCGCAGGTTGCCCTTGCCGCAACCGTTCAAGCGGCAGTCGGTCTTGGGCGTAAATTCCGGGTGCCCGCAGGAGGGTCACCCGCGTGCCGGTGCGGCGGCCAAAGGCGCGCAGAGTCTGTTCGGCGGCCACGCGGCGTGCGGCTCTGGGGTTTGAAGGCTGAAGCGGGTGGGTTTCGTCGATTTTCGCGCCCGCGCAGTCGCCGTATACGCCGGTGGTGCTCACATACGAAAGGCACGCCGCTGCCCGGCCGGCCGCCCCGCCTGAGCAGGCTGCGGTCAGCCAGCGGCTGCGTCGATCGCCCGAGCCTTCAGCGGGCGGTGGTGCGAGGTAAACCATCCAGCGCGAAAGACCTGACAGGCGCAAGACGCTGCGGCGATCATCCAGGTCGCAGGCCAAGGCGACGGCACCCGCCGCCCGAATGGCGGCAAGCTGCTCCGGTCGACGTGCAGTCGCGATGATCCGGAGCCGGTTGGGTTGGCCGGCGCGCTGTGCGATCAGACGAAGCCCGACATCACCGCAGCCCACCACCACGAGCGTCGGGCGGCGCAGACGTCGGGGCAGGGTGCGCGCGACTGCCGCAGAGCACCCTGGTGCCGCGCTCGCTGCCGCCTGCCTTACGCGCGCCGACCTGTAGTCGGGCGATAATGCGGGCCGCGCGTTCAGGCGAACGATCCGAATCGAGTCAGAGACCATGAGCTTTAAAGTCAGCGTTCAACCCAGTGGCAAACAATTTGAGGTGCAGCCCGGCGAAGCCATTCTTGCAGCAGCCCTGCGCCAGGATGTGATTCTTCCCTATGGCTGTCGTAACGGCGCCTGTGGCTCGTGCAAGGCGCAGGTGCTGGAAGGCGTCATCGAGCAGGGCACCCATTCTAACGGGGCAATGAAGCCTGAGGAGGCTGAGCGCGGGCATGCGCTGCTTTGTTGCGCCACGGCTGCGAGCGACCTGACGCTTCAGTGTCGGGTGATTGCCGCAGCGGGCGACATTCCGATTCGCAAGATGCCTTGCCGGATTGCATCGATCGCCGAAGCAGCCCCCGATGTCCGGATCCTTCGCCTGCAGCTGCCAGCCAATGAGCGCCTGCAGTATCTGGCAGGCCAGTATGTGGAGCTGCTGCTGCGGGACGGCTCGCGACGCAGTTACTCCATGGCGAGTGCGCCGCATAGTGCCGAGCAGGTTGAGCTGCATCTGCGCCATATGCCCGGCGGCAAGTTCACCGACGCGCTATTCGGCCACACCCAGCCAAGCTTCAAAGAACGCGACATCCTCCGTTTCGAAGGCCCGATGGGTACGTTTTTTCTACGTGAAGATAGCGACGCGCCCATCGTATTTGTGGCAAGTGGCACGGGTTTTGCACCCATCAAGGCGATCATTGAACATGCGATTCACAAGAGTATCCGCCGGCCCATGACGCTTTACTGGGGCGGTCGCCGGCCGCGCGATCTGTACATGAACGCACTTTGCGAGCAGTGGGCCGCAGAGCTTCCCGACTTTCGGTATGTGCCGGTGGTGTCAGACGCTCTTCCCGAAGATCAGTGGGCTGCCCGGACCGGCTTCGTTCATCACGCCGTCATGGCGGATCTTCGGGATCTTTCCGCCTACCAGGCCTATGCCTGCGGCGCACCGGTGGTGGTGGATTCTGCAAGGCGGGATTTCGTCGCCCAGTGCGCTCTGCCAGAGGACCAGTTTTTCGCTGACTCATTCACCTCTGAGGCCGATCTGGCCACAGCGAAATAATCGACTGTAAAAAAACATCCCGGGTTTGGGCTAAAGCGAACCCGCTGCCGGGCGGGAACGCAGCGCGGGACGGGGCACTCGCTCGCGCTGCACCGGGCATGCGGGAGTACAAGCACCAAGCGTATCGATAGAGGCGCGTCGCAAGGGAGCCAGAGAGCCAGAGGAATGTCCGTTCAGACTAGTGGTGCGGCTGCGAGGAGGGCTGGGCACGATTCGCCGCAGGCGGCCGTAGCGTTGGCCCGCAGCGGGCTGCCAGCGTGTGGCCACGCTTGATTGCATGAAGCGGGTTAGCAAAAAAAGGGCACACAAGTGCCCCGTTCGCATAAGGGTGCCAGCGAAATTACGGCACGGGTCAGACCGGTCTTACTTGGCGGTCATGATCCATTTGGCAAGGGTTTCTGCGTCGGCCTGAGTGACCTGCGGATTGGCGGGCATGGGGATTTGTCCCCAATTGCCGACTCCACCCTTGATGATCTTGATGCTCAACTTGGAAACGGCCTCGCCGTCGGACGCATATTTGGCAGCGACGTCTTTGTAGGCGGGGCCCACCAGCTTCTTGTCGACAGCATGGCAAGCGGTGCAATTCTTGGTCTTGGCAAGATCCATGCTGGCCGGGGCGGGCGAGGAGGACAGTGCGACGACCGACGCACCGAAGATCACAAACAGAAGTTTCATGACATCTCCGCGAGAAGAGGTGAAGCTTTGAAAAACAATGATAAAAGATTACCGCGACGGCCGGACCGGCACCGCTGAGACCAAGACCTCAGTGGGGGAATCAGAAATCATCAAGGACAGCGCCCTTGCTTGCGGAGCCCGCGAGCTTGTGAAACTTGGCGAGCACGCCCCGGTTGTAGCGCGTCGCAGGTGGTTGCCAGCGGGCGCGGCGTGCGGCAATCTCGGCATCGCTTACCTCGAGCTGCAAAACCAGCCGGTGCGCATCGATGGTGACGCGATCGCCTTCGTGGATGAGCGCGAGCGGTCCGCCCACGGCAGCCTCGGGTGCAACATGACCGACCACCATGCCCCAGGTGCCGCCCGA
>SYIM01000145.1 GCA_005798775.1 Burkholderiales bacterium
GCGCTCATGTCTCGACCGAGGCTACTGCTGCTCGATGAGCCCTCGGTCGGCCTCGCACCGAAGCTGGTGAGCGAGCTCTTTGAGGCACTCGCCACCCTCCGCAATGAGGAGCAGATGGCGATGCTGGTGGTGGAACAGAACGCGCATGTGGCGCTCGACCTCGCAGACAGCGCCTATCTGCTCGAGGCCGGACGACTTGTCACCAGCGGATCGGCGCAGGCGCTGCGGGATGACCCGCGCGTGCAGCGGGCCTATCTGGGCGACAGATTCAAATGACCGCCGATATTTTTCTTCACCAGCTTTTCGCCGGCCTGACCGCCGGCACGATTTACGCCAGTCTTGCCGTTGCACTGGTGATGGTGTGGCGAAGCACCCATCACCTGAATTTCGCGAAGGGCGAGATGGCGATGTTTTCGACCTATGTCGCGCTCGCGCTGATCGAAGCCGGGCTTGGCTACTGGACTGCCTTTGCGGCGACGCTGGTGGTGTCGTTCATCACCTCGGTTGCGATCGAACGCCTGATCGTCTCGCCCATTGCGCGTTCGCAGCCGCTTGCGACGGTCATCGTCTTTGTGGCGCTTCTGTCGATCTTTCATAGCCTTGCCTCCTGGCTGTTCACCCCGGTACTGCGAGAGTTTCCGAGCCCGTTTCCGGCCGGCGCGCTTCCCGGCTTTCCCTACCTGTCGGGCCACGCGGCCGGAGTCGTGGCACTCACGCTCCTTGAGCTGGCGGCGGTATGGCTTTTCTTTCGCTACACCCGGCTGGGGCTGGCCATGCGCGCAGTCGCGCAGAACCCTGTTTCAAGCCGCCTGGTTGGCATTTCTGCGGGGCGCATGCTCGCGCTTGGCTGGGGGCTCGCCGGCGCGCTCGGTGCATGCGCCGGGATGATGATCGCCCCCATCGTTTATCTCGATCCGAACATGATGGCGGGCGTCCTTCTGTACGGGTTTGCCGCCACGCTGCTGGGTGGCATTGACAATCCCTGGGGTGCGGCAGCGGGTGGCCTGATCGTGGGTTTATTGGACGCGCTGGTGGGCGCCTGGCTGATTGGCCCGGAACTCAAACTGAGCTTCGCACTCGGGCTCATTGTGGCAGTGCTGCTGGTCCGCCCGGCCGGGCTCTTCGCCCGCGCGCAGGGTTCACGGGTATGAACGCATGACATCCGGTCACCGCGCGGACCCGCTTCGCCGACTGTGGGCCATGATCGCGCTTGGGCTCGCCCTGGCCGCCCCCTGGCTGGTATCGGACTACCGGCTCTTTCAGCTCACCCAGGTGTGTGTGCTCGCAATTGCCATGCTGGGGCTCAATCTCCTCACTGGCTGGTGCGGGCAGATCTCGCTCGGGCACGGCGCATTCTTTGCGCTGGGCGCCTACGGCAGCGCGTGGCTCATGCAACAGCTGGGGCTGCCCGACTGGCTCACCCTGCCAGGCTGTGCCGTCTTCTGCTTTGCCGCAGGCTGGCTGTTCGGTCTTCCAGCGGCGCGGCTCGAGGGGCTCTATCTGGCACTCGCAAGCTTTGCGCTCGCGGTCGCCGTACCCCAAATCCTGAAACATCCCATGCTCGCACCCTGGACTGGCGGCAGTAACGGCCTGGTCCTCGATGCGGTACAGGCGCCCGCGCTCTGGCCGCTGTCGGGGGAGCGCTGGGCGTACGCGCTTGCTCTGGTCACACTCCTCGCAGGCATCGTGCTCACCCACCGGCTCGTGCGCGGACAGCTGGGCCTTGCGATGCGCGCCCTTCGCGATCATCCAGCCGCCGCCGCAACCATTGGCGTGCACAGCGCAGAACTCAAGGCCCAGCTGTTCGGAATCAGTGCGATGTTTGCCGGTATTGCAGGAGCTCTCAGCGCCATCACGGTTCGCTATGTGGGGCCCGACAGCTTCGACATGTTTCTGTCGATTTCACTCCTGGTCGGCATCGTCGTGGGCGGCCTCGCCTCGATCACCGGCAGCCTGGTGGGAGCCCTGTTCGTGCAGTTCGTGCCACACAGTGCCGAGCAGGTGTCGCGCGAAGCAGCCTGGGCAATTTACGGCGCGTGTCTGTTGCTTGCCCTCTGGATCGCGCCCGGCGGCGTCGCCGGGCTGTTAAGACGTGTGACCGGTGGGCGGCCTACTGGGTAAGCGAAATACCGCCTTTCTTGATGATTGCTCCCCACTTGGCGATGTCGTCGGCCATGACACGCGTCATATCCTCGGGCGAGGATTCACGCGGCTCGGCGCCCAGATCAGAGAAGCGGCTGCGCACCGCCGGATCGCGAAGTGCCACATTGACATCGGCATTGAGCCGATCGACATAAGCCCGAGCAATACCGCGCGGTGCGATCAGCGCAAACCACGCAGCCGACTCGTACTCGGGCAGCCCGGCTTCGGCCGCCGTCGGCACATTGGGCAGCGCTGGCAGGCGCGATTTGGCCGCCACAGCGAGCGGGCGAACCTTCGCGCCCTGAATGGAGCCCAGCACGTTAGGCAACAGCTGAAAACTGACTGGTACCCGGCCCGACACCAGATCGGTCACCAGATTGCCCGTCACCCGGTAAGGCACATGGGTCATCCGGGCGCCGATCAACTGCTCGAAGAAGGCGCCTGCCAGGTGCTGGGAACTTCCGGGCCCCACCGAACCGTAGCCCACGTCGGGCGTCTTCTTCAGATAATCAATCAGTCGGGTGAGCGATTCGATCGGCAGCTCAGCACTCACCACCACGATATTGGGCAGCACAGCAACCACGCCGATCGGCTGCAGATCCTTTTCCGGGTCGTAGCCGAGTTCGGCATTAAGGATCTTGTTCACCGCAAGCGGACCCGAGGTACTGAACCCGATCGTGAGCCCGTCGGGCTCGGCGCGCACCACCGAGAGCGTGCCCACATTGCCGCCTGCCGCGGGCCGATTCAGATAGACAAAAGTTCGGCCGCTGTTGGCGGCGACCTTGTCGAGCAGGAAGCGGCCAATGACATCGCTCGCACTCCCAGCGGAAAACGGGACGATGACGCTGATCGGCTTGGAGGTGGCCTGCTGAGCCTGCGCGGGGATGCTCACCCCCGCCGCAGTCAGCACCATCCCGAGGGCAGCGGCCGCTGCACGCGCGCCCAGTTTGCGGATACGGTTCATCTTGATCTCCTGGTGGTGTTCGAATCATCGGGTCAGACGCGCCCGGGCCTCAGGCGATCAGGCCGGAGGCAGAGCCAAAGCGTGTTTCCATCACCTGCTCAAGCGATTGGCTGGCCGGTGTGTGCGCACCACCCCCCCGCACGCGGTACGCCTCGGCGCGTCTGGGTGCGGCGGGCGCCTGTCCGGCGGCAAGCGCGCGCGCCTCGCCGAGTATGAGACGCCGAAAATGGACGATTGCGATGTCGGTGGCAGTCAGGTGTTCGCGCGTGCGATCGGCAGTCACGCCCTGGCTCTCCTGCGCCATCTGGTCCTGCTCAGCGATGCCGCGGACGCCGGTAAACGAGGTGGTGCGCTGCTCCTCACGCGACTGCAGGTAATCGTTACCCCGGTTGCGAAGCGGGACATAGGCTGCGCCGAGCTCAGCGAACTGGCCATAGCCTCCCTTCGAGTAACGTTCGCGCTCGGCCTCGCCCAGCGGGCGATCGGGATGCCAGGCATAGGTGTAGATCCAGCAGCGGCCGTCATCGATCGGCGTCCAGGTATAGCCATAGAGGGTTTCACTGGGCATCGCCGAGGGCGTGATCGAGTGGGTGGGCAACATGTACTGGGTGAGCCGCCAGTAGTGATCTCCGGGGTCGGCATGGCGGGCGCCGCCGATCAGGACCCCCACCTCATGGTCAATCAGCTTGAACCGCGGCATGGGGTCGTTCCGCAGCCACCTGAGCCGCGCTACATCGGCCGCCACGGCAGCGTTGTCGTCACGCAATTGCGCCGGCGCGGGCATGTGCAGAAATGAAAAATGCGCGGTATCGAGTGCGCCTTCCATGGAATGCGTCCAGTTGCACTCAACCAGCCGCTTGGTGACGAAGCGGTGAGAGGCTGGCACGAGCCCCGCTTCGAGCTGCGGCACGCTTGCCGGACGCGCGTCCTCGGGGCCCAGATAGGCCCAGACCATGCCGGCAAACTCTGCGGTGGGACAGGCCCGGATACGCATCTTGCCGTGCAGCGCCGAACCCGGCGGCACGTTGGGCATATCGATACACGCGCCGTCGGTGGAAAATTTCCAGCCGTGATAGACGCAGCGCAGTCCCCCTTCCTCGTTCCGGCCATAGAACAGATTCGCGCCGCGGTGCGCGCAGGCCGGGTCCAGAAGGCCTGTGCGGCCAGCAGAGTCGCGAAACAGCACCCAATCTTCGCCCAGGACCCGCACCCGGATCGGCGCGCAATCCGCCTCCAGCACTTCTTCGCTCAGTGCGACCGGATGCCAGTACCGCCGGAGATACTCACCCATCACGGTTCCGGGGCCGCTTGCAATCAGAAGCACGTTATCCTGGGCGGAGAGCATCAGCGTTGTCCTTTCAGAAAAGTTCCGGCAACGCCTGTTTGAATCAGGACGAACCGTCCGGTCCATCGGGCAGATATGCCGCCCGCCTTCCGAGCGCCTCGTTCGTTTCTATGTCGGTTCCTTCGATTGTCAGCCGCCACGGCGCCCTGATCAAGCCCTGCCCACCCGCCAGTCCGGGCGTTTCAGTGCCAGCGCCGCCGCAGTCTTTTATGATGATGCCTACACCACCGGTTCAACAGTCCATCCACCCAGGCCTCACAGCCGCCGGGAGCCCGTTCATGAAGAAACTCGCCGCCCTGATTTTGTTCTCTACCGCCTGCGCGAGCGCCTATGCGCAGGACACCTGCAGCCATCGTGGTGACCTGGACCCACAGTACTGCGACGAAAACCGCGACATGGTTGCCGATCCCCCCAAGGATCCCAAGCGTTACAAGAACCCCAACACACTGGTCTTCACCTACACCCCGGTTGAAGACCCCGCAGTTTATGAAAAAGTCTTCAAGCCCTTCACCGACCATCTCGCGCAGTGCACCGCCAAGCGGGTGGTATTTTTCCAGGTTCAGTCGAATGCCGCTGAAATCGAGGCCATGCGCTCGGGTCGCTTGCACGTCGGCGGATTTTCCACCGGCCCCACCGCCTTCGCGGTCAACATCGCGGGCGCAGTGCCCTTCGCCGTGAAGGGCTACGAAAAAGAGTTTCAGGGCTATAACCTGATCGTGATCGTACGGAAAGAATCGGCGTTTCAGAAGCTCGCTGATCTGAAGGGCCGGAAAGTGGCCCACACCTCGCCCTCGTCCAACTCAGGCCACATGGCGCCGATGGCGCTCTTTCCCCGCGAGGGACTCAATCCCGGCAAGGACTACAACATCCTGTTCTCGGGTAAGCACGACCAGTCGGTGCTGGGTGTACGCTCGGGCGACTACGAAGCTGCAGCGGTTGCCTCCGACGTGTTTCACCGCATGGCCACCCGCGGGCAAATCAAAGAGGATGACTTCCGGGTGATTTACCGCAGCGCAAAATTTCCAACCTCGTCGTTTGCCTACGCCCATGATCTGGAGCCGGCGCTACGCGACCGAATGCTCAAGTGCTTCTATGATTACCGCTTCACCGACGAGATGAAGAAGGCATTTGACGGCGCCGACCGGTTCTTCCCGGTGACCTATCAGAAAGAGTGGGCGGTGGTTCGTGAAGTCGCCGAAGCCGGCGGCGAAAAATTCAATGGTGCCGCCTACGAACGAGAGGCCAAACGCGAAGAGGAGGCACGCCGGAAGGCAGCCGAGGCGAAGGCGAAGGCCCAGGGCAAGTAATCGTCTTGAACGCCCGTGCCGCGCTCGCGATCCGCGGGCTCACCAAGGAATACCTGCCGGGTAAGCCCGTGCTGCGGGGCGTATCGCTCGACATCGGTTCGGGCGGGCTCACCGCCATCATCGGCGCCTCCGGCACCGGCAAGTCCACGCTGATCCGCTGCATCAACCGGCTGGTGGAGCCCACGTCGGGGTCGATCGTGTTCGAGGGGCGTGACCTGGTGAAGCTCGATCGCAGGCAGTTGCGCGTAGCGCGCCGCACGATTGGCATGGTGTTCCAGGAGTACAACTTGGTGGAGCGCCTGTCGGTGATGGAGAACCTGCTCTGCGGCCGGCTGGGTTACGTGCCCGCCTGGAAGGCATGGCTTCGCCGCTACCCGAGCGCAGACATCGACCGTGCGTTCGAGCTGCTTGATATCGTCGGCCTGACAGGTTTTGAGCACCGACGCGCCGATGGTCTCTCGGGCGGACAGCGGCAGCGCGTGGGCATCGCCCGCGCGGTGATGCAGAACCCGCGGCTGCTGCTCGCCGATGAGCCCACCTCGTCGCTAGACCCCCGCACATCCGTTGACATCATGCAGCTCCTCGCGCATCTGGGCGAAAGCCTGGGCGTACCGGTCATCGTCAACATGCATGATGTCGATCTCGCGCGGCGCTTTGCAAGCCGTATCATCGGCATGGCCGAAGGTTCCATCATTTACGACGGTGGCCCCGACGGGCTCACCGACTCGCAGCTTCGCGCGATTTATGGTGGTGAGGGTTGGCTAGGCTAGCCTTCGCGCGTCGCCCCTGGGCCGTGCTCGGCTGGGTCGCGCTCGCGCTCTATGTCGCGTTTGCCGCGCAGCGCCTCGACTTCAGCGTCGAGCGTTTCGTGATCGGAATCGACAACGGCAGGCGCTTTCTGGGGCGGATGTTTCCACCCGAGATCCTGCAGGCCGACAGCATGGTGCGCGGCCTCACCGAAAGCCTGGAAATCGCAATTCTTGCCTCGTGCGCAGGCATCGTCTTCTCGCTCCCGCTGGGGGTGCTCGCTGCGCGCAACCTGATGCCCGCCTGGGTCAGCTGGCCCGCACGGGCGGTGGTGGCGCTCTGCCGATCCTTTCATCCGGTGATCGTGGCCATCCTGTTCGTCAAAGCGGTGGGCTTCGGCGCGCTCGCCGGCATCCTCACGCTCACTGTTGCCTCGGTAGGCTTCATCGGCAAGCTGTTTGCCGAGGCGATCGAGGAAATCTCGCTCAAGCAGGTGGAGGCGGTGCGTGCCACCGGTGCGCCGTTTGCAAGCGTGCTCGCCTACGGTGTGCTGCCGCAGGTGATGTCGCGATTCGTGGGCTTTGCCACCTATCAGGTGGACTCCAACCTGCGTAACTCCACCATGGTGGGCATTGTTGGGGCGGGCGGCATCGGCAGCACGCTGTTTGCGGCGTTTCAACGGTTTGACTACAGCTTCGTCTCCGCAATCCTGATCGCCATCATCGCCATGATCATGGTGGGTGAGACGCTTGCCCGCGTCGTCCGATCGATCCTGGGCATCGATGCAAGGCGTAGTGATGCCTGAGTCACGCCCGACAGCGCACCCCGCGCGCGCATGGCATCGCCACTCGCGAAGCGAAAGGCTTGCGCGGCTGATACTCACCCTCAGTGTGGTCGCGGCGGTGCTCGCCTCGGTGCGAAGCGTGGAAGTCATCCCCGAGTTCCTGCTGGATGCGCCCGAGCAGGTTCAGGATCTGCTTGTACGCATGTGGCCGATCAATGTCGGCTTCTATCCTTCAGGCGTACACGATGCGCTCGTCGACACGCTCCACATCGCCACGCTCGGCACGCTCATCGCGGTGGCGCTCGCACTGCCGGTGGGCGTGCTTTCCGCGCGCAATCTGATCCGAAGCCGGCTGATCAATCTCGCCGCACGCCTGATTCTGGTGGCCACCCGCTCGGTCAATTCCCTGATTTGGGCGCTCCTCTTCGTGGCAATTTTCGGCCCGGGCGCGCTGGCTGGCACGCTGGCCATCGCCTGTCGCTCGATCGGCTTTGTCGGCAAGCTCATCGGCGAAGCGATTGAGGAAGCCGACCCCGGGCCGATCGAGGCTCTGCATGCTGCCGGTGCGCCCTGGCTATCGGTGCTTTCACAGGGCTACTGGCCGCAGCTCGCGCCCACCTTCTGGTCAGTGTTGCTCCTGCGCTGGGACATCAACATCCGCGAATCATCGGTACTGGGGCTGGTGGGCGCGGGCGGCGTGGGCATGGCACTCGATACCGCGCTGAACCTCTTTCAATGGACTCGGGTCTCCCTCATTCTCCTGTCGATTTTTGTGATCGTGATCCTGGCCGAAATCATCGTGACGCAGATCCGAAAACGCATCCTCTGAGCGCTGATCGCCCCCCCTGCATGCCATCGCTGCCCATCCCCCGCCCGCTTGCCGACCTGCCCATCGTGCCGCGCGTCCGCGGTGTGTTCTTCGATATCGACGACACATTTACCACCGAGGGTCTGTTGCGACCCGAGGCGCTCGCAGCACTCGGCGCCTGGCAGCGATCGGGTCGGCTGTCGGTGGCGGTCACCGGACGCCCTGCGGGCTGGTGCGATCACATTGCACGGATGTGGCCGGTCGACGCAGTGATCGGCGAAAACGGCGCCTTCTGGTTCCGCTATGACCGCGCCCGCCACCGCATGACGCGCCGCTTTCTGCAGGGTGACGCCACCCTCGTAGCGAACCGGGCCCGCTTTGACGAGATCGCGAGGCGGGTGCTGGCCGCGGTGCCGGGCGTTGCCGTGAGCGCCGATCAGCCGTATCGGGCGTGTGACCTGGCCATCGACTTCGCCGAAGATGTTCAGACCGGTGGGCTGCCCACCGCCGACCGGGTGGCGACCCTGCTGCGCGAGGCCGGCATGCACGTGAAGATCAGCTCCATCCATGTCAACGCCTGGTTCGGTGAGCACGACAAGCTCAGCACCACGCTCCGAATGGCCACCGATGAATTTGGGATCACTGCCCAGGCACTCGCGCGAGACCATGTTTACCTGGGCGATTCGCCCAATGATGCGCCGATGTTCGGATTTTTCGAGCGCTCCATCGGCGTGGCCAATGTTCTCGACTATGGCGGCCGTATCGATCCGGTGCCCGCCTTCGTCAGCCAGAAGCGCTCGGCTGCAGGCTTTGCCGAGGCACTCACCCACGTAAGCGGTGACGCCCCGGGCTGATCGCGCGCCTAGACTGACAGGGTTTGCCCGGATATTGCCCGCGCGGCCCCGGATCGTGCGACACTTCTGCCCTTCGTCAAGCCCCCCATCCAGCCTTCACAGGAGATTCGACATGATTCGTCGTCTGCTCGGCGCCGCGCTTGCGATTGCGCTCGCGGTGCCCGCTTCGGTTTCGCTCGCCCAGGACAAGCTCACCGCGCTGCATTCATTTCCCGCCAACTGGGTGTATTCACGGAGCTTTCTCAACTTCGTGAAAAAAGTGAACGACGAGGGCAAGGGCATTGTCGAGATCACCGTTCGCGGCGGTCCCGAGGCCATGGGCATGTTCGAGCAGCCCAACGCCGTGCGCAATGGCGTGGTCGACATGGTCTACACGCCCTGCGCTTTCTACGCGGCCGCGGTTCCCGAGTGCGACGCAGTGTCGGCCTCGTCCATCGATGGTCCCACCTCGCGCAAGAGCGGCGCCTACGACGCCCTGAACGACGCCCATATGAAACGCATGGGCGTGCATTACCTTGGCTGGTTTGATAGCGGCATCCGCTTCCACCTCTGGTCAACCAAGGAAATGAAGACTGACGCGCAGGGTAACCTCGATGTGAAGGGCTTCAAGGTACGCGGCAACCCCATCTATAACGCCTTCCTCACCAATTTTCTCGGTGCACAGGTGTTGAATATGCCCTCCACCGATATCTACACCGCGCTCGAGCGCGGCACGATCGAAATCACCGGCTGGACCGAGATCGGCATCATGGATGCCAACTGGGACAAGCACCTCAAGTTCCGGCTCGATCCGAAGTTCTTCTCCACCGACCTCGGCGTGATCATCAACGCGAAGAAATGGGCGTCGCTCCAGCCCAAGACGCGGGAGTTCCTCACTAAGATGGCGATCGAGCACGAGGTGGCGAGCATTGCCGATATGCAACAGATCCGCGATCGCGAGATCGCTGAACTGGAAAAACGTGGCGTCAAAACCTTCGCGCTTGGCGCAGAGGCCAGCAAGCGTTTCATCGCCGGTGCGAGCGCCGCCGCTCATGCCCGCATGAAGGAACGTATGGATAAGGCTAGCGTACCCAACGATTACGAAAAAGTCGTCAAACTCTTTACGCCCTGATTCCAGCGGCCCATGCCGGACGATGGCGCGTGACGAGCATCACGCTGCCATCGCCCGTGAATCGACCTGACCCTGGGCCTTACCCTTATCCCCACCGCGCCCCGACCCGCCAACGCCGGCCGTGAATCTGATCGCCCGACTTCACACGCTCCTCATCCGCACCATGGCGGTTGCTGCCGCGCTTCTGATGGTGGCAGTCATGATCACCATCTGTCTCGATGTGCTGATCCGTAATCTCGATCGCCAGCCGTCGGCTCACTTCTTTACCTTCAGCGAGTACGCGCTGCTGCTGATTCCCTGTCTGGGGGCGCCCTGGCTGGTTCGCGAGAAGGGCCATGTGTACGTGGAACTGCTGCTGATGAGTCTGAGCCGCCCGGCGCGGCGGTGGCTGACGCGTCTGATCGGTCTGCTCTGCGTAGTGATCTGCCTCACCATGGCTTGGTACGGGTTTGACGTCACGATGCTCGATTGGGTTCAGAACAACAAGGACGTCCGCTCATTCGATGCACCACGCTGGGCGATCGTGATGTGGATCCCGATCTCGTTCCTCTTCATGGGGATTGAGTTCGTGCGCTATCTGTGGAGAAACGAATCCCCGCTCGCTGCGCTGGCGAGCGAAAGTGGTGGAGCCACGCACTGATGGACTGGATCTGGCCCGCCATTGTGCTGTTCGGCGCATCGGTTGCGCTGATGCTGATCGGCATACCGGTAGCAATCGCTTTTTTCGCGACCAACATCATGGCCGCGGTACTTTACATGGGCGGATCGGCTGCAATTGGCCAGGTGGTGAATAACGGCTTTGGCGCCATGACCACCTTTGCGCTGGTTCCCATCCCCATGTTCCTTTTGATGGGAGAGCTGTTCTATCACACCGGTCTCGCCACACGTTGCTTTAATGCCGCCGACAAACTATTGGGCAATGTCCGCGGTCGCCTCTCCTATGTCACGCTGATCGGCGGCACAGCGTTTGCGGGCCCCGCCGGCTCGTCGATGGGCGCGTGTGCGCTTCTCGGTTCGCTGATGGTCCCCGACATGATGAAGCGGGGCTACAACAAATACCTGTCGATCGGTCCGATCATGGGCGTGGGCGGGTTGGCGGTCATCATTCCGCCGTCGGCGCTTACCGTGCTGCTCGCCACGCTGGGCCAAACCGATGTCACCGACCTGCTGCTTGCCGGCATCGTCCCCGGTCTGATGCTTGCGGTCATGTATGGCGTACTGATCTGGGGCTGGACAGTCATCGACCCGAGCGCGGCGCCCTACTACGAAGTCGAGCCCGCACCGTTGGCCGAAAAGATCCGGCTGATCGTATTCGATGTGCTTCCGATGGTCGGGCTGATTGTATTTTCGGTGGTGCTGATGCTGGTGGGCTGGGCCACTCCCACCGAAGCGGCCGCACTTGGCGCCCTGTCGGTGGCGGTGCTCGCCGCTTGCTACCGCGCGCTCACCTGGCAGGCCATCGTGCGCTCGGTGGAAGGCGCGCTGCGGGTCACGGTGATGTCGTTTCTGATCATTTTCGGTTCGGCCACTTTCGCACAGGCGCTCGCCTTCACAGGCGCTTCGAGCGGACTGATGAACTGGGCGCTGTCGTTCGAGCTCAC
>SYIM01000146.1 GCA_005798775.1 Burkholderiales bacterium
ATCCGCTTCACGCTCGATGATGTGGCCGAGGTGTTTCAACGCACGCCGTTGATCGCCGACATGCAGCCAGGTGGCCGGTTCCTCGCCCGCGATTTGCACGAGGTAGGGGGCGTGCGGGTGGTACTGCGTGAACTGCTCCGAGGCGGCTGGCTGCACGGCGATTGCCCCACGATCGAGGGTCGGACACTCGCCGAGCTCTGCGACGACGCACCTGAGGCCGACGGCAGCGTGGTCCGACCGGTAAGCGCACCGCTCCATCCCACAGGCGGCGTTGTGGTGCTCAAGGGCACGCTCTGCCCCGACGGCGCGCTCATCAAGATCGCTGGATTGAAGCGGCTCAGGTTCCAAGGCAAGGCCCGGGTCTTTGAGAATGAGGAAGCCTGTACAGCGGCAGTACGCGAACGTCGCTACCAGGCGGGCGATGTGCTTGTGATTCGAAACGAGGGCCCGCGCGGCGGCCCCGGCCTGCGCGAAATGCTGGGCACGACCGCGTTGATCTACGGGCAGGGCAGGGGCGAGGCTGTGGCGCTTCTCACCGACGGCCGCTTCTCGGGCGCAACCCGAGGGCTGTGCATTGGCTACGCCAGTCCTGAAGCTGCGCGCGGGGGGCCAATTGCTCTGCTCGCCGATGGCGATCCGATCCTGATCGACTGCGAGGCGCGGCGCATTGACGTGCTGATAAGCGAGGAAGAACTCACCCGCCGGCGTGCGGCCTGGACACCCGCGCGCCCGGTCCGGCTGGCGGGCGCGCTCGAGAAATATGCGGCCCTCGTGGGTCCCGCCCATCTCGGCGCGGTCACACACAGCGGCAATCTGGAATGGCCACTCGAATGACTGCGCTCGCCTTTCTCGGCACTGGCCTGATCGCCACGCCCATGATCCGACGCCTGCTCGCGGCGGGGCATACGGTCCGCGTGTGGAACCGCACCCGCAGTCGCGCCTTGCCACTCCTTGCCGACGGCGCGCGGTGGGCCGAACATCCTGCGGAGGCGGTCGAAGGCGCGTCCGCCGTGATCCTCTGCCTCACCGATGCGAAGGCGGTAGAGACCGTGGTGTTCAGCCCAAACGGGGTGACCCAGGTAAGCTCTCCGCCCTCGATTCTGGTCGATCACAGCAGCATCGACCCGCAGGCCACCCGGTCATTCGCTTCCCGCTTGAAGGATTCGATCGGCAGCCTCTGGATCGATGCCCCGGTATCCGGCGGTGTCGCAGGTACCGCTCGCGGCGAGCTCGCGATCATGTGCGGCGGCGCCGTTGACGCAATCGAACAGATCCGACCCGTGTTGGCCGCTTATTCGGCGCAGGTCACGCGAATGGGCGACAGCGGCGCAGGCCAAGCCACCAAGCTCTGCAATCAGGTGATCGTTGCGGCGAGTATCGTAGCCATCAACGAGGCGGTGCGGCTTGCACGGGCAAGCGGAGTGGACGCGGCGCGTCTTCCCCAGGCGCTTGCCGGCGGCTGGGCGGATTCAAAGCCGCTGCAGGTGTTTGCGCTGCGCATGCTCGCCGATGAGGTTGAGCCCATCGGCGCCTCCGACACCCTGTTGAAAGATCTGGATACAGCGCTTGCCGCTGCCCGTGCGGCCGGCGTCCCGATGCCAGTCGCTGCCGCAGCGACTGAGTTGTTCCGGCAACTGCAGGCGTGCGGGCTGGGAGCGGCTGACCCTCCCAGGATCGTGACACTCTACGAGCATCGCTGAGCCCCGCCCAGTAGACCACCCCTGGCAGGCTACTGCCCGGCGGCCACCTTCTTCAGTTCGGCACGGTATTCGGTAACGATCGCAGCGCCATTCATGCCTTTCTCGTTGACCGCCTTGACCCACTCCTGCTCGAAGCGACCGGTACGATCGGCCACCGCTTTCACCAGCGCGGCATCGGCCGCAATGATCTGGCCACCCGCCGCCTTGAAGGCGTCAAAGCCCCCGCTGGCATTTTTGTCCCACGCCTTGCCGATCGCGCGCGCCAAGGCTTCGCCCGAAATCCGGTTGATCGCATCCTGATCGGCTTTGGAGATTTTTTTCCAGGCAGCTTCGTTCATGACGACCGCGTGGCTGTCGGAGTAAAGACCTCCAGGAAAAGCGGTTGCAAATTTCACGAGCTTATCGAGCTTGAAGGAGACGATGCTCTCGCCGGGAAACATCACGCCATCGACCACACCCGTCGAGAGCAGCTCATAGGATTCGGGGGCGGGCTTGGCCACCGCGATGGCACCCAGCGTGTTGGCCACATCAGCGGCGATTCCACCGGCCACCCGGATTTTCAGACCGGCGAAATCTTCCACGGTGCGGATCGGCCGTTTGGCGTTCCAGAACACCCCGGCGCCGTGCGTGTAGATAGTGACCAGCTTCACGCCCTTGTGCTCATTGAGTTTGGCGAAGTGCTTGTCGTAGATGCGCCAGAGCGCAACCGACGCCACCTCGGCGCTATCGCCTGCGAACGGCAGCACGCCGATCCGGGTCATGGGAAACCGAGCCGGCGTGTAGCTGTGTGAAATAAAAGTAACGTCGGCGAGGCCCTCGGCTACCGCATCGAGGTGGTTGACGGCATTTGCTGCGGCCTTGGGCAGCAGACGCATCTTCACCCGGCCCTCGGTCACTTTTTCGACTTCCTGCATCCAGGGCATCATGCCGTCGCGAACCAGCATGTGCGAGGGCGGCACCCAGGCGGAAAAACTGAGCGTGACCGACTGGGCCAACGCCGTAGTGTGGATGCCGGCAGTCGCCAGCAGGGCGATGCAAAGTACGCGCAATTTCACAGGACCCCTCCGATGTTCGTATCAAAAGTGCGGTAGTGGCAGCCCGCAGACGAAGTGCGACCAGACTGCCCGATGAACGCGTGATCGCCCAAAAAGCTACCGTCAGTCTAAGCGTAGCACGCGTGCCGCAAGGCTGCACCGCCCGGGTTGGTATCAACCGATGGCCGCGCCGGTATCGCGTGCTGCTACTGGCTCTCGCCGCGGTCGCGCCGCGGAACGGCTCCGGTTAATCATTCGGCGCTCGAGCCGGAGCGCCCATTCAAAGCGTCTCCGGTATCTGCCGCCCCAAGCCGAATTCCCAGGAGGTTCCATGCCGAGAGAGATCCCTTTCAGTCGTCTGCTTCCCGTTGCCCTTGCCCTCACGCTGATCGGGCTGACTGCCTTCTGGGGCGGCTGGCTTGCCATCGGTTCGGGCAGCACCGGGCAATGGCCGTTTGCGTTCAGCGCCGCGCTTTGGCCGCTACTGGCTTGGGTTGGGTGCTGCGGCCGCCGGCGCGCAGTACGAGCGCGATCCACACAATCGGCACCGCCGCTCACGCAAGCGGACCCGCCACCTGGGCAGCCTCGCAACAGCGTCACGCCAACATTAACCACCGCAATCACAGCCCTACCAGAGGCCGAGCGCGAGTCCACCGGCGAGCGTAGCCCCGAGTTCGCGGGCGCCTTCAAGCGCTGACTCGGGGAGGCGCTTATCTGCGAGAATTGCCTCGGGTGTCTGTGCGTGCGTACAGACGATACGGGCAGGTGCTACCGCCCGCAGCCGCCAGCCGCTTGCAATCCGCTCAATCTGACGTACCGCACCCTGTCCATCTGAACCCGCACTCACGATGAGCGCATACGGCCGCCCCGACAGGCGACCGAGCGCCGGATAGTAGGTACGATCGAAGAAGTCTTTCATCATGCCCGAGGCGCTGCCCAGCATCTCCGGACAGACAATGAGAATCGCATCCGCCCCGTACAGGTCGTCGGCATTCGCACGATCGGAGCGAAGTCTGCGTACGTTTATCCCCGGTTCGGCTGCTGCCGCCGCAGCCGCCGCAGCTTTCGCAAGCGCACGCGCCGCGCCGGTCACAGACCACCAGACAATCAGCAGCGTTCGCACCCGTTCGGGTCTGCCGCCCGTCAACTGAGCCGCGTCGCTCAGGCAGCGAGCTTCGAGGCAGGCAGGGGGTGGAAGCTGTCCGGCCGGGCGCGATCCCACCAGGCCCGGTAAACCGGCCCACAGTCGGCAGCACCCCCCGGTACCAGCAGCGCGCCTTCCGGAAGAAAGGGATGCACCTCCGACAAGGGCCGGCTGTCGTCCTGACCAATTCGCCGCATGATGTGATGCGGACGAAGCTGCGACGGGTGCACCAGGCCCGCCGACTGAAGCAGCTCTCGAAGCGCTTCCAATGTGTGGTGATGAAACTGGAACACCCGTTGAGCCTTGTCGGGTACCACCAGCGCGCGCTGGCGAAGCGGGTCCTGTGTGGCCACGCCTGTGGGGCACCGGTCGGTGTGGCAGCTCAGTGATTGAATGCAACCGAGTGCAAACATGAAGCCAC
>SYIM01000147.1 GCA_005798775.1 Burkholderiales bacterium
CCTGGGCGCTGGCTGTCGAGGGACCAGCCGAGAGCGCCACAATCGAGGCGGTACCGAGCAATGCCGCCATGAGAGTCTTGAAACGGGATCGGATCATGAGTGTCTCCTGGTTCGCACCAGCGTGTGCGGGGCGGTCCCGCCGGCCGGCGTCGTTTGCGCTTGAAAACCGACGGTTTGGTCAAGGATAGCAGCGGTTCTGCGCGGAACGGGTTTATAGTCAATTCTATAAAGAAACTACTCCGCAGAAGGACAGCGCCATGCGTCTTGGTTACTTCACCATGCCCCTGCACCCGCTTGAGCGCGACCCCACCGTCACGCTGCAGGAAGACCGGCAGGCGATCATCCTGGCCGACCAACTCGGATTCCATGACGCGTTCGTGGGTGAACATCTCACCGACCTCGCCGAAAACGTCACCAACAGCTTCATCTTTCTCGCCACGTTGATCGGTGAAACGAAGCAAATCCGGCTGGGGTCAGGTACATCCAACCTGTCTCACACGCACCCCACGCTGGTGGCCGCACATGCTGCCATGTTCGATCACCTATCGAAGGGCCGGTTCATCTTCGGCGTGAGCCCAGGCGCTCTGGCCTCCGATGCGGAAGCGCTCGGCATTCTCGATCAGGATCGCAACCGGATTTTTGCTGAAGCGATCGATGTAATCCTCGCAATCTGGGAACGCGACCCGCCGTATGACATCGATTTCCCGGATAACCGCTTCAAGGTCTCCACCCGCAAGACCCGGGTGCCCGAGATCGGTCGCGGGGTGATGATGAAGCCCTACCAGAAGCCGCGGCCCGAGATCGTGGGTACGGTGGTGGCGCCTGCATCGAAGGGTGTCACGCTCATGGGCCGGCGCGACTTTCACCCCATGTCTGCAAACTTCCTGCTTTCGCATTGGCTCGCGAGTCACTGGACGAACTACGCCGAAGGCAAGGCGTCGGTGGGCGTTACCGCCAGCCCCGAAGACTGGCGCGTTGCGCGTACCATTTTTGTGGCCGAGGATGCAGCCACGGCGCGTGCCTATGGCAAGGACGATGCGCGCAGCCCCTACCGATACTATTACCGGCAGATGCTCACCAAGATGATGCTGTCGAAGCGGCACGTCATCTTCAAGCGTCACGCTCATGAAGACGACAGCGCGCTGACACTAGATCGACTGCTCGACGACCTGGTGCTCTGCGGCACGGTGGATCAGGTGGTCGACCAGGTCCTCGCGCTGCGCGAAGAGGCCGGGGATTTCGGCGAGATCGTCTACGCGGGCATGGACCAGGTTGACCCGGCGCTTTCTCGCCGATCCATGGAACTGATGGCGCAGGAAGTCATGCCGCGGGTCAATGCAGCGATTGCGCGGAGTCCGCGTCGAACCGAACCGATCCGAAACGTCGCCTGAGCGCGAGCCAAACCCAGCAGGCGGATGATGTTTCTTGACGCATCCGCATAACCCTGTTGAAAGTGTCCGCAAACGCGATGCGTGTGGTTGATACTGTGGGCGGGGGGTGATCGTGGACAAACATTTTTCTACACAGTTTGACGCCGAACTCAGCACGGTATCTTCGCGCGTGCTTGAGATGGGCGGGCTGGTCGAGAGTCAGGTCATCAAGGCGGTCGCCGCCATGACCGCTTTCGATGGTGAAGCGGCGGCCGAGGTTCTGCGGGAAGAGCAGCGTGTGAACCGGTTCGAGGTTGAAATCGATCGCGAGTTGTCGGGCATCATCGCCCTACGACAGCCGACCGCGCGTGACCTGAGGTTGCTCATCTCGATCAGCCGCATCATTGCCAACCTTGAGCGGGTGGGTGACGAAGCTGCACGCACTGCGCGTGTGGTTCAGCGCCTGCTCGACGTGGGGCTCGCCACGCGGCTGCGGCTCCCCGTGAACGACCTGCAATTCGAAGCTGAAATGGCGGTTGAACTCCTGCGTAAGGCGCTCGATGCCTTTGCGCGCCTGGATCCTCTGGGTGCGCTCGAGGTGATCAAGCAGGATCGTCAGATCGACAGCGAATTCGAAGGACTGCTTCGCAAACTCATCACCTACATGATGGAAGACCCCCGCACCATCAGTGCCTGTATCGACCTGGTGTTCGTCGCCAAGGCGGTAGAGCGAATCGGCGACCATGCCAAGAATCTCGCCGAGGCGGTGATTTACGTGGTCAAGGGGACTGACGTCCGCCATTCACCGATGACGGACGTCGAGAGCGCGGTGGGTTGACGTCGGTCAATCCGGCCTCTCTTTCAAGACCCTGACCGCCCCCGGAGCAGGTGAGGGCAGCGACGCGGAGCGCGGCGCTTTATCCGGTTCACAGACCGGAATTACCTCTGATGCCCCGTCGTTTCACAGCACGGCCGCCTGCCCTTTGACGAGGTTCTCGCCGTGCGCGCCTCGCTGGTGTGCATGGGCCTCGCTGACAAAAGTTGACAAGATTTCGGAGCGTATGAGACACTTTTTTGAAAGCGCTTTCAGAAGCGCTCTGGAAACCGCTAAAACAACTCGATCCCGGAGACACTGCATGCGCTTTGCCCGCCGCGCCGCCCTCATATTGGGCTTCGTGCTGCCTTTTGGCAGCCACGCTGAAACTTTTCAGGACACCAAGGGCAACACCTGGGAAATCTCGGGTTTTGTAAAAGTTGAAGCCACTCGCGCATCCGAGACCCCAAGACAAATTTCGCCCAACGATTCGCTCTACAAATATGACCAGCGAAACGCTTTCGTTCCGGCGCCCCGTAACCCCACGCTCGGCAGTCGCTCGTCGTCGCTTGCGCTCCAGCAACTTGGACTGGGTTACAGCCATGAAACCGAGGGTGCAGTCACCTTCGAAGCGCGCGCAAGCTATCGCTGGCGCTCCGCCGCTAACCTCGGCGAATGGTTCTCCGCCTCCGATGTGAGCTATCGCAGCGGCAAAGGCCTTGCCGACCGCGACTGGTTCGAGAAATTTATTGGCGTCTCGCGCCCCGATCTGGGCTTTGTGCGCTACGGCACGCAGCTGTCGCGTACCTGGGCACGCTCCGACTCCTTCAGCTATCCCATTGGCCTTGCCAATCAGTGGGCGGGTACCGGTGCAGGCTTTAGCGTCATGCCCGAGGCGTTGCGTCTCACCAGTAAGCCTTTCGAGGACGGCATCGGCAAGCTTACCTTCGAAGTCAGCCTGGGGCGCGATCGCCTCAACACGGACATTGTTCAGCAGAACCGCCTGACCCAGTCGAATATCGCTTATCAACCGGGCGCGACGGAGCCACGCCTCGTGGAGCTGTTCCTGCAGTACTCGCGCGAGCGGCATCTGATTGAATTCAC
>SYIM01000148.1 GCA_005798775.1 Burkholderiales bacterium
AAGAAGCCTGCGAAAAAAGCAGCTGCGAAGAAGCCTGCGAAAAAAGCAGCTGCGAAAAAGGCCGCTAAAAAGCCTGCGAAAAAAGCTGCCAAGAAACCCGCCGTTGCCCCCGTAGCGGCTGCCCCTGCTGCGCAGCCGCTGAATCCTGCGGCCGCCTGGCCATTCCCGACCGGGAACCGTCCGTAAGCTTGCGCCCGGAGTCATCCGGGCAGAGGCTCTAACGGGGCAACGCTTGCGCGTTGCCCCGTTTTTACTCAGGGTGTTCGAGACCCTGTCAACGCAATCCGCCGTGCCAGCCAGGCTCCAGCCAGATTACCCGCTGCCGCAACCATCACTGCAGCGCGATAACTCTCCGTCAGATCAAACAACCCGCCGGCAAGTACCGGCAGGCACACCGCGGCCAGGCACCAAGCCACATAGAGCCGCGCGGCAATGGCAGCAAACAGGTCACGCGGCCACAGTCGGGGGATGTACCCCGCACTCGCTCCGGACATGAGGCCATAGCCCGCACCGAGCAGTGATAACGCGAAGAGCGCCGAAAGCGGCACTGGCCACAGCGTAATCAGCACGGCACCTGCGAAGGCGCAGAGATTGGCTCCAACCGCCACGCCGCGCATCTGCCAATAATCAACCATCCAGCCGCCCGCCAGCCGTGAGGTGGCCAGCACCGCGGTGATCACAGTCGTGGCAGCAGCAGCCATACCCGCCCCCGCACCGTAGGCATGCAGCATCGCGGCCGCCTGCCCCAGCACCATGAGCCCAGCTGACGCGGAAAGAAAAAACACCGCAAACAGTCGCATGAAAATCGGGTCTGACAGCGATAACGGCTGCGGCGGCGACTGAGCAGCAGCAGCTGAGAATAGTGCGAGCCCCGCTCGCCGAAACACCCACCCCCCAAGCACACCCGCGCAACCCAACACCCCTGCGAGCATCCAAAGCGTCGGGCCGATACCCCACCAGTGGAGCGTCGCGCTGAACACCGGCGCACCGATCATCGCGCCGATCGGGTAGGTGCTCACCACATACCCGTTGGCAAGGCCGCTCGGCCGTACAGTGGCCTGATTCACGCACTGCTGAACCGCGGTAAACGAAAGTCCACCCCCAAGACCGAACAACACGCCATAGCCGATAAACAGCATCCAGAAGCCTTGCGCCTGGGTCACGATCACAATTCCCAGCGCGCCGATCAGCCCGGCAACCGGTATGAGTACGACCCCGCTCATGCGCCGTGCGATCAGCGGTAACAGGTTCATACCCAGCGCAAGCGCGACAGTGGCGCTCGCGAATACAACGCTCATTTCGGTACGCGAGACCGCGAGTTGTTGCTCCATTGGCCGCAAAAACACGCTGAACGCGTAGATCGTGCCGAACGGGATGTTCAGCGCGCTTGCAACCAGCAGCGCGCTCATCACTCGCCGCTGCTGCGCATGCGGGTCGATGTCAGTCAAAATAACGGCCTTGAGAAGATCGGTAAACGCCCGGCACTCTGTTGGGTTACGATCGGCGCGTCAAGCAAGGGAGCCGGGAGGAAGGGATGCAAGAGGTGCTGTGGCTCGTCGTGGACACAATCGGCAGTCTGCTCGCGGCCGCCTGTGTACTGCGGTTATGGATGGTTTGGCTCGGCATGGCGCTGCGTGATCCGGTGGGCCATTTCGTGTTTACCTTCACCGAGTGGCTGGTGCGGCCGCTGCGCTCGATCCTGCCCAGGAAGGGGCATTTCGACGGCTCCTGTCTGCTGGCGGCCGTGCTGCTGTCGCTGGTGCTGGCGGTGGTATTTGTTCTACTCTACGCGGCGCGCACCCCTTCATTCGGTTCGGTGGCGTTACTCGCCGTGGTCTGGCTGGTTCGTTGGGTATTGTGGCTGCTGATTGGTTCGCTGCTTCTTCAGGTTGTTCTGTCCTGGGTGAATCCTCATGCCCCCATCGCCCCAATGCTGGACCTGCTCACCGAACCGATCCTGTCGCCCATCCAACGGCGGCTGCCGCGCCTGGGCGGGGTTGACCTGTCCCCGCTCATCGTGATCCTGCTCGCGCAGGTCGGGCTGTCGGTGGCGCGAGCCATCGCGCCCGCCATCTGAGCCTTCGTAACTCGCGGGGCAGGCCCGCTACCCGGCCGCACTTTCAATCAGTTACCAGGGTGTGCGGCCATAAGCGGCCGCAAAGCGCGCGCTCAATTCAGCCCGATCAACCGGATGGTTCTGCGCGCCCGCGTGTTCGATCTTTGCCGCGCCCAGGACACTGCCGAGCCGGGCTGAATCAAGCCAGCTCCAACCCTGGGATAGTCCGTATAGAAGGCCAGAACGATAGGCGTCCCCGCAGCCCGTGGGGTCTACAGCTCGGCTGATCGATGCCGCCGAAATCATCTGGCGCGAGCCGCCTTCATAGAGCGTAGAGCCTTCTGCACCCCGGGTGATCACCAGCGCCTTCAGCCTGGCAGCAATATCCTCCTCGGACCAGCCTGTGCGGTCGCTCAGGAGCTTCGCTTCATAGTCGTTGACGGTCAGCGCCGTGGCGAGCGTGATCAAGCCGCGCAACTCTTCGCCGTCAAACATGGGCAGGCCCTGGCCGGGATCGAAAATGAACGCAATGCCCTGCGCAGCAAATTCGCGCGCGTGCCGCATCATCGCCGCCTTGCCATTCGGCGCCACGATCCCCCAGGCGATGTGCTCGCCCTCAGACTGTGCGCTCACCTGGTCGGCGCTCCCCATGGCGCCCGGGTGAAACGCGGTGATCTGGTTATCGGACAGGTCGGTGGTGATGAAAGCCTGCGCCGTATACTGATCGTCAAAGGCACGCACCCGCGCGGTGTCGATGCCGAGCGCGCGCAGGCGCTGGAGATAATCCGACCCATCGCGCCCGACCGCAGCAAGCACCAGCGGATCACCGCCCAGCCGCTTCAGGCTGTAGGCGATATTGGCGGCGCAGCCACCGAACTCACGCTTGAGCTGTAGGGTCAGAAACGAGACATTGAGCATGTGGACCTGACTGGCGAGGATGTGGTCTTTGAAGTGACCATCAAACACCATGATGGTGTCGTAGGCCACCGAACCGCTGATCATTACCCGTCCTGTCATATTTTTCTCCGTTTGGAAATTGTGCGCTCAGCGCCGTACGCCGGCGAGGCAGGCCCAGCCCTCGCGACGCGCATACACCTCGAGCACGATCTGTGGATAGAGCGCACGCAATTCATTGACCTGCCGCTCGAGCAGGCCCGCCAGCACCAGCGATCCGCCAGGCTGCACCAGCGAGCTGAGGAGCGGCGCGAGAAGCCTGAGCGGATTGGCGAGGATATTGGCAACCACCACCGCTGCGGGGTCGGGTCGTGCGGACTCCGCAGCCATGATCTGCAGCGTCACGCCGTTGGCAAGCGCGTTATCACGCGTGCTCACCAGCGCTTGCGGATCGATATCGATGGCACTGACCGGCTGTGCGCCGAGCCTTGCCGCAGCAATTGCGAGAATGCCCGACCCGCAACCGTAATCAATCATCGATTGCCCCGCTTCAAGATGGGTATCGAGCCACTCCAGGCACATACGCGTGGTCGGATGGGTTCCGGTACCAAACGCAAGCCCGGGGTCCAGCATGATCAGTTGCGCTCCCTCGGCCTTGGGCCGCGCCGCTTCGAGATGCCAGCTCGGCGCAATCATGAGGCGCGGGCCGACCGGAATCGGTTCGAACTGCGCCTGGGTAAGCCGCACCCAATCCTGGTCGGCGATCGGCTGCAGCGTGAAGGACGGACTCGGCAGACTACTGTGCCCTGCCGCAAGCGCCAGCACGGCGGCAGCATCGTCGCCGCCATCGAGAAGCGCACGCAGACGAGTTCTCGCCCAGGCCGCAACCGGCGCGGGTTCGCCGGGCTCACCAAAAATCGCCTGCTCGTCGGGAGAATCTGCGTCGGCGTCCTCCGCTTCGACCGATAGCGCACCAGCCTCGAGCAGGGCATCGGACCAGCGTTCGACCTCTTCACCGGCCACGGTGAACACGAGCTCGGTGAACATGCGTCAGCCAGCGGTCCTGCGTTGCGCGAGCTTATTCTCTAAATAATGAATTGACGTACCCCCCGCCACAAAGCGCGCGTCGGCAAGCAGTTCGCGATGAAGCGGAAGGTTGGTAAGGATGCCCTCAACCGCCATTTCCGATAGCGCGATCCGCATCCGGCGAAGCGCCTGTTCGCGCGTGTCGCCGTAGGCAAGGACCTTACCGATCATGGAGTCGTAGTGAGGCGGCACCACATAACCCGCATAGGCGTGCGAGTCCACGCGGATACCGGGCCCACCCGGCGGATGCCAGGCAGTGATTCGTCCCGGCGACGGTGTAAACCGGTAAGGGTCTTCGGCGTTGACCCGGCATTCGATTGCGTGACCGCGCACCGTAACATCGCGCTGCTTGATCCGCAGCGGCTCGCCTGCCGCGATCCGGATCTGTTCCTGCACGATGTCAATGCCAGTGATGAGTTCGGTGACCGGATGCTCGACCTGCACCCGGGTATTCATCTCA
>SYIM01000149.1 GCA_005798775.1 Burkholderiales bacterium
CAGCGCCCGAGGAGCCTTTGATCGTCAGAGCAGGTAAGGATTGGTTGGAGGCGAGAGCCAGTTGCTGCTGGATGTCGTTACTCACCGACAGCGACTGCGACTTGATCGTGATCGGCAGGAGTTGCCCCGCGCCCGATAGCTCATATACGTCGATGTGAGGGATCGTCTGCGCGATAGTGCCGCCGCTGCTCAGCAAAAGAGTCTGCGTGCCGGAGTCGGCCTGCATCGCCTTGACCAGTCCACCCTGTTGAATATCGGCATGCTGCGCCGGACTGACGACGAGCTTCGCAGTCTGGTCCGCGAAATCCAGTTGGGTTCCGGAGACACGCCCCTGCGCGGCGGGGCCCGCACCAGAACTGATCGCAGCCTTGGAAATATCACCTCCGATGCTTACATCGAGGGTCTCGACGTTCAGCAGCGTGGCAGACGAGTCACGACCATTAAGCGCCAAAGTGTCAGAACCTGAGGGTGACAGCTTGATCGTCACACCGCTATTCGTGTTCAGCGTTGCGCTGATCTTGCTCAGAACGCCGCTCACGCCCGCGCCGTCAACGTTCGAGGCAACGGCTTTCAAACCGAACTCGCCCGATCCAGATAATTTGATGGTGTCGGTAGCGGCGAAGTTGCCGTTATTCACGATGACGATGTTATCGCTCGCGACCGAGGCTACCGCGGGTGACCCATCAGCCGGCACGGCGAGTGTGACCTCAGCTTTGCCCGTACCACGATTCTCGAGGGTACCTCGAAGCCCCGTCACGGTAACCGTCCCGATTGAATTGCCAGCAAAGCTAGCGCCGCCGATCACAAGCGTTGAGGTGCCCTTCATCGCCAGCGCATCGACATTGATCGAGTCGGTTGTGCTGACCGCCCTGATCTGACCGCCAGCCGCGCCCAGCTTCACGCTCACGGACTGAGCATCAACATCCGCAGTCGAGACCGAAAGATTGCCCTGCGCCTCATCCGCAACGACATCGCCCTTCAGACTAGTCACAACGAAACTGCCTGGCCCGCGCAGCTGCAACGCCGTGCCATCGGGAATGTTGGAAGCATCAACCGCTATCCTGCTGCCCGCCGCTGATCCAGCGACTGTCGCGCCTGTCGCGCCCGGAATGACCTTGACCTCATTAGGAGCCGACACGATCGCGCCTGTGACGTTGGTACTGCCCGTCACTCGGCTTGCATCGAGCGTCGCCAGCAACCCCTTCACGGTAAAGGCTCCCGCCCCTTCAAAAACAATGGTGTCATTGATATCCAGGGCACCGTTGTTCACCGTAACTGCGGTTGTACTTTTAATCGTGGTGCGCAGTTCAACAGCTGGATTGGGATCATGGTCAAGCGTAGCTGTGATACTCCCAGTTGCCGTGGTTTCTAAATTCCCCATCAGATTACTGATCTGAAAATTAGCGCTTCCGCTGGTTTTAAGCGTGACCTCATCAGGAAGCGCCTCCGCGTCGATGATAATGGTGTCACCCTGATTGCCGCTCACGCTGGTGGATCCTGCGCCGGTCGACAGCGAAATCGAGCGCTGCTGCCCGGCGGCAAGCGCTGCGGTCGATACCGACAGCGATCCCGCGCTCAGCGCCGAGGCATTGAGTCCGCCGGCCAGCGCGCTGATCTTGGCCTCGCTTACCTGTCCGCTAAGCGTGAGAATACTGCTGCTTGGCAGCGCAGCGGCATCGATCACGAGTTCGTCACGCGCATCGTAACTGCTCACTGTCGCGGTACCGCTTCCTGTCGCGAGTACCAGGCGTCCGGGGCTACCATCATCAACGGTATTGATCGAGAGATTGCCGCTCAGGTTCGATGCATTGATCAGGTTCGAACCACTAAAACCGTTGACGTTGACCGCGCTAGCACCGTTGAGAATCAGGCTTCGACCGCTTGCCCCGCCACTGGCGTCAACGGTGACAGTCGTACCGCCAGGGGTCGTGATATTCAGGTTCCCTACGCTCCAGGCAAAGAACTCCGCACTGCCGGAACCACCGCTGCCACCGCCTCCTCCCCCGGCCACGAGGCCGAGCGCAAGGCCGCCGACCGCGAGTTGATAAGGCGGAATGCTGAGAACGCCGCCACCAGTCGTGGCATCTGACGCCGTCGCCGAGGTTGCCTGGGCAAATTCGACTCGAAATGACCGCTGGAGCGCCGGATCAAGCACTCCTTGTCCTGCGTTGAATTCGATCACGTCAGATGTGTCGCCGACCATTCGATCAGCATCAGGCGCCTGCTTGATCATGGTCATCTGATCGGGCAGGCCCGCCTCGTCTTGCATCGCATGCGGCTGCCCGGGATCGGCAGAGTCAGGCTGCGCCGACGGGACAACACCTGATGAATCAAACGTGTTGTCGATCAGCTGCGCGCCGCTCGCCCAGACGGGCGCGAGCACATCAGCACTTTGGGCTCCCCGCTCTGCACGGTTTCCACCCGCCATCGCCTTGCGATCAGACGACGAGTCTGTCGCACGCACAGCCCCCGAAACAGACCGCTCCAGGGACTGACTGGTGGAATCGACGCCAGATATGGCGCGCGGGCTTTGCATGGCAGCAGCAGTTGGGGCAGATGCGGTGGTCATGGTTCGGGACCTGTGATGGGATACTTGGGTTGATCAGAAATTCAGGGTTCGGAAAACGCCTCGTCCAGCGTGCGGCGAATCGGCTTGAGCATGTAGGACAGCGCCGAACGTCGTCCAGTCCGGATGTCGACCGTTACGGTCATCCCCGGCATCACGTCGAGGCGCTTGCGTAACCCCGTTTCGGCTGGCGCGCCGGGCGGGATGTCGGTTTCCACATGCACCCGGTAGTAAAGCTGCTCGCCCGCGCGCGAATCGTCGCGAATCGTGTCAGCGCTGATGTAGCTGAGCTTCCCGGGTACGGCACCGTAGGCGGTGTAGTCGTAAGCATCAAATTTGATCGATACGGGAAGCCCGGGTCTGAGCAGGGCGATATCGGACGGTCTTACACGGGCCTCAACAATCAGTCGGTCATCGCCCGGTACGATCTGCAGGAGTTCCTCGCCTGGACGCAGCACGCCACCGCGCGTCGTCACCCGAACGTTCTTCACGATGCCGCGCACTGGGGCTCGAAGCACGAGACTGTCCAGCACTTCGCGGCGCTGTGCCTGAACCTGCTCAAGCTGCGCGAGTTCGTCCTCGGCGCGCGCCTGCTCGGCGCGGACATCCTGAAGCCATCGGTTCTTGCGAATCAAGAGTTGCGCCTCAGCCTCGCTCGCCAGCCGGCTCGCCCGCAAGAGTTCGGCCTGGCTGACGTCGCCCGCCCGATGCAGGTTTTGAACTATCGCGAGTTCCTGACGGGCAATCGATGCCGATGATTCGAGCGCATCAAGTTCCACCGACAGCGAGCGGCGACGTTGCTCGAACAAGGCCTGTTGCGCGCGCTGCACTGATGGAAACGCACCAAGCCCGGCAGGTAAGACCAGGTGTTCGCCCATTTGAGCCTCGATCGCCAGCCGAGCGAGCGCCGCGCGCAACGCAGCAGACCTTGCCTCGGATTCGCGCAGCGCAGCCTGTGTGCGTCCGGAATCGAGGGTGGCGAGCGTTTGACCCGCCTCGACAGAATCACCCTCGCGAACATGCAGTCGCTCGATCACGCCCCCGTCAACCGACTGAACGACCTGCACCCGCGAACTGGCAATCAACTGCCCAGATGCACGGGTGACCTGATCGATCTCGACCAGCGAAGACCATGCAACCGCGGTAACACACATGAGAGCGACCGCAACCACCGCAAAGGTGCTCATCCATCGCGCGGCTCCGGCGCGCTCAGGCCGCAGCAGCGGGGCGTCGAACCCCGCTGGCCGATCGTGAAGCGGTCGGCTCATCAGGCTACCCGGTTGAGCGCGGACGTGGCCGAAATCGGCGACGGCGACTGCATGGCACGGCCGACGCTGTCGCGGTCGCCATCGTGAACGACCCGCCCTGCCCGCATCACCAGAACGCGCGTTGCCATTGCCAGCAGAGCGGTCTTGTGCGTCGCGTAGATCACCAGGTCGTCGGCACGGATCATGGTTGATAAGGTCTTCACCAGCGCAGCCTCCGCGCTGCCGTCGAGCGAAGCGCTCGGTTCGTCCAGAAGCCAGATCCGCGGCGGCTGCGCCAGGAGGCGAGCCAGCCCCACCTGCTGCCGCTGCCCGACCGACAGCCCACTGCCATCCTCGGCAATGGGCAGGTCAAGACCCAGCGGATGCTCGGACACCAGGGTCTCCAGACCGCTCGCCCGGACCACCTCGAGGAGCCGCGAATCATCAAGCCGCACCCCCCCGAGTTCGATATTGTCGCGTAGGGAGCCGCGGAACAGCCGGATATCCTGCGGCATGTAACCCATATGCGCACCGAGGCAGGCAGGCGCGATCTGGGCTGCGTCGATCCCCCCTACTCGTACCTGCCCGGCCGAGGGACGATAGTGCCCAGACAGTATTCGGAGCAGCGTGGTCTTGCCAGAGCCATTGGAGCCCACGAGCGCGACCCGTTCCCCAGCGCTGAACGCAAGCGCGTTGATATCGATATTCGCGGCCGGCGATCGTCCATAGTTAAATCGCAAGTCCTTTGCCGCGACGGACACCGCCAGCGAGTCGGGTGCGAGTTGCGACACACCAGACTCACGCTCCGCAGGTATTCGCATCACGGACTCGAGATTGCGGATCGCCTCGCGCGCGCCATGCCACTGGGTGGCAAGCATCACGACCTGCGAGATCGGCTGAATGACGCGCCCCCCGAGGATCGAACATGCAATGAGCCCGCCCACCGACAGCAGACCAAGCTCGATCTGATGAACACCGACCACGATCACACCAACAAAAGCGATCGAAGATAACCAGTGCATGAGCGTCGTCACCCGGTTGATGGTTGCACGAACGGCAAGCTGATCGGCCGATAGCTCATCACCCAGATCCGCCCAACGAGCGGAAAATCGCCATTCCGCCGCCGCAGCCTTGATCGACTCGGCGCCCTGGATGGTCTCGATCAGTAAACCATTTTTCTGTTGCAGCCCAACCACTTGTCGTTGGACCAGGCGGCGCATTTTCCTTTGCCCTGCCCACCCCGTGACGAGCGCCAGGGGAAACAGCAGCGAGTACACCCAGCCCACAGCCCCACCCACCAGGGCAATGACCGCGATGAAAGCGAGAACGAAGGGCAAATCGACGAACACGAAAAGAATGGATGCGGTGAAGAACGAACGTACCGCCTCAAAACCGGTTAGGCGTGCCGCCAGCGTGCCCAGGCTTCGAGGGCGGCTGTCCATCCGCATGGCAAGCAGGCGGTCATACAGTAGCTGCGTCAGATCTTCGTCGACGTCGCGGGCGACACGATCGAGCGCCTGCGCGCGAGCGAGCCGTAGCATGGCATCAAAGGACAGAACAACCAGTACACCCAGGGTGAGCGCCCACAGCGTGGACCACGCGAAAGTGGGCACCACCCGATCGTAGACCTGCATGGCAAAGAGCGATGTGATGACCGCGAATGCGTTGACCAGCACCGAGGCAAGGCCGACCTCGAAGAGCACGCGCTTGCGCTGCGCGAGCGCGCGAATTACCAGTCGGAGCGGACCGGCCCGGGCATCTGGCTCGCGAGCCTCTGAGAGCGCGATCCAGCAAGCCGGCGCAGCGGCGCAACGCGCTCGGTCAACATCCTCTACCCTGCCGTCGTCAGTTTCCAGCCCGAGCCGCTCGCCCCGGAGCCAGCGCGCAACCTGCCAACGGCCTTCGCAGAAAACGAGCGCCGGAAAATGTTGCGCGAGCAAGGTCTGAACGGGCACGACGGCGACATCAGCCGCTGCATCGAACGGTCCCATCCAGCGGCGGACGGCTCCGCCCAGCGACTGCATTTGCGAGGCGGGGTCTACGGCGGCGGGTAACCTGCGAAAGGCTTCCGCCCAGGCCTGCTCTGCCGCCCCCTGCGAAAGGGACATACCCTGCACCCCCAGCAGCCGGCGACGCAGCGCCGCGGAGGGTGCCTCCCATGCGTGCTCAGGGCCTGTGGTCATGGTTGCCCCGCAGACAGTCGCTCAAGCGCACCCGTGCCGCCTTGAATTCGAAGGGCGACTTCAAGCAGTCCGGCATCAATCTGGGCCCTGGCAAGCCTCGCATCAAACAGTTCGCGTTCGGCGTTCAGCACATCGAGCCAGCTCCGACGGCCCGCATCGAACTGGCGAAGAAATGACTCCATAGTTTCAGCCGATGACGCCACAAGTCCGTCGATCGCTGACTGCTGCTCGACCAACGTTGCGCGCTGTACCCAAAGCGATATCGCGACAAGCTCGAGTTCGCGACGTTGCGCATCGATCTCTGCGCGTAGCGCATCGACGCGCCCCAGCCGCGCCAGATACTCCGATTGCGCCGAGAGCCCCCCACCAGATTGATAGTCCATCGCAAGAAGCGTGCGGGTGTCGTAGTGGTTGGTGAGAAGGCTTGGTACACGTTCGAAACGCGCCACCAGCATCGGCAGACGATCCGCCCCTTTCAGCGACGCTTCCGCACTCGCAGCTCGTTGCTGACCGGTGAGACGCTCCAGCACCGGCGATGCCTCGACAAATGCGTAGGCGAGGGCTTCTGCATTGGCAAATGCGATCGGAGACAACGCCGCAGGTACCGGCTGGGCATCGACCCGTTGCATCATGAGCGATTCGAGTTCGGCCCGCGCCTGATTGACATGGGCCTGCAGAGCTGCGGCGCGCGCACGCGCCTGCTCAAGTCGCCCCTGCGCCAGACGGGTATCGCCTCGCGCAGCTATTCCCCCATCGGCTCGACGGGTAATGAATTCGAGGAGTTCCTGCTGACGCAACACGTGCCGCCCGGCGAGTTCCACCTGCTGTATGCCAGACAGCCAGCGGCCATGCGCAATCGCCGCACGCTCAAGCAATGTGCGACGCGTGGCGTCAATGCCCGAGGTCGTGGCCTCGAGCGAGGCCTGCGCCGCATCGATGGCATGTGCAGTGCGGCCAAA
Organism: Burkholderiales bacterium; assembly: GCA_005798775.1. Classification (GTDB taxonomy): domain Bacteria; phylum Pseudomonadota; class Gammaproteobacteria; order Burkholderiales; family Burkholderiaceae_E; genus SYIM01. Next base: position 6,956 of record SYIM01000149.1, read on the forward strand.
GGTGTAGACCGGCTGTTGGATACGAAGGCTGCCGGCCGCGCTCACGCCCTCGCCCGCAGATGCCCCGACTGACACCGACGGGAACCGTCCCCAACGCGCAGTTTCAAGTTGCTGGCGCGACACCTCCACCTCGGCACGGGCGCGTTGCATCAGGGGATGCACCTGCGCAACCCTTGACAGCACCCCGTGAAGCGCGAGCGACGGCGCACGAGTCTCCGCCCGAGCCGACGCAAGTGCCAAAGCCCCCAGGACGACAATGCCGAGCCCGGCGGCAAATACCCTGCTGCGTACTGCAACCCGGCACGCACAGGGTCTGTGTGGGAGAACGATCGCGATGCGTGCGTTCATAGGGGTTCGCTAGACTTCGGGAGGCCGATTCGGCCGGTCCGGCCGCTTGAGCCAGCCGGAAGCGGGGTCGAGATCGACTCTCGGACCCGGGAAAATCTTCGCATGGAATCGACCTTCACGGATTTCTGACTAATCCTTTCGGAACCGGATGCGGCGACAAACGGGTGGTTTATCGATATCTTTCGCGCCGTGTCTGCCTCACCTCCCAATACTGACGCCCGGGCCCTGGAACGGCTTCGCCAGACCTTCGGTCACCCTGCGTTTCGCGGCAGTCAGGCCGAGATCGTACGGCATGTGGCCGAGGGCGGTGATGCTCTGGTGCTGATGCCCACCGGGGGTGGCAAGTCGCTTTGCTATC
>SYIM01000150.1 GCA_005798775.1 Burkholderiales bacterium
CAGGTGCCAGTCGTCGGGCCGGGTCAGGGTGAGGGTGTTGTCGGCGGAACTCAAGCGGGTCTCCAGAAAGATCGCGAGAAGTGTCTGAGGCGAGCGTGCGGTCAACTCGCTTACCGCAAGCTCTCGCGTGGCGCATGCAGGGTGGCAGTGGCTCAGGCGAGCAACACCACCCTATAGTCATTGACGTTGGTGAGCGTGGGGCCGGTCATCACGAGGTCGCCAAGCCGCGAAAAGAATTCATAAGCGTCATTGTCTTCGAGCATGCGCCGCGAATCCAGGCCGAGCGCCCGCGCGCGCACGAGACTGTCGGGGGTAAGCCTGGCCCCGGCGTTGTCTTCCACACCGTCGATGCCATCGGTATCGGCGGCAAGCGCCCAGAGTCGCTCGATACCGACACTTGCCTGACCCAGCGCGAGCAGAAACTCGCTGCAGCGCCCGCCGCGCCCACGGCCTCGAACCGTGACCGTGCATTCGCCGCCAGAAATAAGCGCGACCGGTCGCTGGAAGGGTGCCTGGTGAGCCGCGATTTCACGCGCGATCGCAGCCATCACCTGGGCCACATCCCGCGCCTCGCCGGTGATCGTGTCGCCAAGAATAACCGGCTGGATTCCCGCCCCGCGAAACACCTCGGCGGCGGCCTCCAGACTGCGATGGGCGCTCGCGATCAGCCGGTTCTCGACCCGCGAAAACAGCGAATTACCCGGCTTGGGGGTTTCAGCGATGCCCCCGTCAATACCCCGCTCGAGAAAGCCAGCGACCGCGGCGGGCACTTTCACCTCCCACTGCGAGAGCAGCGCGCGCGCATCGCCGTAAGTGCTCGGATCGGGCGCACAAGGGCCACTCGCGATAGCCGACAGATCGTCACCCGCCACATCGGAAATCACCAGCGCAAGCACCCGAGCCGGGGTGGCCTGCGCGAGCCGCCCGCCCTGTATCTGCGACAGGTGCTTGCGAACCACATTGATGTCCTGGATGGGCGCCCCGCTTGATAGAAGCTGCCGGGTAACCGATCGGAGGTCGGCCATGGGCACCTCCGCTACTGGCAGACTAAGCAGGCTTGACCCGCCCCCGGAGACCAGCACCAGGAGCAGATCGTTTTCGCTGAGCGACTGCGCCGCCTGGAGAATCTGTCGCGCGGCCGCCTCGCCCGCCTCGTCGGGAACCGGGTGACCCGCCTCCACGACGCGGATCCGCTCGCAGGCAGCGCCATGTCCATAGCGCGTCACCACCACACCCGACAGCGGACAATCGGCTGGCCAGTGCGATTCGACCGCGCGCGCCATGCTGGCCGCAGCTTTTCCGGCGCCCACGACCAACGTGCGACCAAAATGCAGCAGTTGCTGCGGACCAGGCAGGTGCGCTGGCAGCACCTTTCCCGGGTCGGCGGCCGCAACCGCTGCGGCAAAGCTTGCCGCAAGCAGCGCTGAAGGATCGGCCGCGCTCAATCCGCGTAAATACCGGCCTGTTTGATTAGCGGCGCCCACTTGGTGATCTCGGCAGCCAGATGCGCACGAAGTGCATCGGGCGCGGCCTTGGCCTCAGAAACAGGCTCGGTTCCGAGCTCGGCGAAGCGCTTGACGATAACCGGATCCTTGAGCGCCTGCCTGAGCCCCGCAACCAACCGGTCGACCACTGCCTTGGGCGTTCCCTTGGGCGCATAGAGACCATGCCAGACCGAGACGTCGAAGTCCTTGAGGCCGCTCTCGGCGAGCGTGGGCAGCTCCGGAAGGATGGAGAGCCGCGTAGGCGATGTCACAGCCAGCGCACGCACTTTGCCCGCCTTGATCTGCGGCACGGTGTTGGTGGTCTGGTCACACAGCATATCGACCTGACCGCCCAGCAGATCTGCGAGCGCGGGCGCCGTGCCCTTGTAAGGCACCGTGGTGAGGTCGGTGGCGATCGCGCTCATGAACAGGAGACCGCACAGATGCGAAGCCGACCCGATCCCCGCGTTCGCCAGGCTCACCTTGCCGGCGTTTTGCCTCAGATAGGGTATCAACTCCTTCACGTCTTTCACCGGCAGCGCGGTCTTCACGAGAAGGGTCATCGCGACTTCATTGATGAGCCCCACGTATTCGAAATCCTTGAGGGGGTCGAAGGCGAGCTTGCGATAGAGCGTGGGCGCAGTCGCCATGCCGATGTGATGCACCAGCAAGGTGTAGCCATCCGGGGCAGCGCGGGCAACCTTGGCAACGCCAATGGTGCCGCCCGCACCCGCTGCGTTGTCGACCACGAAGTTGGCACCCTGCATCGATCGGCCCATGGCATCGCCCATGCTGCGGGCCACGATGTCGGTGGGTCCCCCTGCCGCAAACGGCACGACGATACTGACCGGGCGCGCGGGGTACTGCTGAGCCCACGCGCCCCCGCTGGCCAGGGCCAGCGTTGCGACTGCACTCAGGGACACGAAAAACTGACGAACCATGTCATGCTCCTTGATTGAAACCACCCTGAGTATGCCAAAGCCTTGCCGACGGACAGGCGCGGTGCCGCAACGCGTTGCCGGACGACCTTGCGCCCAATCAGGCGCTGCGGCGCCGCCCCACCGATGACGGCGGCCCCTGTCCTCAGCCCCGCAATGCCGCTTCAACCGCGCGGCCCACGTCCACAGTTCCGGCGGTGCCACCCATGTCGGGCGTACGAGGGCCGCCCTCGGTGACGGTTTCGATTGCACGCACAATTGCGTCATGCGCCGCCGGATAGCCCAGATGATCGAGCATCATCGCACCGCACCAGATCTGGCCGATCGGATTGGCAACGCCCC
>SYIM01000151.1 GCA_005798775.1 Burkholderiales bacterium
ATCCGGCGGGTGTTGTCGCTTCTGCCCAACAAGCGGCAAAACCTGCTGTTTTCCGCCACGTTCTCCGACGACATCCGGTCGCTCGCCAATGGCCTTCTCGATCGGCCGGCAAGCATCGAAGTGGCGCGTCGCAACGCGCCTGCCGAGGCGGTGGAGCAGACGGTTCTGCTCGTCAATCGCGACGCGAAGAAAGAGCTCCTTGCGCACCTCATTCGCGAGCGGGCCTGGTTTCAGGTGTTGGTCTTCACTCGCACCAAGCACGGCGCCAATCGGTTGGCCGAGTACCTTGAAAAGGCGGGCATCAGCACGCTTGCCATTCACGGCAACAAGAGCCAGAGCGCGCGGACCCGGGCGCTCGCAGGTTTCAAGGACAACTCCCTCCAGGTGCTGGTGGCAACCGACATCGCAGCGCGAGGAATCGACATCAACGAACTGCCTCACGTGGTGAATTTCGAGCTTCCGAACGTCTCTGAAGACTATGTGCACCGGATCGGTCGCACAGGTCGCGCGGGGGCGGCCGGTCAGGCTGTGTCCCTGGTCTGTGTGGACGAGTTCGAGTTCCTTCGCGGCATCGAAAAGCTGATCGGACGAGCGCTACTGCGCGAAACCGTGGCAGGCTTCGAACCTGACCTGAGCGTGCGCCCAGAGCCGATCCCTATGGGTGGCGGCCGGGTGATGCGGCCGGCTCGGGGAGGGGCGCCCAAGGGCGGGTCAGCCAAATTCGGTGGTGACACGTCGGGGTCCCGCGGCGGGTTTCCTGCAGGCCAGGGCGGCCCGCGGTCGGGGGCCAACGGCGGCGGGCGGGCATCCACGCCGGCTCGCGTAGCCGCAGCCCCCCATCAGGGAGTTGCTGCGCGCTCGAGCGCGCCTTATGCCCCGGCAGGGCCTGCTCGCACAGGGTCGTCTCGTCCCGGAGGCGGCGCGCCGGCAGGCCAGGGCTTTGGCCATACGCGCGCCTCGGGTAGAGGCATGAGGGGGCGTTAGCATCGCAACTCGTACCCAACCGGGAGACTTCCTTGAGCGACCCGACGCTTTCTGATCTTCGTAAGGACTACGACCGCGGCGAGTTTGACGAGACCATGGCGTCCGAGGTGCCGCTTGATCAGTTCCGGCAGTGGCTGAACGAGGCGATGGCAGCCAAGGTTCCCGAACCCAATGCGATGACGCTCGCCACCGTCGGAGCAGACGGACGGCCTTCCACGCGGGTGGTGCTTATCAAGGGGTTCGATTCGCGGGGTCTGGTTTGGTACACCAATTACCAGAGCCGGAAAGGTCGAGAGTTGGCGGGAAACCCGTACGCCGCGCTCCAGTTCCACTGGGTGGAGATGGAGCGCGTGGTGCGGATCGAGGGGCGGGTTGAATTCGGCGATGCCGCTGAGGCCGACGCTTATTACGCCTCGCGGCCGCTCGCCTCCCGAATCGGCGCCTGGGCATCCGATCAGAGCGCGGCGCTGGTCTCGCGAACCGATCTGGTCAAGCGCACCGCCGAAATGGGGCTTCGGTACGGGCTCAATCCACCGCGGCCGCCGCACTGGGGCGGCTATCGACTGGTTCCCGATTCCTTCGAGTTCTGGCAGGGCCGCCGCTCGCGGCTGCATGATCGCATCTGCTATCGCGTGCAGCCAGATGGCAGATGGACCCGCCAGCGGCTCTCGCCCTGACGGGGTGGCGCGCGTTCGTGTTACTTCACGAGCAGTGTCGGAACCGCTGATAGTTCGATGACCCGCGTAGCAACCGAGCCGACCAGCAGGCCGGCGAGCGAACCGCGGCCCTTCGATCCCATCACGATCATGTCGAAACGCCCGCGGGCGGCTGCGTCGGCGATTTCTGCGGCAACATGACCGCGCCGGATGATCATGTCGTGGGCGATGCCGGCCTTGTCGAGCGCCTTGCGCGCCGCGGCGAGATCGGTTTCGGATTCGTCGCGCAGATATTCTTCGATCGTGTCCTTGCCGACGAAGCGGCTGGCGTAGCGCAGCGCAATGTCATCGTGCACGCTGATCAACGAGATACGGGTGGTGCCGGTCAACGAAACCGCGAGCTTGATCGCATGGCGTACCGCACGGAGGGAGGTTTTCGAACCGTCACAGGCAACAAGCAGTTTCATTCCGATTCTCCATTGGATGACGGACGCAACCCGGTCCACCTGGGCGCAAAGGGTTGGGCGACACCGATCAGGTCGAGCATGCGGGCGCAGCTGTGGTCAATCAGCGCCTCGATGCTGTCGGGGCGCAGGTAAAAAGCGGGCACCGGCGGAAAGATGATTCCGCCCATTTCGGTGACTGAGGCCATGTTGCGCAGGTGCGCGAGATTGAGCGGGGTTTCGCGCACGGCGAGCACCAGGCGGCGACGCTCCTTCAGCATGACATCGGCTGCGCGGGTGATGAGGTTGTCCCCGTACCCCTGGGCGACGGCTGCCAGCGTTTTCATTGAACACGGCGCGATTACCATGGCGTCGATCGGGTATGACCCCGAAGCGATGCAGGCGCCGACCTCGCGCACCCCATGAACCTCATCGGCGAGCGCTTCGACCGTTCGGCGCCCGCGGCCGGTCTCCTGCTCGATCGTGAGCCAGCCGGCTGGCGAGACCGCCAGGTGGGTTCGGATACCGCCGACTTCGCGCAGCATTTCCAGGAGGCGCAGGCCGTAGGCAGCGCCCGAGGCGCCGGTCATCGCGATAGTGATCTGTTTCTGACTCATTGAACCATTGTAGCGGCACGCCCCGAGTGAAACGCATATCCGGTGCAAGCCATTCGGAGCGGCTTACGTGTTGCGACGCGTGCGTCGCGACCGACAGCGCTACGACACATGGGTAACCATGCACGAGGCTGCGGGCGAGGTTGGGGGGTACTCGCTCCATGGTCGATCTTGGTCAAGGTTTTCTGCTTGTTGGCGGCGCAGACCCGCCTGCGGCGATAATCCGCCTGCGCATAGCTCACCTGACTGGAGCATCCAATGAATCGACGTACGCTGATTGCTGCCGCAGCCGCCGCGCCCTTTGTGCTCGCAGCCCCCTGGGCGCGGGCTGATTCGCTGTCCTCGCGCCCGGTCCGTATCGTCGTGCCGTTCGGCGCCGGCGGCATTGCCGACCTCACCGTGCGGGCGGTCGCGCAGGCCATGGGCGACCAGTTGAAGACCCAGGTGGTGATCGAGAACAAACCTGGTGCTGGGGGTATTGCAGCCGGCGAGACCGTGGTGCGCGCCGCAGCCGACGGCCATACGCTCCTACTCATGTCGAATGGCAACGCGGTGAGCGTCAACCTGTTCAAGTCGCTGCCCTTTGACACCTTGCGGGACTTTGCCCCCGTCTGTGGGCTGGGCAGCTTCGGCCTTGGCGTGGTCGTGCCGGCGAGCTCGCCGCATCGGACGCTGGGCGATCTGCTCGCCTTCGCGCGTGCCAACCCGGGCAAACTGAACCTCGGAACGATCAACAT
>SYIM01000152.1 GCA_005798775.1 Burkholderiales bacterium
CCGCAGGCGCGGGGCGTGGCCATATAGGCCGGCACATCAGGCACGCGGATCTTGAGGTTCTTCATGCCAGCACAGTCTTTGAAACCCCGGTTCGACGAAGTGTGACGCGCGCCGTAGTAGGTCATGGAGGTGATGTGCACGCCCGTCTTGGCCTCATAGCCGTCTGCGAGTTCGCGAAAGGCTGGGCTTTTGGACCACGAAACCAGGTGGTTACCGTCACGGAAGGTGAACGGGTAGTAGCCCACCCCGATGCGGGGAAAGCTGCGCGCCGCAAACGACAGGCCCGAAATGATCATGTCAACCGTGCCGAGCTGGAGGCCCTGGTTGATATCGGTTTCTTTCCCCAGCGATGAGGCTGGAAAGACCTGAACTTCGTACTTGCCATTGGTGCGCTTCTTGATCTCCTCGCCCGCCCACACCGACCAGCGGTGATAGGGCTCGGCGGTTTCATAGACATGCGCCCACTTGAGCTTGGTTTGCGCGCTGACCGGCGCCACCGCCGCCAGCGCAGCCGCGGCAATCATTAACCCTGCGAGATATTTCATGTATGTCTCCTGTTGAATAGTTTTGAAATTCACAGCCGCCAGGTCAACCCGGTACCAGCTGAACCTTCATGCTGACGGTCTTGTCGCGTGCCCGCTCGATCGCCGCAGCCGCCTCGGTTAAGCGATACGATCCACTGATTACGGGCCTCACGTCAACCCGCCGGCCCGCAATCGCGTTCACCGCCTGTTCAAAAACATTGCCGAACCGGAACGAGCCGCGCAGGTCGAGCTCGCGCGCCATGATCTGGTTGGCGAGCAGGTGCACGCCCTCGACCGGAAGGGTACCCACCTGAACGATAACGCCCCCCCGGCGTACGGTTTCCATGCAGGCGGCCAGCGCGGACGGTGCCCCTGAAACCTCGAAAGCCACATCGGGCTCGCCGCCGCAAGCCTCAGCGAGTCGTGTGCCCGGAGGGAGCTGATCGCTGCGAATCACCTGGTCGGCGCCCACCTGATGCGCCACCGAGAGCGGATGGTCGACCACATCGGTGATCGCGACATGGGCTGCGCCCGCGAGCCGCACCGCGAGTACCATCATGCAGCCGATGGTGCCCGAGCCGGTGATCAGCACCCGCCGGCCCAGCAGGTTTCCGGCCCGCGTCGCAGAGTGAAGCGCCACCGCCAGCGGCTCGGACATGGCGAGCTCATCGAGCGGCACCGAATCCGCCACCGGCACGCACTGCGACTGGGGCATGAGGAAATATTCGCGAAACATCCCCTGCACGTGGGGAAATACGCTCGCACTACCAAGAAACCGCATGTTTGCGCACAGGTTCTCGCGGCCCTCCCGGCAGCCTGGGCACGCGCCGCAGGGGCGCGACGGGTTGACCGCCACGCGCTGCCCCGCGCGAACTCGCGTGACGCCCGCCCCCACGCCGGCAACCACTGCCGAGGCCTCATGGCCAGGCGTGAGCGGCTCACGGATCCGGAATGCGCCCACACAACCATGAAAATAGTAGTGCATGTCGGAGCCGCAGACACCCGCTGCACCCAGGCGGAGCAGCACCTCGCCGGGGCCAGGGTCGGGAACTGGTACCGTGCCGACGCGCAGATCGAGCGCGCCAAATATTTTGCATTCGAGCATGGGGATCTCCGTGCGGCGCAGGGCGCATCGCACTGTCCGTATCAAACCGTTCTTCAGAGCAAGCCGATGGTAGCACCCGGATTTAAAGGCGCGAAGCACTTGTATACTCAGCGACCGCCTCAACGCACGGCACGTGCAGCGCAAGCCACCCGTGCTCTACGCCCTTTATTTTTTGCAACCCGCCTCAATCACCCGATGAGCCGAACCCGAATCGCCGCGCTCCGCGCCACCCCCGTGACGGTGCCCCTCGAAGCTGCTCTTCGTCACAGTAACGGCGCGCATTGGGGGCGCTTCGTTCGCACCCTGGTCGAAGTCGAGACCGAAGACGGTTACGTGGGGCTCGGCGAGTTCGGCGGCGGTGGCGAGGCGGCAAGCGCGACAGTCACCGGGCTCCTTCCCTACCTGAAGGGTCATGATGTGTTCCGGCTCGAGTCCATGCGCTTTGCCATCTGTAATCCCACGGCGAGCCTGTACAACAATCGCACACAGATTCACGCTGCGCTCGAGTTTGCCTGCCTCGACATCATCGGGCAGAAGCTGGGCATTCCGGTGTCAGAATTTCTGGGCGGGCGGGTCCGCGACCGCGTCGAGTTCGCGTCCTATCTGTTTTTCCGGTACGCCGACCCGAACGGCCATGCAGAGGTACGAAGTATCGAACAGCTGGTGGCCCACGCGCAGGCACTCAAGGCGCGCCACGGCTTCAGGAGCCATAAGCTGAAGGGTGGTGTGTTTGCGCCGCGCTACGAGCTCGAATGTTATCGCGCCCTGGCTCAGGCGTTCCCGGGCGAGCGGCTGCGCCACGACCCCAACTGCGCATGGTCCCTCGGTGATGCGATCGAATTCGGCCGTGCGATCGAGCCCCTCAACAACGACTATTTCGAAGATCCGGTTTTCGGCATGCCGCAACTCGCGCGACTACGTGAGTTCGTCCGGATTCCCATTGCAACCAACACCGTGGTGGTCAACTTCGAGCAGTTGGCGGCAAACATTGCACAGCGCGCGGTGGATGTCGTGCTGCTCGACACCACCTTCTGGGGCGGCATCCGGCCCTGCATCAAGGCGGCGGGGCTTTGCGATACCTTCGGGCTGGGCGTGGCTGTACATTCCTCGGGTGAGCTAGGGGTGCAGCTCGCCACCATGCTGCATCTGGGCGCAGTCCTTCCCAACCTGGGCTACAGCGCCGATGCGCATTACCACCATCTGGTCGATGACGTGATCGAGGGCGGGCCCATGCGCTACGTGGAGGGCACCATCGCCGTGCCGGACGGACCTGGGCTCGGTGTCAGGCTCGATCGCGACAAGGTCGAGCGATATCACGAGCTGTTTCTTGAATTAGGGCCCTATCCCTACGACCGCGACCCGGGCCGACCTGGCTGGTATCCGCTCATCCCGAATTCCGATTGGGCTGATCCGGCAGACCCGGCACAGCGGGCGTTGCGCTGAGCCGCTGCATGGGGGGCGCTACGCGGCCGCTGCTGCGGCTGTCGCTGCGCGCCGTCTCAGCCGAACGCAGCGGCGGGCTTGCGCTGCACTATCGGCCGACACGACAGTCCGTTGGCATCGTTCATCTCGGGTTGGGTCATTTTCATCGCGCGCACCAGGCGGTTCATGTTGACGCAGCGCTGGCGGCCGGTGAATCGGACTGGGCGATTTCCGCGTGGAACCTGCACAGCCGTGTATTGCCGGAGGCGCTCGCCGCGCAGGATGGCCTCTACACGCTGCTGGTTCGCAGCAGCCTGGGCACCGAACCCTGCCTTCTCGCGCCCATCCGGGAGGCGGGCTGCGCCGCGCAGACCCCCACACGGCTCATTGAACGCCTCGCCTCACCCGCCACCCGAATCGTGTCGCTCAGCATTACCGAGAAAGGGTATTGCCTCAACGCAGGAGGCGCGCTCGATACGAACGAACCAGCGCTTGCCGCCGATCTGGCCGGCGCGTGGCCACCGCGCACCGCCCTGGGCTGGCTCGCTGCTGGGCTCGTCACCCGCCAAGCCCGGCACCCAACCGCGCGTATCACCCTGCTCTCCTGCGATAACCTCTCGGGTAATGGTCGGGCGCTCGAACACGCACTCGATGCGTTTCTGCGCCTACGTACCCAGCATGCGCTCGCCGATCGGCTGCCCCAGACCGCATCATTTCCCAACGCCATGGTCGATCGCATCGTGCCGGCGAGTACCGATGCGGACCGGGCGCTTGCCGCCCAGCTCACCGGATTCACCGATGCCTGTCCAGTCGTCACCGAACCGTTCTCGCAATGGGTAATTGAAGACCGGTTCGCCGCCGGCCGCCCCCGCTTCGAGTCAAGCGGTGTGACCTTCAGCGACGATGTGGCGGGCTGGGAACAGATGAAGCTGCGGCTGCTGAATGCCGCGCACTCCGTGATCGCCTATTTGGGCGTGCTGGCTGGTTGGCGAACAGTAGACGAAGCGGTATCGCAGTCCTTGGTCAAGGCGCTTTTGGAGAGGCTCTGGGCCTCGGAGGCGATCCCTGCCCTGCCGGCGCGGCTGCATTCGCGTGCGCCCGCTTATTGCGCTGAACTGATCGTTCGATTCTCGAATAACACGCTTGCGCATCAGACCGCGCAGATCGCCATGGATGGTTCAAAAAAAATACCGCTCCGCTGGCTACCCACTATGCTAACCCTTGATCAGCGCGGACAGCCCTGGCCGGTGCTTGCACTAGCGCTGGCAGCCTGGATCCGCTGCCTGGAGGCAGTCTGTTCGCCCGACGCTGGCGGGCCCCCTCCCCGAGCGGTGAGCGACCCACTTGCTGGCGCGCTCTCGCCGCTTGCGAGGCATTCCGATCCGGCGCAAGCCGTTTGGGCTGTCCTTCGCTCAGCGCCGGGACTCCTCGCGCTAGCTGAGCGGCCGAACGCGTGTGCGGCGGTCGCACAGGCGCTCGCGACGCTTCGCGCCCAAGGGCCAAGCGTGAGTATTCACCGACTTACCGGAGACTGAACGCATGGCCCTGCACCGTCTCGCGAATTTCTCGCCCTGCCTTTCTGGGTGGCAGGGATGAATCCCCGCGCCCGCCTGGCTGGCCTCGGCCGCTTGCTGCCCTTTGTTCGAGCCTACCAGGGACGGGGTCTCCTCGCAGCGGCTGCGCTCCTCCTCGCGGCGGGCGCAACGCTCTCGGTGCCGCTTGCGTTCCGACACATGATCGACGCGGGCTTTGGCAGCCAGCAGGCTGTCGATGGTCCGTTCCTCGCACTGTTCGGTGTAGCGGTACTGCTTGCACTGGCCACTGCGCTCCGGTTTTACTCGGTCTCGTGGCTGGGGGAGCGGGTCACCGCAGACCTGCGCAGCGCGGTCTTCTCGCAGGTGCTCGCGCAGGACCCCGCGTTCTTTGATGACATCCGAAGTGGCGAGGTGCTCTCGCGCCTCACCACTGACACAGCACTCGTCCAGACACTGGTTGGCACCAGCGTATCGCTCGGCCTGCGCAACGCCGTACTGGGCGTGGGCGCGCTCGCAATGATGCTGATCACCGAGGCGATGCTTGCCCTGATGATGATCGGTCTTCTGGCTGTCACGCTGATTCCGGTGATCGCCATTGGCCGGCGGGTGAGACGCCTGTCGCGTGCCAGTCAGGACAGGATCGCAGACGCCTCGGCTCTGGCAGGTGAAACGCTGGGTGCGATCCAGATCGTGCAGGCCTTCAACCGCGGGCCGTGGGAGGCCGCAAGGTTTGCTGCGGCTGCCGAGCTTGCTTTTTCGGCCGCCACCCGGCGCGTTCGCGTTCGCGCAGCGCTCACTGCAATCGCCATCGTGCTGAGCTTCGGGGTCATCGTGTTCGTGCTGCGAAGTGGCGCCGGGTCGGTGCTCGCGGGTGAACTGAGTGCCGGGCTGCTCGCGCAGTTCATTCTGTATGCGGCGCTGCTGGCTGGCGCGATCGGGGCGATTGCCGAGGTGATTGGTGATATTCAGCGCGCCGCGGGCGCGGCGGAGCGGCTTTCCCAACTGCTTGACGCGACGCCTGCGATCAGCGCGCAGGCCGATCGCGCGGCGGATTCTCGGCACAACATCGGTGTGGTGCCGCCCGCAACGGCGACCACACCACCCGCGGGGCATCGTACGGCGCGCGAACCCGCGATCGTGTTCGATTCGCTCACCTTCACCTACCCCACGCGAGAGCAACCTGCCCTCGAGGCGGTGAGCTTTGCCGTGGCACCCGGAGAATCGGTCGCGCTGGTGGGCCCGTCGGGCTCCGGGAAGAGCACCGTGTTTCAGTTGCTCCTGCGTTTTCGTGATCCGCAAACTGGCGCTGTCCGCATGGACGGGGTCGACCTGCGGGCGCTTGAACCTGCGGCGCTTCGTGCGCGAATCGGCCTCGTGTCGCAAGACAGCACGGTGTTCTCCGCCGACGTGCTCGCCAATATCCGCTACGGCAGGCTCGACGCAACCGACGAAGAGGTGATGGAGGCCGCGCGCGCCGCGCATGCGCTCGAGTTCATCGAACGACTGCCCCAGCGCTGGCACACCCCGCTTGGCGAACGCGGCGTAAGGCTGTCGGGCGGGCAACGCCAGCGGATCGCGATTGCGCGGGCCTTGTTGCGCGACCCCGAGCTTCTGCTCCTTGATGAAGCCACCAGCTCGCTCGATGCCCAAAGCGAGCGCGAGGTGCAGGCTGCGCTTGAGGAGGCCACCAGTGGTCGCACCACACTGGTGATCGCTCACCGCCTCGCCACCGTACGGCGCGCTGATCGAATTCTTGTGCTCGAGCGCGGTCGCCTCGTCGAGACCGGGACCCATGCGTCGCTCTCAGCCACGGGCGGGCTCTACTCGCGGCTCGCCGCCATGCAGTTCGACGCCGCCCGGGAATTTGCGCTACGCTAACGCGCCGAATGCCCCGGCGCGCCCGGGCGGTCCATCACGCGCAGTCATAAAAAGCGTATCGCGCCCGCCGCGGCAGTCAGGGCAGTCGCGTCAAGCTTCAGTGGGAAGCAGACGCATTCTTCGTATCATTTAACTCAGGCTTGTACTCATGGCACGCAGACTTGAAGGCAAGAAAGTGTTCGTGACCGCAGCCGCCCAGGGCATGGGCCAGGCGGCGGTCATGGCCATGGCGCGCGAAGGTGCGCACATCATTGCCACCGATATTCGCGAGGATCTGTTACAGACGCTGCGCGCCGCAGTGCTCGCAGAAGTCGGCATTGCCCCCGATGTGCGTAAGCTCGATGTCACCGAGCCCGGCGCAATTGAATCGATGATGGGAGCGGTGGGTGCGCTCGACGTACTCTTCAACTGTGCGGGCTATGTCCACCAGGGCACCATCCTCCAGGCAAGTGACGATGACTGGGATCTCAGCTTCGCGATCAACGTCCGGTCAATGGTGCGCACCATCCGGTCGGCGTTGCCCGCCATGATCACGAACGGTGGCGGCTCGATCATCAACATGGCCTCTGTCTGTTCATCGATCAAGGGCCTTCCCAACCGCGCGGTCTACGGCACTACCAAAGCGGCTGTGCTGGGACTCACCAAGGCCATCGCGGCTGATTTTGTCGGCCAGCGCGTTCGCTGTAATGCCATCTGCCCTGGCACGGTGGAAACACCCAGCCTTCGAGACCGCATGGCGCAACTCGGCGATGTCGATGAAGCGCGGCGCATGTTCACCGCGCGCCAACCCATGGGTCGGCTCGCCAACGCCGACGAAATCGTTCCGATCGTTGTTTATCTCGCAAGCGACGAAAGCTCGTTTGCCACCGGGCAATGGTTCAGCATAGACGGCGGCATCACGATTTGATTGATCGGCGGCACGAGCGATCGTCCACAGCGCTTGCCTCGCCTACCCCCTCACCTGACCTTACCAAGGAGAAAGCATGAAACTCGTACGCTACGGCAAACCCGGCAAGGAAAAGCCTGGCCTGATCGACGCAGACGGCAAGCTGCGCGACCTCTCGGGCGTGCTCGCGGGCATCGGCCCTGACCAGCTCTCGTCCAAGGCGCTTGCCAAGCTCGCCAAGGTCAAGACGGGCAAGCTGCCCTTGGTGCGCGGCAATCCGCGTTTCGGCGTGCCGTTCACCGGCGCGACCAAGTTTGTCGCCATCGGCCTCAACTACACCGATCACGCAGCCGAAACCGGAAACGCGCTGCCCAAAGAGCCCATCATCTTCCACAAGACGCTCACCTGCATGCAGGGCGCCAACGACGATGTGATGATGCCCAGGGGTTCCGTCAAGACCGACTGGGAAATCGAGCTCGGTATCGTGATCGGCACCCGTGCCTGCAACGTGAGCAAGAAGGCGGCGCTCAATCACGTCGCGGGCTATGTGCTTTGCAACGACGTCTC
>SYIM01000153.1 GCA_005798775.1 Burkholderiales bacterium
GACGTCGTGAAGATGGACGTGCTGGTCACCGGCGACAAGGTCGACGCCCTGTCGCTCATCGTTCATCGAATGGTGTCCCAGAGCCGAGGGCGCGATCTGGTCTCAAAAATGCGTGAACTCATTCCGCGGCAGATGTATGACGTGGCCATCCAGGCCGCAATCGGATCGAACATCATTGCCCGGGAGAACGTGAAGGCGCTTCGCAAGAATGTGCTTGCCAAGTGCTACGGCGGCGATATCTCTAGGAAGAAGAAGCTCCTCGAGAAGCAGAAGGCTGGGACGAAGCGGATGAAGCAGGTGGGGTCAGTGGAGATTCCGCAGGAGGCATTCCTGGCCGTGCTTCAGGTTGCAGACCGCTGATCGGATCGTTCATGAATTTTGCGCTCATCCTGTTTGTGCTGGTTCTGGTCACCTTTGCGGCGTGGCTGGCCGATCGGTTCGTTTTCCGTCCACGGCGCATCGCAGCGGCTCGCGAGGCGCTGGAGCACTTCGATGCCAGTGCGGGGCCGGCTGGTGTGTCGTCAGAGACTCGGGCCGAAGAGCGCGAGGGACTTCGCTCAAAGCTGGAGCGTCAGCCTCTCTGGCTCGAGTACACAGCGGGCTTGTTCCCGGTCATTGCCGTGGTGTTCATGCTGCGTTCGTTTGTTGCCGAGCCCTTCAAGATTCCGTCCGAGTCCATGTTGCCCACGCTTTTTGTGGGCGATCTGATACTGGTGAACAAGTACACCTACGGCGTGCGCCTGCCGGTCATCAATACCAAGGTGATCGAGGTGGGGTTGCCCAATCGTGGTGACGTCATGGTGTTCCGCTATCCGCGTGATCCCTCGGTTGACTACATCAAGCGCGTGGTGGCTTTGCCTGGCGATCGCCTCGTGTACGCCGATGGACGCCTCACCATCAATGGTCAGGCGGTCCCGCTGATCGCCGCCGGGGAGTTTGAAGACAGGCGGCGGCTGATCCTGTATCCTCAATATTCAGAAACACTTGGAAATACCCCCCATAAGGTATTGACAGAATTGAATAAATCGTCTCGAATCGAGCCGGTGGAAAGGTTTCCGTTCATCGACCGCTGCACTTATCGGGGTTCCGGGCTTGATTGCACCGTGCCAGCCGGCCACTATTTTGTGATGGGCGATAATCGTGAAAACAGCCTGGACAGTCGCTTTTGGGGTTTTGTCCCGGAGCAGACCATCGTCGGCAAGGCGTTCTTCATCTGGATGAATTTCGGTGACTTTGGCCGCATTGGCCGGTTTCACTGAGCACGAGGCCGGCATGCGCGACGAATCGCCCAGTCCGGTCCCCAGGAGCGAATTCTTGAGTGAACCGCTCGAAACGCTCGAGCAGTCCTTGGGGCACGCATTTGGCGAGCCAATCCTGCTTCGGCAGGCACTCACGCACCGCAGCTATGGCCAACCGCACAACGAGCGCCTGGAATTTCTGGGCGATTCGGTTCTCAACTGCGCGATGGCGTCGCTGCTTTTCGAGCGGTTTGGAAAGCTCGATGAGGGCGACTTGTCGCGGTTGCGCTCGAACCTGGTCAAGCAGCAGGCGTTGGTGGATATTGCGCACCGGCTGGGGCTCAGCCGCCATCTACTTCTGGGCGAAGGCGAACTCCGAAGCGGCGGCATGCGGCGTCCCTCCATTTTGGGTGACACGGTTGAGGCCCTGATCGGAGCCATCTTCATCGATGCCGGGTTTGACCGCGCATCGGGTGTCATTCGGGCCCTCTATGACCCGATTCTTAAATCGGTCGACCCGCGAACGCTCGGAAAGGACGCGAAGACGCTCCTCCAGGAGCACCTTCAGGGCAAGAAGCTGCCGCTACCGGTTTATGCAGTGGTGGCAACGCATGGCGCGGCCCACAGCCAGACCTTTGAGGTGGAGTGTTCAGTCCCCAAACTGGGTATTCAGGTGCTGGGAAGCGGTGGCAGTCGTCGTGCCGCTGAGCAGGCGGCCGCACGTCTGGCGCTGGATGCAGCTGAAGCCGCGTCGGTCGTCACGCGCCGAGCCCGCGGCGCACGCCAGGCGGCTGCCGACGCGCCCTTGGGGTTGGCGGCGCCGCTTGTCGCCCCACCGTCCGGACTGGGCCCGCTGCCCGATGCGTCGCCGCAGACGGCGGGCGAGCTGGCTGGGCCGGCCGCTGAAGCCGCCTGAGGCCGCAGTCGCTTCCGATGCATCGCTGTGGATCCGTCGCGATTGTTGGGCGCCCCAACGTCGGTAAATCAACGCTGTTGAATCGACTGGTCGGGCAAAAGCTTTCCATCACTTCGGATCGGCCCCAAACAACCCGTCACCGGATCGTTGGAGTCCTGTCCCGAGACGATGCACAGCTGTTGTTCCTGGATAGTCCAGGCTTTCAGACACGGGTGGGTGGGGCGCTCAATCGGGTACTGAACCGTACGGCCCTGCAGGTGGCTGAAGACGCGGATGTCACGCTCCTCGTCTGCGATGCGCAGTCCTGGACCCCTGGCGACGAAGCGTTTGCGCAGCGGCTGACCCGCTCCCGGCGCCGTTTGCTGGTCCTGAACAAGATCGATGAGGTACCCGACAAGTCGCGCTTGCTCCCAACGGTGCAAAGGCTCCAGGGCGAATATGGTTTTGATGAAATCATTCCGGTCAGTGCCCGCACCGGGCGCCAGATCGATACCCTGATCGGCTTGTGCGTGCAGCGTTTGCCGGAGGGGCCGCGGCTCTTCGAGTCCGACGCACTCACCGACCGAAGCGAACGATTCCTCGCAGCTGAAATGATTCGCGAGAAGCTGTTTCGGCAATTGGGCGATGAGTTGCCCTACCAGAGTACGGTGGAGATCGAGCGATTCGAGGAGTTGCCGTCGCTCAGGCGGGTGTTTGCCAGTGTGCTGGTCGAACGCGATGCCCAGAAGGGAATTGTGGTGGGCCACGGCGGCGAACGAATCCGTCGGCTCTCAACCGACGCACGCGCCGAATTGGAAAAGCTCTTCGGGTGCCAGGTCTATCTGGAACTGTTTGTCAAAGTGAAGTCAGGCTGGGCCGATTCCGAGGCCAGTCTTCGCGCTCATGGCTACGAGTAAGGTCCGCGATACGGCGTTCGTTCTCCATTCCACGCCATACCGGGAAACCAGCCTGATCGTTGATCTGTTCACGCGCGATCACGGACGGATGGGGGTGGTGGCAAAGGGCGCGAAGCGACCGGGGTCGGCGCTCAGAGCGGTGCTACTCCAGTTTCAGCCCATCTCTGCGGTATGGTCGGGGCAGGGCGAATTGCGCACCCTCAACACGGTGGAATGGCTGGGCGGCATTCAGCCACCTCGGGGCGACGCACTGCTCTGCGCTTTTTACACCAACGAGCTGCTGCTGCGCATGCTGCCCAGAGAGGACCCTCATCCGGCGCTCTTTGACGCCTACTCGGCTACGCTCACAGCGCTTGCCGAGGCCGCGCCACTTGAAGAAACGCTGCGCTCTTTCGAGTGGCAGATGCTTCGCGAAACGGGTCACGCGCCCGAGCTCGATATCGATGCGACGGGGGAACCAATCCGTCCGGGCATGCGTTACGCATGGCATCCCGGGAGTGGGTTCGTCGTGGCAGAGCCAGGCAGCGACACCGCTGTGGTGGGACGCACCTTGCTCGACCTGGCAGCAGGGCGTCTTACTTCCCCCGATAGCCGCAGCGAGGCAAAATATCTCGCCCGGGCCATCCTCTCGCATCAGCTGGAGGGGTATCCGCTTCGCACCCGGCAGGTGCTCATTGACCTTCATAAGCTCTCCCCATGATTGAACTCGGCGTCAACATTGACCAAGTCGCCACCA
>SYIM01000154.1 GCA_005798775.1 Burkholderiales bacterium
GGAATCGCTTTTGATGCCCCGTCATGTTCTCGCGCAGCCGCCCGGCCTTAGACGAGATAGCCGCAGCTTTTGCTTCGCTAACGTGCCTGGCGCTCGCTGACACGCTCGCTGACAACGGTTGACAGGATTTCGGATGCTATGAGACACTTTTTTGAAAGCGCTTTCAAAAGCGCTCTGGAAACTGCTAAAACAACTCGATCCCGGAGACACTGCATGCGCTTTGCCCGCCGCGCCGCCCTCATGCTGGGCTTCGTGCTGCCTTTTGGCAGCCACGCTGAAACTTTTCAGGACACCAAGGGCAACACCTGGGAAATCTCGGGTTTTGTGAAGGTTGAGGCCACTCGCGCATCCGAGACCCCAAGACAAATTTCGCCTAACGATTCGCTCTACAAATATGACCAGCGAAACGCTTTCGTTCCGGTGCCGCGTAACCCCACGCTGGGCAGTCGCTCGTCGTCGCTTGCGCTCCAGCAACTCGGACTGGGTTACAGCCATGAAACCGAGGGTGCAGTCACCTTCGAAGCGCGCGCACGCTATCGCTGGCGCTCCACCGCTAACCTCGGCGAGTGGTTTTCCGCCTCCGATGTGAGCTATCGCAGCGGCAAAGGCCTCGCCGACCGCGACTGGTTCGAGAAATTCATTGGCGTCTCACGCCCCGATCTGGGCTTTGTGCGCTACGGCACGCAGCTGTCCCGTACCTGGGCACGCTCCGATTCCTTCAGCTATCCCATTGGTCTTGCCAATCAGTGGGCGGGTACCGGTGCGGGCTTTAGTGTCATGCCCGAGGCGTTGCGCCTCACCAGTAAGCCTTTCGAGGACGGCATCGGCAAGCTCACCTTCGAAGTCAGCCTGGGGCGTGACCGCCTCAACACGGACATTGTTCAGCAGAACCGCCTGACCCAGTCGAATATCGCTTATCAACCGGGTTCGGCGGAGCCACGCCTCGTGGAGTTGTTCCTGCAGTATTCGCGCGAGCGGCATCTGATTGAATTCACGCTGCAAAACGTGACGGGGGCACGCCAGAGTTCATTCGGCAAGGCGCCGCTGGTGGGATGGATAGGCGACCCGGACGCGATGTCGGTGGGCGGTGCTTGGCTGCCCCGGCGAGCCGGTAAGCCTGGCCAAAGTGCGGCGGTTCTGCAAGGTAATTACTGGCCGAATCCGCAGAACATGCTCACGTATGGCGCGCGCCACAATCGCTGGACCGGATCGGCTGCGAGCTGCGCCTACGACACCGTGCAGAGGGTGTGCCTGTTTGGCCTCGACCCCGGCTTCAACTACGGCGACCTGAATTCCGACTACACCGGCTACCGGGCGTCCAATTACGACCTGATGCTGGGCTGGAGCCATTACCGCGGTCTGTACACCTATACTGCAGGTGGCGTCTATTACGGACGCGCATCGAGCGCCAACCCGATTGAGTGGGGGCAGAGTAACACCGCGCTGAGTCTCAACCTTGGCATTTACCGGAAGCTACCGGAAGTTCATAAAGGGGCGAGTGTCTACGGCGGCATCGGATGGTCGCGCGTGAGCCGCCTCGGTCCGGCGCCGGTCAGCATGCCCGACAACCTGTTCCTGGGCTTCAATTCTCACTACGACCGGAGCGGTTCCGCCGCCACGGTTGGTTTTAACCTCGTTTTCTGAGGCGCGCTCATGGATCGCGTTTGCCAGCCGGTACATCGTCTGGCGCGGTGTCGGCTGATGGGTGTCGCCGTGGCCGCGCTGCTCGGCTTTGCCGGCTTGTCTGAGCCGGTTATGGCGCAGCCTGCGCAAGACCTGCGGGTGGGCGAAGGCGTGCTGTTTGCCGAGCCGCCGTCCGGCTTTGGCAGCATCCGGCCCAAGCCCGCCACCTACCGCAGCGGCGCCATGCTGGCACGTGCGGTCCCCACCAATCAGTGGTATTCGTCGGTCATGTATGAGCGCTGGTCCGACGTGCTGCATGCGCATCCGTTGTCGTTTCGCGCGTCGCAGGCAGGGCTGGAGGTCAGCCTCCCGGTTCGCAAACGGGTCCCCGTCGAGGGTAAGCAGCCCGAGATTCAGTACCCGCACGAGCCTGCGCTCACCATTGGTGCAAGCGCTTTCACGCCTGAGGACGCGCGTCTCCATGACGCGGGTGACTGGCACATCCAGATCCGGATGGCTGCAGGTGCGCAGCATCTCGATGCCACCCTCCTGCACGGCGGGGTGTATGCCTATTTCTCACTCTCTGATGGGGCTGCACGCATCCGGTTGGCGGCTGATGCGCGGCTGTTGTCCCCGGGGCAAGCCCAGTCGGCAACGTCCGCGTTGGTGATCCGATTCGAGCAGCGCGGAAGGCAGTGGGCGGTGTTTGCGCCGGCGGGTTCGACGGTTGCGGGGATCGCCGGGCAGGACCTCTCGGTGCAGTTGCCCGATGACAGACGCGTGCTGTCGGTGGCTGCCTTGCCCGACACTGATCCTGCCACGCTCGAGCGGTTCACCCGGCATGCGTTCGCCTTCGTCGAGTCTACCCAGGTCAGCTGGCAGTTCGATGAAGCCTCGGGAAAGCTTCTGACCCGCTACGCGCTCAAGACTCGTGCAGTGAGCGGCTCGGAGACGGTCCCGTTGATTTCGCTCTACCCGCACCAAAACCGTCATCTCTCAGGGGGGCGAATCGACGCGCCGGGGTTCGATGCCATTCGTGGGCCGATGCCCCTGCTCGCCGCCTCTTTCTTCAGCACCGAGATGCAATGGCGGGGCATTCTTCCGGCCTGGCCTGTGCTGGGAGGTGCCGAAGAGCGGGATCGGATTCGCAGTCTGCTGAGCGGCGATGTGCGCCGTGCGCCCACGATGTTCGGCCGCATGGGGCAGGGCACCTACTGGACCGGCAAAACCCTGGCCGCGCTCGCTCATCTGATGGCAATTGCCACCGAAGCTGGTGAGGATGAGGCGGCGCGCACGCTTGAGACGTTAGTTCGACGCCGCTTCTCACAGTGGTTTACCGGGGCGGGCCCGCGTTTCGTGCTCGATCGAGGCACGGGTTCGGTGTTGGGCTACCCCGAAGAGTTTGGCAGCGTGGCGGCCATGAATGACCACCACTTTCATTACGGCTACTGGCTCATGGCTGCGGTGCAGCTTGCGCGGCGCGATGCGGCCTGGGCGTTGCCGGCTGCTTCGGGTGGTATGGTCGGCCGGTTGATTGCTGACATTGCCACAGCGGAGCGTGGTCGCGCTGATTTCCCGTTTCTGCGAAATTTTGATCCTTATGCCGGGCATTCCTGGGCTGGCGGGGACGGCATCTATTTCGGGCACGGCAACAACCAGGAGTCGTCGTCGGAGGCGGTCAACGCCTGGGCGGCGCTCGTGCTCTGGGGCGAACTCACCGGCGATCGGGCTTTGCGCGACCTGGGTGTTTACCTTTACCTGCATGAGGCGGCGGCGGTGCTGCAATACTGGCTCGATGTGGAGGGCACGCTGCTTGACACGGGCTTCGACAAGCCGCTCGCGAGCATGGTGTTTGGCGGCAAGTACGCTTACAGCACCTGGTGGACCGAAGAGCCGCGTCAGATCCAGGGGATCAACCTGTTACCCATCACCCCTGCCTCGACCTATCTGGCTTTGCCGCGCCCCTACATGGACCGATATTTCTCGGGACTCGAGCGTGCGCGCAAGAGCTACGATGCGCGCGGCCAGAGTGACGGTACGCCCGCTGACATCTGGCAGGATGTGTTTGCATCGTTTCTGGCCCTCGCCGATCCTGCCGCTGGCATGAAGGCCTGGAACTCGCGCGGCTCGGTCGAACTGGGCGAGACGCGTACGCGTACTTTTCACTGGCTGAGCACGCTGCAGGCAGCAGGCCGCGTCGACCGGACCGTGACCGCCGATGCCGCGCTCTACTCCGTGTTCGTTCGTGAAAATGGCGATCGAACCTACGTCGGGTATCAGCCGCCGGGTCGGAGCGCACGCACCATCCGCTTCAGCGACGGCATGACCTTGCAGGCCGAGCCGGGGCGGCTTTCGCATGCTGTGCGCGCGTCGGGCGCGGGGGCGAGTGCGCGGTGATCGCAGGCATCGATCTGGGCGGCACCAAAATCGCCGCCTCGGTTGCCAACGAGTCGGGCGTGGTCGCTCGAGCTCGTATGCCGGTACCCCGCAGCGGTGATGATCGCGCGATCGCGCGAGCGATGTTCGCGCTCGTCGATGACTGCTGTCGGGAGGCGGGGGTACGTTCCGATGCGCTTCATGCGGTAGGCGTTGCTGCGTGCGGGCCTTTCGAAGGCGAGGCTGGGCAGCTTGCGAGCGCCGCGCCCAACTTGTGCGGCGGCTTGTCGCCAGAAAGCGGCCTGCCGAATCGCTGGATGCGGGTGGCACTCGAGGCGCCGCTTCGTGAGGCCTTCGGTGGACGCCCGCTTTCGTTGGCAAACGATGCCCAGGCAGCACTCTTTGCCGAATACCGCTTCGGTGCCCTTCGCGGCGTGAGCCATGGCGCGTACCTCACCTGGAGTACCGGAATCGGCGTGGGCTTGATGCTGGACGGACGACTGGTGCGGGGTAAGTCAGGTAATGCCGGGCATGCCGGGCACAGCATGGTGCCCTCGGCGCAATGGCTGCGGTCGCGCTGTGGCTGCGGTAACGAGGGCGATGTCGAGTCGCTCGCCGGGGGGGCAGCGCTCGCGCGCGCCTGGGGCGGTGAGACGGTTGATCTGTTCAACGCCTATCGGCGGGGTGAGCGCGAGGCGGGCGCGGTCGTGGGGCAGGCGCTCGATGCGATTGCCGATCTCGTCTACAACCTGTTCGTCACCCTTGATCTCGAACGGGTCGCGATTGGCGGCGGCCTTTTCTGCAGCCAGTCCGATCTGCTGCTGCCTGCGTTGCGCACCCGCCTGTTCGAATCTGGCCGCTACCCGGGAATGCGAGGTATGCTCGCGGGCGCAAGCCTGGTCGCTGTGAGCGACCCGTCTACAACTGCCGAACTGGGTGCGCTCTGCCTGGTGCTGCCAGAAACCTGGCAGCCGCGCTGGGCCGCTCAGTTTCCCGCTAAAGCCATCGCAGCCACCGCAGCATGAACCGAAGCACCATCTCCGATGTGGCGCGCAAGGCCGGTGTGTCCGAGAGCACCGTGTCGAGGGTATTGAACGGCACGGCGAGGGTTGCGGCCACCAAACAGCGCTCGGTTGAGCTGGCCATCCGAGAGATGGGCTTTCAGCCCAACGCCTTCGCGCGCGGGCTCGCCACCGGTCGCTCCAATGCGATCGGCGTGGTCACGCAGGCAATCGACAGCCCGTTCTACGGCGAAGGCATGCGTGGCATTGAGCGAACGCTGCAGGCAAGCGGCTACACGCCGATCTTCATGAGCGGCCACTGGAACTCCGATGACGAAGAACGTTGCATTCGCGAACTGATTCAGCGCCGCGTGGACGGTTTGATTCTGTTTGCGGGTCGGCTGGGCGCCGTACGCATCGCGGAATTCGCCCAGCAGTTACCCGTAGTGGTCACCGGTCGCACGCTCGATGCGCCGGGCGTCTTCAGTCTGTCGGTGGATGACGAAGCGGGCGCGCGGCTTGCGACCGAACACCTGATCGATCTCGGGCACCGGCGGATCGCGTTCATCGCGGGGCCGCGCGACCATCCCGACGCCCAAGCCCGCCTGAAGGGCTATCGCAGCGCGCTCGACCACGCCGGCATCACCTATCTGCCCGCGCTTGTCACCCCGGGCGATTTTCGTGAAGAGGGCGGGCGGCTCGCTGGGGAACGGCTGCTGGCGATGGGCGAGCCTTTTAC
>SYIM01000015.1 GCA_005798775.1 Burkholderiales bacterium
CCTGGGGCTCTGAACATGGACTTTCAATACACCGAAGAGCAGCAGTTGCTTGCCGACTCAGTGGCGCGGCTGGCAGAGCAGCACTATGACTTCGAAGTGCGAAAGCGGATCATTGCCTCAGAGGCCGGCCACAGTGCCGAGGCCTGGCGGCAGCTCGCCGAACTGGGCTTGACCGCGCTTACGCTGCCGGCCGAACACGGCGGTTTCGATGGCGGTGCGCTGGATATGGTTGCCACCATGGAGACCCTGGGACAGTCGCTGATGCTTGAACCGCTGGTCTCCACCGTGGCGTTGGGCGCGCGGCTGATTGCACGCCTGGGTAATGATGCACAGCGGCAGGCACTGTTGCCTGCCGTGGCCGGGGGCAGCCTTATTCTTGCGCTGGCTCATGCCGAGTCTGATTCCCGGCACGATCAGGCGCAGGTCAGCACAGGAGCCGAACCGCACGCGGGCGGCTGGCGCTTGAGCGGCGCGAAGTCGCTCGTGCTCGATGCGCCCCTCGCAGGTAAACTGATCGTCTCGGCGCGCACCGCGGGCGAGCCTTCGGAGCCCGCGGGTTTGTCGCTTTTTGTGGTTGATGCCACGGCAGCCGGCCTGCAGATGCAGACGATGCGTACCCAGGACAATCGGCGAGCGGCTGACCTGACGCTTTCGGGCGTACAACTGCCGGCGGCGGCGCTCCTGGGCGCCGCAGGGGAGGCGTACGAGGCCATTGTCGAGGCGTACGATTTCGCCACTGTGCTTGCGTGCGCGGAGGCCGTGGGTGCGATGCGCTCGGCCAACCTCGCGACGATGGAATACCTCAAAACGCGTCGTCAGTTTGGTGTGCCAATCGGCAGTTTCCAGGCGCTACAGCACCGGCTGGTCGATATGTTTGTGAGCGCTGAACAGGCCCGATCCATTACGCTACTTGCCTGCAGTCGGGTCGATGCGGCGGCACGTGGCGAAGTGGGCATTGCCGAGCGCATGCGGACCGTATCGGCCGCCAAGGTGAAGATCTCTGAGGCCGCACGGCATGTCGGGCAGGAAGCGGTCCAGCTGCACGGCGGCATGGGTATGACACAGGAAATGAAGGTGGCGCATACCTTCAAGCGGCTCACCATGATCGCGCAGACGATGGGCGATACCGACTGGCACCTGGAGCGATACGCCGCGAACAGCTTGGCGACTACCTGATAAGCGGCTAGAGCGGCGGGGGGTGCTGGTCATTGGATCGGGAGGCGTCGCCCGCAGGGGGCTCAGTGCTGGCTGAAACGGCTGGCGGATCTGCGATCAGACGGCGGGCGGGAAAGCGCAGTGTGAATACGCTGCCCTTGCCTGGCTCGCTATCGATACGCAGCGACGCGTGATGCCGGTTGGCAATGCGCTTGACGATCGCAAGACCCAGTCCGGTGCCGCCGGTGTCGCGTGAACGACTGCGGTCAACCCTGTAGAAGCGTTCGGTGATACGCGGCAGATTCTCGGTGGAGATGCCAATGCCAGTATCGTGAACGGCAAGCCAGCCCTCATCATCACGTACCCGCCAGCTCACGGTGACGGTACCGCCGTCGGGTGTGTAGCGCACCGCGTTGGTGACTAGATTGCGGACTGCGCTTTCGATTTCGGTCGGGACAGCCATCAGTCGGGGAGGCCCTTCGAACTCAAGGCTGATTTCGTGGCGCCCGCTGGACAGGGCGCGTGCTTCGTACACCAGTGAATTGAGCAGCGGCTGAAGCTCGATCGCCGATTCATCCAGCCGGTCGGTAGCCCGTTCGAGTGAGGCCAGTAGCAGCAGATCACCGACCAGCCGCCCCATGGTTTCGCTCTGGCGCAAGATTGCGCTCAAGTATTCGCGCCGCGTTTTGTCGTCGAGATCAAGCGAAAGCAAGGTTTCGGCGAATCCCGCGATCACCGTGGCAGGCGTACGAATTTCATGTGACACGTTGGCGACGAAATCGCTGCGTACCGCGTCGAGCTTCGCCTGATCGGTGACGTCACGCGTGATGAGCAGCCGATGCTCGGCATCGGTCTCATGCAACTGAAGTTCGAAGATGCGGCCCGGTTGCGTGTTCAGTTGCAGACGTTGGATTTGTACCTCGCCGCCTCGCCGCTGCAGCATTTCTGCGAACTCGGGCTGACGGATGAAATGATGAACGGGCCGCTGTGTGCCAAAGATGCCATGCAACGACTGCGCCGCCTGATTGCTCCAGCTGACGTGGTCGTAGCGGTCGAGCAGCACCAGCCCGTCGGGCAGTCGGTCGACGGCAGCATGAATACGCTCCAGTTCAGAACCGAGTTCTGTCACGCTCGCCTGCTGCTCGCGCGAGACCCGGTTCAGACGCTCGATGAGCGGGGTCCAGATTCCCCAGCCAATCGGTAAAGGGCGGTTGCGCGGGAGATTGGCCCAGGTCGTGAGGCGTGACACAAAACTGGCCTGATACAGCACAGCGACGAGCAGTGCAACCACCAAAAGCGCAAAGGCTAACGCGGGCGACAAGAAGCGATGCAGCCAGGCCGCCACCAGGATGATGAGTGCCGCGAACCCAAACGAGCGAAACCAGATCAAGGTGGCTGCTAAACCTTCATTGAGGCAGGAAGCGGTAGCCGCCTCCACGCACGGTCTCGATCAGTCGATCAAGCCCACCCGGCTCGAGCGCAACGCGCAGGCGCCGGATATGAACGTCGACCGTCCTTTGTTCAATATACACGTTGTCCCCCCAGACCCGATCGAGAAGCAGCGTGCGAGACAGGACTCGGTCGGGGTGGCGCATCAGGACGTGGAGTAGCCTGAACTCGGTGGGGCTGAGATCGACCGAAGCGCCGTGCGAGAACACGCGTCGCGTCTCGGGCTCCAGCCGCAGTCCGGCGAATTCCAGTGGCTCCTGGGTGGTCTCTGGGGCAGCCCGCCGGAGGAGCGCGCGGACCCGGGCAATCAGTTCCCGCGGCGAGAACGGCTTGGTCATGTAATCGTCGACCCCGGTCTCGAAGCCCTGCAGCTTGTCGCCCTCTTGCGCCCGGGCGGTGAGAAGCAGCACCGGAATGTCAGCGGCGCGGCTGTGCGACCGGATCTCGCGCGCGAACTCGATACCTGAGCGACCCGGCAGCATCCAGTCCAGGACAATCAGATCGGGCAGGCGAAGCTGGAGTTCGGCGCTGGCTGCTTCCGAGCTCTCGCTGCATACCGGGGTGAATCCCGCATGCTGCAGGTTCACGCGCAGCAGTTCGCGGATTTGCGGGTCGTCTTCGACGATCAGGATTCGTGCACTCATGCAAGGTAGGGCGGTTGGTAGGTGGCAGCTGGCAGCCGGGAGCTCCTTAATTGTCCAGCTGGCAAATGACAATCGTGTGACGGTCGGCGCAGAAGCGGCGCTATTGGCCGACGCTGAAAAAACTGCGGCGCCCGCGCAACTCCGCGAGGTGGCGGACCAGCGTCTGAAAGTCGTCTTCGCTGTCGACTGGATTCAGGCGCTCGGTATTGACGATCAGGAGCGGGGCTGCGTCGTAGTCGTGAAAATACCGGCTGTACTGCTCGATCAGCGCGCGCAGGTAAGTCTCGGAGATGGAGGCCTCCATGTCGATTCCGCGCCGCCGAATGCGCTCAATCAGGGTGTCGGGCTGGGCTTGAAGACAGATAACCAGATCGGGGATGGGAGCCTGGGGCTGCACACTTGCAAGAATGTTTTGATAGAGATGCAATTCATCGTCATCGAGCGTAAGCCGGGCAAACAGCGGGTCTTTGTCGAGCAGAAAATCGCCCACAACGGCCTGTGCAAACAGGTCGCGCTGCGCGAGCTCACGCAACTGCGCGACCCGCTGGAACAGGAAGAAGAGCTGCGTGGCTAACGCGTAGCGGCGACTGTCGCGGTAAAAACGTTCGAGGAAGGGGTTGTCGGCGGGCTCTTCCAGAACGGTTTCCGCGCCGAACCGTTCGGCCAGGCGACGCGCGAGCGATGTCTTTCCTGCGCCGATCGGACCTTCGACAACGATATGTCGGTAGCGCTCAAACGGTGACGGCAGGGGCGTGGAGGGGGCAGTGACCATGGCGTTAGGTCCGGAAGATGAAGTAGGCCGCTCCCATCGTGGAAAGCGCTGCCCGCAAATAGTCGAGCTTGACCGGCTGGTTCATGCAAAGGACCGCGAGGGGAACGAAGACCGCGAGCGGGATGACTTCCTGAAGAATTTTGAGCTGGGGTAGCGAAAACACGGACTGCCCGATTCGGTTAGCCGGCACCAGAAGCAGATCCGTGTGAAGCGGCGCCCGTAGAGGTTTCATTGTACGGACGCAGTCTGGCCCGTGGGCGGCGCATCGCCCTTGGTGTCGGCAAGGGAGCCTAATCGCTCGACACGCTGCCCGGCGCAGGTTTTAGCCCAGTCGGCGGCCGCGCCAAGGCGCGGAATCTGCGCGAGCGGGTCAACTTCGAGAAGCGGCTCGAGCACGAACGCGCGTTGATGCACGCGGGGGTGCGGCAGCGTGAGAAGGGCGGTGTCGAGGACCAGCGACCCGGCGAGCAGAAGATCGATATCGAGTGTGCGCGGCGCGTTACGGTACGGGCGCACGCGTCCTTCCTGTGACTCGAGCGACTGCGCCAGCATGAGCATGGCCTGCGGCGCGAGGGCGGTGTCAATCGCCAGTACCGCGTTCAAAAAATCGGGGCCGCCAGCGTCGACCGGCGCACTGCGCCAGAGCGAGGAGACGGCAATGACCTGGAGGTCGGGATGCTGTCGCAGGCGGCTTAGCGTGCGCTCGAGCGCGCCTTGGGCATCGCCGAGGTTTGCACCCAGCCCAAGCATCCAGCGGCGTTGCATGCTGCGATCAGCCGGCGTGGTCAGCCGGACCGGGCGCGGTGGCCGGCGAATCAGAGGCGTCGGAGCGACCACGCCCGCGGCTGCGGCGCCTGCGCTTGCGCGGTCCCGTGCCTGAACCGTTTTCGCTCGCGCGGGCAATGAGGGCTGCACGTTCATCGGGGGCCGCATCGAGAAACTCGGTCCACCAGTCTCCCAGCTCCGCAGGCAGTTCGCCGGCATCGCAGCGCAGGGCCAGAAAGTCGTACCCTGCGCGCAGCCGAATGTGCTCGAGTAGCGCATACGGTGTGCGTCCGGTGCGGCGCTCAAATCGCGGCTGCAGCATCCAGATCTCGCGCATGTCGGCAATGTGTCGGCGCTGGATAGCGAGCTTCTCGGCCTGCTCATCGAGCACCGCGTCGATGGCGTCCGATAAAGCCGGAATGGCGGGGGCGCCCGCGGCGACCGCCTGCTGCCAGCGGATACGAACCGGCTGCCAGAGCAGGCTTGCGAACAGGAATCCGGGCGAGATGGGCTTACCCGCGAGCACACGCTGGTCGGTCCGTTCGAGCGCGGTG
This sequence comes from Burkholderiales bacterium, assembly GCA_005798775.1. GTDB lineage: Bacteria > Pseudomonadota > Gammaproteobacteria > Burkholderiales > Burkholderiaceae_E > SYIM01. Next base: position 5,340 of record SYIM01000015.1, read on the forward strand.
GTGACGAAACGTTCGCCGTCGGGTTGCTCGAGAATCATGTCGAGCATCGGCATCAGGCCGTGATGCAGGCCCTCACGGCGAAGTTCGTGCAGACACGCCATGGCGTGTCCCGAGACGAGAAGCTTCAGCATCTCGTCAAACAGGCGTGCGCTGGGGATGTTCGAGATCAGCGGGGCCAGCGCTCGAATCGGGGTGCGGGTTCGGGGCTCGATCGAAAAGCCCAGCTTCGCCACGAACCGCGCTACGCGCAGCATCCGAACCGGATCTTCGCGGAACCGCTGCTCGGCATCGCCGATGATGCGCAGCGACCGTTTTTTCAGGTCGCGCACGCCGTCGTGGTAGTCGAGGATGCGGTCGGCAAGCGGATCGTAGTAGAGCGCATTGATGGTGAAGTCACGCCGCGCAGCGTCTTCGGGTTGCGTGCCCCAGACGTTGTCGCGCAGCACCCGACCATGCTCGTCGGTCTCCGCCTCGTCCTGAATCGCGCGGAAAGTGGAGACCTCGATGGTTTCGCGCCCGAACATGACATGCACGATCTGAAAGCGCCGGCCGATCACGCGGGAGCGGCGAAAGAGACTACGCACCTGCTCGGGTGTGGCGTTGGTCGCCACGTCAAAGTCTTTGGGGCGCATGCCAAG
>SYIM01000155.1 GCA_005798775.1 Burkholderiales bacterium
TCCATTGGCTGCCAAGCGATAACTGAACGTATCCTGAACGATCGCATCGGTTCCAGGCCATTGCGTGACCTTGTAGGTGTAAGCGCCCGTGGGCTGGATGTCGAGCGTACCGTAGGTTCCAGTCAGAACCAGCTTGCTGGGGTTTCCGGTAAAGTTGGTTTGATATTGATTGACCAACAGCACTTCGTCACCCGTCCGCGCCCCCCAGAGCCCGGCCGTGAAATTGCGGGGGACCACGTCGTTCGCCAGCGCATTCCCACTGACCTCTCCGCTGAAGAGTGCGGCGGTGCCCGAAGTGAGCACAAAAAGATTGTCATCAATGGCGCTGGCGCCCTTCGTGTCGTTCGACGACACAAACAACGTACCCACAGAGGCCCGCGTAAGACTGATGGCTCGAGACAAAGCCTCCGGAGTTCCGCTTGCAACCCCCTCCAGGCCGGACAGGATGTCAGCAAGCCCAGAGGTGCTCCCGCCGGATGCGATTGCAGTGGCTACCGCCTTCGCTGCGGACTGTGCGACGAGTTCCTGAGCGACAATCTGGTATTGCACCGCTTTGGTCAGCGCGCCACCGATATCGAGATTACCGAAATGACCGCCGGCCGCAGCGATCGAATTGTCGATCGCAGACTGAATGCTGTTGTTGAGAACCGTAATCGATTTCGCCACCACAGACGCGGCCGCCTCAATTCCCTTGGCCGCTTCGGCGCTCACCGACGCCTTGATGCTGGTGAACACTGCCCGTAGCGTCGCTTCGGAGCCAAGGTTGACTTCAACCGCGTTCTTGACCAGCTCGCCCGCAATCGCAGAAGACACCAGCGAATCATCCGTCACCCCTGCGGCAGCCGCAACCTCGGCGGCGACGCGAAGGATGTTGGCGACCTGCAGTGCCTTCGCCTGAACTTTCATCGCCTGTTCGGCGGCAGCAAAGTCGCTGGCCTTAGCCGCCTCAGCCAGAGGGTCGTAATTGAGCAGGCTGGTAGTGGTTTCAGGCAGCTTGAGAACAGTTTTGACTCGAGCGAGCGCGCCGTCAACGTTGACGCCAGGCAGTTGCCGGGCTGCTGTGACGAGCGTGGTGATCGGGTTGATGACGTCCGACCCGGCCAGAGACGTGTACGAGCCGTTCCACTCCCGCTGAGTGGAAATGTCAATCGTTCTCAGTGTGTCAGTTCCGCCCGCAATCGTACCGCCGTAAGTCCAGGCTTCAGTTCGCAGATTGCCGTTGCCGCCACCGATTCCGGGCGATCGACCAAACGCGTCGGTGATTCCCCAGGGTTCCGCAGCGAATGCCGCCCCGTTGTTGATGACGAGGTTGAAGGCGCCCGCCGCCGACTGGGTGACCTGAACCGTGTTGATCGGGTCGTGATCCCAGACCCCGTTACCATTGAGGTCGCGAAAGACGAGCGCCCCTTTCAGGTAACCGTCAATGTTGACTGGCGCATCGCCGTTTTGCACGGTGAGCGTAAATTTTTCGGACGTGCTGGCGCTGGCATTGTCTGTTGCAGTGACCGTTACCTCGAAAACACCCTGTTCGCCCTCGGGCGGGGTGCCGACGAGCTTGCGCGTAATGGGGTCGATCGAGAGCCATGCCGACGCATCGTAGGCCACACCGTTTTTCTTGACGGAAAAACTGTAGGTGAGTTTCCCCTGCTCCGGATCCGAGAAGCCGCTGATGTCAACCGAGAAGGGCACCCTCTCACTTGCAGTCGCGGCAGCAATTGGCTTGGAGGTTGGCGCCTGATTCGCAATCGGGCCTGCGCTCGAACTCGACGAACTCTCCTGCACGAGCAGCGCACCAACCCCGAAGGCTACAAGCGCTGGCACAGGCCCGGGGAGGTCAAGCAAATCCGACGAACTGGAACCTGACGCAGGCGCCCCGCCGGCATTCGAGCCCGACCCCGAACCACCTCCCGCTACGGCATCACTCGTTTGGCCCGGCGCCGCTCCCGGGGCCTGGGCGAACAGCATCTCCCGCGTCGAATCGGTGGGGCTCGACCAGTCAGCCTCAAGCACCCGCACGTCCGCTGGCGTCGACTCGTCATACACCTGCAGATCCACGCCACGATCATCCGCACGGCGCCGGCGAATCGAGCCAGCCATCATGACATCGGATGAATCGGCCGGTTTCGCCAACAATGCAGTGGCGGAAGCGGTTGTTTCAAGCGCAAGCGCTACCTGTTCGCCCGTGGAGGGCGAGGTGCCCTGGGCATGCGGGCGACCCGACTTGACGCGACTGGATTTTTGAGCGCCTGTTTGTGACATGAACGACCCTGTGCAGTTCGTTGAAATCGAAAAACTCATATTTGCAAGTTTAACGCCAAAATCGCAATTATTTGAAGATCAGAAAAATTCCCTGCAGGATCACCCGCTAGGAGCGAGCACGCTGGCGCCCGCCGACCTCCACTAGCCAACAACCCGGTCCGGCGCAACGTCCACTCGGTCCGGTGACGTAACCTTGTCTACCGCCTTACCTCGAGCGTCTCGCAGCCTCGACCATTGCGACGACACGCCAGCATAAAAAAGGGAAAGCAGCGCGACAAACCCAAGCACCAAAAGCCAATCCGGCGCCCCAAGCTGCCAGGCTGCGATTGCCAGCACCGCAACAATCAACCCGCCCCCAGCCTCCACCGCCACCACCTTGACAGGGCTTATGCCACGCGCAAGAAGCAGATGGTGGAGATGGTCCCGACCTGGCGCCGTCGCCCCCTGCCCGCTCAACAGCCTCGCCGCGATGACGCTAAGCCCATCAGCCAACGGCACGAAACAGGCCCACACCACCACCGCCGGAGGGGCACCACCCTGCGCCAGAGGCAGCGAACAAAACTTCAGAGCGATAATAGCGATAAGGAAGCCGACGCCAAGGCTCCCGGCATCGCCCATGAAAATCCGAGCAGGCCGCCCCGACCAGCCGCGAAGATTGAAAATCAGAAACGCCACGAGACAGGCACCCAGCACGCCTGCGAGTTCTATGACATGGGCGTTACCCGACAGCCAGGCCGCCCCGCCTAGAACCAGCAATGCGACCAGGCAAAGTGACCCGGCCAACCCGTCAACCCCATCACTCATATTTATGGCATTCATCACACTGACAATTGCAAACACCGAAAAGGGAACCGCCAGCCACCCAAGATCACCCGCCCAACCAGGAATGATTTCCCCCAATGCCTGCAGACTGACCTCGCTGCCGACGACGACAGCCGAGGAAATGAACGCCTGAAAAAGGAATTTCGCCCCAGCCCTCAAATGCGCCCTATCGTCGATCGCTCCGAGCACGAAAAAGAGAATAACTCCACCGATCCACGCGGCCGGAGGACGAACCCCCGGAACAAGGAACCAGGCAACGATAAGTCCGACTGCCATCGCCAAGCCACCCACGACCGGAGTGGGCGCTTGATGTTGTTTACGGCCCCCCGGTTGATCGAGAAGGCCGAGCCACGGCGCGATGCGTATGAGGATTCCGACGCTGGCAATTGTGACAAAGAAAGAGAGCGAGATCGCTAACATGAAGGCCAACGTGGGAGCCAATTCAAAAAATCGGGTAGGAAAATTTAGGCTTAACTAACGGAACTGTGTGCAAGACGGGCTTCCAGAACATGTTTCAAACGTAATCTTAGCGTACAACGAATCTCTGTCTCGCCAACTGAGAAATAGCGCACATTCTTTCCACCAAAGTCAATCGACGCACCAGAAAGGCGCACCGCGCGCTGATCACTGCGGAAACCCAAAATGCGAGTCGACCCTCGACGTGATGTAAAGCATCCGATAGCTGCCAAATACCTGCTGGGCGTAGGCATCGATCAGGTCGCGTCCGGCCGCCTGCAGCACCTCCTGCGCGTTGAGCAGGTCGAGGAGCGTTCCTCGGCGAAAAGCGAACTGCTCGCGAACCGCCCGAAGCGATGCAGCAGCTAACTCCGCCGACTCGATCCGGGCAAGCAGCAGTTGGTCAGACGCGCTCGTTTCAGCAAGCACCTGCGCAGCGAAGCGCTCGAAGGCGAGCACTGCCGTCTGGTAATCATGATCGGCCTGCTGCAATCGCGACAAGGCCTGCGTCTCACGGGCCTGCGCTGCGCCGCCGGTGTAGAACTCATATCGAAAATTGAACAGTGCGGTACGGTCATTTCCCGGGAACCCGTCGCCAATCTGATCTCGCCGCGTAAATGTGCTCTCGAAATTCAGCTGTGGAAGCGCTCGAGCCGCCGCCGCTTTCAACTCAGATTGGGCCGCTTCCCTTCCCGCCTGGGCCGCACGAACCGTGGCGAACACCGGCGCAAGAACGGATGCCCCCCCGAAATCGCGCACCTCCACCGCTGCGAGCAGGTCCGTTGTGCCTGCCGGCTCAGCTCCGAATATCTCGCGGTAACCCGCTCGAGCCGCCGCAACACGCGTCCTGGCTGCCACCGCCCCGGCCAGCGCGTCGGCGACCCGGGCCTGCGCCCGCAGCACGTCGCTGCGCGACCCGCCACCCAGTTCATAGCGCTCCCTCAGGTACTGAGCAATCGCAACTCGCGCAGCCTGGTTTTCAAGCGCCAGCCCCTCCTGAAGGTGAGCCGACTCGAACTCGATCGCAACCTGTATGGCCCTCAGCGCCAGCTCAGCGCGGCGCGCCTCGGCGCGCGCAGCCGCAATACGCTCGCGTGCCTCGGCCGACACCACGACGGCCTCGGCTGCCCCGAAGTCGAACACCAACTGCCTCAACACCAGGCCCCACCCCGCGCTCGTGTACCGCCGCTCAGGAACACCGAACAACCGGTTCTGGTCGAATGAGCGCCACCCGCCATCGGTCTGACCTATGACCTGGGGGCGAAGGGCTGCACGGGATTCTTCGGTCGCGCCACGAGCCCCTTCCCTGGCCGCCATGGCGGTCTGAAATTCGGGATGACGGCTGACCGCCTCGCGCACACGATCACGAAACTGACGATCCACAAGGGGCGATAAAGCGATCCGGCGATCCGACCGCAACGCATCGAGAAACCCGATCTGGGACTCGCCCAACGCAGGAACCTGCTCGGGAGGCGGTGCGACAGCGGTCGACATTGGGGAAACGCCCCCACCGGTCACGGGCACGGTCTGCGAAAACGCAGCGGACGACGCAAGCAGCAATGCGATGAGCACCCGCCCGGCGATGATGGAACCCGCTTTGCGGCTCTTAGGATCCGAGACATGTACCTGCCCAGGCAACTGACCCTGCCTAGCGCTCACGGAACGCATTCTCGCGGACGGCGACCACCGGCTTGGATAGATACTGCAGCACGGTCTTGGACCCCGTGATGATGTCGATCTGCGCCTGCATACCGGGGAGGACCGGCAGTTCCTTGTCGCCCACCTGGAGCACAGGCGATAGCGTTTCGATACGGGCAAGATAGAAACTTTCGCCGCGGTCGTTGGTCACCACGTCTGGGCTGACCTGCGTCACCGTGCCGACCATGGCGCCAAAAATCGAAAAATCATAAGCCGAGATCTTGAGACGTGCGGTCTGCCCGAGCTTCACGAAACCGATGTCCTGGGGCAGGATCATTGCCTCAAAAACCAGCTGATCATCAATCGGGACCACTTCGGCAACCGGCTCACCCGACCGTACGACGCCCCCTATCGTGGAAATCAGCAGCCGGTTGAGAATTCCGTTCACGGGCGACCTGAGCTCCGTTCTTCCCACCCGATCGGCGAGCGCAGGCATCACCTCCTCGAGCGAGCGCAGCTCAGCGGTGACCTGGTTCAGGTCCGCCTGCGCCTGGCTGCGGATCTGTCGGAGCGTTGCATCCTTGCGTGCAACCACTTCGGCAAGCGCAGCCTCCAGCCGGACGATGGCCGAGCGCGCGGACTCGAGCCGGCCTTCGGCATCGGCCATCATCCGGTCTAACCGCACCAGTTCGATCTGCGGCTCAAGCCCTCTCGCCACCAGCTGCGCAAGAATGCGTCGCTCCTCCCGGGCGAGTGTCAGAGTGCGTTCTGCAGTCTGAATGACGATACGGGTTTCGTCGATTTCGCGGCTGCGCTGCTCGCGCTGGGAGTCCAGCACCCGGACCTGCGCATCACGTTCCTCGGCACGGGCTCTCCAAGCCGCGCGCTCGATGCTTACGAACTCGCGGGCATCACGCTCGAGTTCGACACCGAACGAGGGCGCGGTTTCCGTCAACTCGGCCCGCAGCCTGGCCGCCCGCGCAAGCAGCGCGAAGCGCTGCTGCCTACGCGACTGGTAATCGCCGTCGGCCTGAATCGAACTGAGGGATACCAGCGCCACCCCATCGGCCACCTTCTGCCCCTGCTTGACATGAATCGCCTGCACAACACCGCCCTCCAGGCTCTGGATCACCTGGATTCGCCCGGATGGAATCACCCGGCCTTGCGCGCGGGTGACGGTATCAACGTGAAACATGGCCGCCCAAACGAAAAAAGCAACCACGGTCAGCACGATTGCGTAAAGCAGCCAGCTTGCACTGCGCTTGAGGTCGTGCTCGCGCAAGGTAGCAGCGATCGTTTCACCGCGTGGTCGCGGGGATTTAGCGGTCACGATTCAACCCGCCTTGGTGGATAAGCCACTGGAGCCTGGACCTGCAAGCCCAGGCTCGGAAGGCTCAGTCGCCACAGAACGCCCGGCTGATTGACCAGCCGCCGGCGTGGACGGCACCACCACCTGGAGCGCACCGTCTCCAGGGGGCTGGGCACCGAACGGCCGAGCCGACAGTGCACCACGGAGGGCTGCACTTGCCGAGGGCGAGACCATAGCCTTCCGCGAAGTAGCTGCCGTCGAAAGGGCATCACCGCCCCCGCGCCCCGGCGGTGTATCCGGACCAGAAGCGCCTGAGGGGCCTGAGGGGCCTGAGGGGCCTCTTTGACCCGCAGCAGGCGCCGCAGCGCCCCCGGATGCTGGCCCACTGCCCGCACCCAGCACCTTGTCGCGAGGACCATCGGCCACAACCTTGCCCTGATCGAGCACGATCACACGATCGACCAGTTCAAGCAGGGTGGCCTTGTGCGTGATGACGACGAGCGTTGAGGCGCCGATGACCGGTTTCAGCCGCTCGATGAGTTGCCGCTCCGCATTGATGTCCATCGCACTGGTGGGCTCGTCCAGCAGCAGGATAGGCGGCCGACCAACCAGCGCGCGCGCAATGGTAATGGCTTGGCGCTGACCTCCAGACAGTCCTTCTCCTCGCTCTCCCAACCGGAGGTTATAGCCCTCGGGATGAGTGCTGATGAAATCGTGAACGCCCGCGATGTGAGACACCTCGACGATCCGTTCGTCGGCAGGGTAATGCGCACCGAGCGCGATGTTCTGTCGCACCGTGCCTGTCATCAGCCAGACTTCCTGCATGACCGCACCGATATTGCGACGCAGATCGGACGGATCGAGCTGACGAACATCCGCACCGCCCACCAGCACGGCCCCCGCACTGGGCGCATAGAGTCCGAGCAGCAGCTTCGAGAGCGTAGTTTTGCCGGACCCTACGCGACCAACAATAGCCACCCGCTCGCCTGCGTTGATTTTCAGACTGACGCCGTTAAGACCGCCGGCCTGTTGCTGGGGATAGCTGAAGGACACACCGCGCAGTTCAACCATGCCATCGAGGGATTCACGCGGCATCAGCTGGCGCGAGGGTTGGTGCTCACGAGGCTCGTTCATCAGCTTGGCCAGCGCCTTGTAACTGGCGTAGGACTGATTGGCACGCGTCAGCAACTGGGCCAGCTGCGCAAGAGGCGCAATTGCGCGCCCCGCAAGGATGGAACAGGCGATGATTGCACCCATTCCGATTTGCCCCTTGGCCACCAGAAACACGCCCATCGAGACAATGGCCACCTGGGAGACCTGTGATACAAAGTTCGCGAAGTTGCCCGCGAACTGCGCCAGAAAGCGGGTTTTGAGCCCCACCCGCGCCTGATGGGCGATTGCCCGCTGCCAGCGGCCGCGCATCACAGGGCCGGCACCGAGCGCCTTGATGGTTTCGAGCCCCGCAATCGATTCCACCAATACCGAATGCTTGGTCTGCCCATCTTCATAGCCGGTCTGCACCAGCCGTCTCATGGCGGGCTGCAGCGCAACCCCGACCAGCAGCATGGCTGGGATGAGAATCAGCGGCACATACACCATGGGTCCACCGATTGCCCAAATCACTGCAACGAACAGAAGCGCAAACGGTATATCAATTACTGTGGTGAGCGTGGCCGAGGTGAGGAACTCTCGGACGGATTCAAACTCCTTCATGACATTCGCCAGCGACCCGGTTGAGCCTCGCCGCGCGCGCATCTCGAGGTCGAGCACATGGTCGAACAGCGCATCAGCGATCGCCATATCCGCTCGCGAGCCCGCGACGTCAAGGAAATAGCCGCGCAGGCTGCGAATGATGAAGTCACTGACAAACACGATTCCAATACCAGCCATCAAAGCGATGAGGGAATCGATCGCGTTATTGGGCAACACCCGGTCATAGACGATCATCGTGAAGATCGAGGTGGCGAGCGCGAACACGTTGGTGAGTAGCGCAGCAAGTACCACCTGAATATAGAGCGGCCGAGCGGTTGACAGCGGCCCCCAGAACCAATGCCCGAATCGCCCGCGCGGCGCATTCACCTGGTCGGACGGTACGCGAAGCGGGGGGCTCACTGCCACAAACGTGCCCGACAGCATCTGATCGATCAGGTCAGGATCGGGGTCAGCCCTGAATTCGCTCCCTCTGGATGCAGGATCGAAAAGCGACAAGCCGCCGTCATGTCCGCGAGACAGAATGGCGGGTCGATGATCTGGCGTGAGGAAAACCAGTGCTGGCAAACCCGAACGGTCGACGGCAGAGAATCCACCGGTTCGCTGCTCAGCGACGAAGCCCCTGCTTGAAAGTGCTTCGATGAACTGTTCGAGCGTCCACGCCCCTTCTGGCCGCAGCACCTGAGCATAGAGAGACGCCCTCGAGAGAGGTGCCTCGTGCAACGCAAACAGATGCAAAAGGCATGCCTCGAGCGGGTCGTAGATCGCGGGGATCGGGGCAACGCCCGAATCGGAACCAGTCACGGTGTTGGCCTGGAGCGCTCATCAAATAAGCCGGGAAACCCCACAGTTTAACCCAGCCCTCCCTCTGCGCCCGATCAGCACCCGGCAAATTCCCCACAACTCCTTATTTCAGGCGTAAAGCTGACCGGCGAACTCGGACAGCGGCATATAGAGACCAGGAAGCATTTTGTCTGCGAGTTCCTGCATGGACGGCATTTCAATCACCCTTGCCGCCGCCGCCGAGATTTCCGCGGGACCGACCAGCGCCGTACTGAGGCCGCTTCCTGCCCTCAGCGCATCGATCGGCGCAGCAGTGCCGGCATGGTTGTTGTCCGCGGTAACTGCTTGAAGCCCGGCGATGTAGAGTCCATCCAGAGAAACGCGATAGTCCCCCGATACGCTGATGCCAGCCGGCAATGGATCAACCGCCGCAATGCCTTCCGCGCTGGTGCGCAGGGCCGACAGATCCAACCCGTCCGCGGTGGTCAGGTCAGCAATGAAGGCGTTGACGCCATGCGGACCGCCGGCCTGCCCAGTCGCGTCGTCGGGCGCGGCGCCCTGTCCGCTGGCGATCCTGAACACATCGGCCCCCGAGCCGCCCATCATGCGGACCGGCCCCTGGTTCGCAGACGGACCGGCGATCAGCAAGTCGTTACCGGAACCCGCAATCAGAATATCACCAGCGGGCGAAGCATCCATCGAGAGCAGGACGTCGTGACCCGACCCGCCAAACAGCCGGTCCGCCCCCTCCCCGCCGTCCAGCCAGTCCTGACCGGCGCCGCCGAACAGTTCGTCATCGCCCTTCTCGCCAAGCAGCCAGTCATTGCCCCCTCGACCATCCAGCAGGTTGGCGCTCCCGTTGCCGATGAGCACGTTGTCAAAATTGTTGCCGATCAGGTTCGCCGCGCCCAGCCCGAACAGCGATAGCGACTTGATGGACGCCGCCTCGGCGAGTTGGAAAGTAAGGGGAGGCGCAGTGTCATTTTCGAGAACAATATGAAGGTTGTCCTTGTTGACGATGACCGGCGCAAAGGCTGCTGGGTCCTGATGCACCGCGCTCACGATGATAGTTGCGCCATCCGCGGCGGCTGCGATCGCGGCAGCAATAGTGCTGAACGCACCCGACACCGCACTGTTGACAACCAGCGCGCCACCCGCAACAAGCGACATCGGGTCGACCGCCGCCACGGCGTCTCCGAACTTGAGAAGTTCCGCCTGAACCAGGACCAGACCGGTTGCACCCGACTTCGGCTGAATGGCAAAGACCGACTGTGAATCGCTGTAGGTATCGGTCGACAGTCCTCGAACCACCGCCCGCTGCCCTGCAGAGGCAAGCTTCACCACGTAATCGCCAACTGCGCCCGGCAACTGTGCGGTGTCAAGACCCCCACCGCCAACAAACACATCCCCTTCCGCGAGCCCTCTACCGAGATCATTACCGCCCGCGCCAATCAGCACCAGATTATCGCTACCACCTCCCTCCATCGTGTCATTGCCGTCGGTGCCACGACGAATTTCATCACCCTGGTAACCCGCCTGATCGGGACGGTGGCTGATGCCGCCCACGGACGTATACACCTCTTCGGGCGTGACACCGAGCAGAATCAGGCCGGTGTCGACGACCGATACATCCGCAGCGCCGTCATAGACCACCAACATATCGGGACCGCTTTCCGTCACCGAAAACTGCGTCGCACCAGCGGTCTGGGACATCTGTCCGCGAACGATGAAATACCCCTGATCGGTCACTTTGCCGTCGGCAGGCATGACGCCGCTCATCGCCTGAAAGCCGGTGCCCATCGGGCGCAGACCTTCAACATCGTGCAATTGATGGTTGCCAGGAGCCAGCGAGACAAATTCATCCGGCCCGAAGTCGGTGATGACGTCGGCGCCTGCCGCGAAGCTAAATGAACTGACCTTCCCCGAGACCGATTGAACCTGTACGGCGGGCGAGTCACCAGGAATGAACTCGAACCCATCGCGCCCGGTGCCACCGGAGACGTTGTCTGCGCCGGGTCCGCCTCTGATGTATCCATCGCCCGACGAGCCCACGATGGTGTCGTTGCCCGCACCCGCAACCAGGTGGTAAAACAGGGTGGGGGGAAACTGGCTTCCACTGAGATCGATCACGTTCGGGCCTGCGCCGCCGAGCGCAACCCCAACCCGCTCGCCACCGTTGTCGATCGAGCGATTGCCCTTCGCATCGCTGATCGCGTTCGTTGCGACACTGCCATCCACATCGAGCAATACCCAGTCAGCCGTGCCGAGCGCCGGGTTGAATGCGAGCCGTACCGACGAATCACCGTTCTTGGTCGCAGTGAAGGAAACCGGATCAATACCGTTTTTCTTCAGCGTGACACCAGCGTTACCCGTGACGGTAATACCCTCGGTGAAGTCGATGTCGACCGCGCTGGCGGTCAGTGCGATCGCTGCAACCTCAGGCGCGAGTTCATCGACGATCTGGATCACTCGCGTGCCCGCGGTATGACCGAGCGTGACCCCGTCTATACCCACCAGATCGCGGAAGGTGAGCAGCGTAGCCGGCAGCCGATAGGCGCTGTTTGCGCCGAGCCCCGCGCTCACCATCGCACCCTGCTGGAACAGCATGAGCGACTCTGCTGAGCCGTTGCCCTCGCGATCAAATGCGAACGCAACCGTCGCGCCCGCAGCGCTCAGATTCCTAGACAGATACCACACCGCATCGGTCACCTCCTGCGGGGTGTCAGGAATCACAACCTGATCACCAGCTGTCTTGAAGGTCACGATGCCTCCAGTGACCTTGTGCGAAGCAATCGTGATCGCCCGGCCTGTGTTCGAGTTGGCGGTTCCGGTCACGTAGGCATTGTCATCGGCAGCGATCAGTCGCGAGGGAAGACTGAGGACGTCCTGAGTCGAGGCGCCCGACACGATATCGAAGCCCGAACCCTTTACCGCTCCGGGTCCGATCACATCGCGAAGGCCGCCGGAAGGCGCCACGACGCTTTCACCCCAGCCAACCTTGACCTTGTCGACGCTGTACGTTCCAGTGCTGGCGCCCGTGGCGCTCAGCCCGCCCTCTACAAGCACCAGGGCGTCCGCACCCGCACCACCTGACAGCACATCAGCACCGACCCCATCAATCACCCAATCGGGTCGCGAAGTGCCGGTCAGATGGTCATTCCCGGCATTCCCGCGCAGCCACACCGTGCGGTCCGAAAAATAGTCGGCAAGGTCGATGGTGGTGAGGCCATTGCCGCCCGCCCAGTATTCGACGCCGCTCACTACTATGCCCACCGCATCGGTGAGCGTCGCTGCAGAGGCCTGCGCTGGGTGAGGAATGACCAATCGGATGATACTGTCGGCCGCGAGATTACGGTCGGTCGTCAGGTTGAGAGTCGGCGATCCGTCTGCACTAAAACCCGATACAGCAACGATCTGAACGGGCGTACCGGAGGCGCTGGTCACCCCGCCCATCAACGGTAAAGGACCCTGCTGCGGCGGATTCAAATCAACGCGCAAGCTACTGCGCCAGGAATCGATCAGACCGGGGACCGGATTGGTCTGCCCGTTGATCGCAACCGGCTCATTGAACCCCAATGTAAGGGTGCTTTTGACCGGACCCGATGCGGTCTCGGAAAACGACAGCCCGGTGTTGAGGGGCGGGCCCTCGATCGGAACGATGGTTGGCCGCGCGTGACCGAACGCCGCATCGTCGAAATAGTAGGTCTTGCCGGTCCCGGCAGCGCCGAAATCAAAAAATACCGACGCCTTGGCGTAGTCCGGCGTGTGACTGGCCCCCGAAAAATCGAAGGTCAGCGTTTCCCACTCGCCGGCTTTGGTCGTGACCGCCTGCTTTTCGATGAAGACGGTATTGTTGGTGGCGCTTTCGACCTTCAGCATCACAACCGTTCCGGCAGCAGGCGAATGCACCCGCATCGTCACCGTCTCGTGACCCGCGCTGATGACCTCTTTACCTGAAAGCGTAAGAAAAGTTGTTCCGGCCCAGGTCTGCGCGCCGGCAGTTTTAACGACTTTCGCAACCTTCCCGTTAGAGCCTAGCGGCCCCTCGGCAGACAGCGAGGAGACTGTGCCCCCGAAGTCGGCGCCTTCCCCAAGCGCGTAACCACTCTGATCACCCGCTTCAAACGACGTGACCGCAACCAGTTGGGTAGCAGGTACGACTGGCAAATTCGCGCCGGCAAAGCCGACATCATCAAAGTAGAAGGTTTTCCCGGTGCCCGCCTGACTGAATTCGAAAAAGACTGAGGCCTTGGTGAAATCGATAACGTGTGAAGCGCCGGCAAAATTGAAGGTCAAGGTTTCCCAGCCGCTAGCCTTGGTCGTCGTGGCCTGCCGCTCAACATTGAGGTCCTTATTGGCAGCACTCTCCAGTTTCAGCATCACCGTTGTGCCAGCATCCGGTGCATACGCCCTCATCGAAACCGTTTCGGCCCCGGAAGCGATCACCTCCTTGCCTGTGAGCGTCAGGAACGTGGTGCCAGCCCAGGGTTCGGCGCCAGCGTGCTTGACCACTTTGACAGCTTTACCGCTTGCACCCGCTGGCGCGTCTGACACAACAGCGGCAACTGCCCCACCAAAATCAACGAGCGCATAACCGCTGGCATCGTTTGGCTCAAAGCTCACTTTGAGGTTGGCTGGCGGTGAATAGGTCTCGACAGGGGCGTTCCCGACCGTGGCGAAATCGATGCTGTTCGCGCCCGCTGCGGGGAGGTTATAGCGAAGCAACGCTTGCACATTCGGTTCGGCGTCAGCGTCGGTATCGATATTGGCGCTGCCTTTATCGACCCAAAAGCGCACGTCGAGTGCCGCTTTCGCAGCCGTCACCGCAGCCGAAAAATCAGCCACCGTCGTCGCGTTCTTGATGGCATCAAACAAGGCCTGCGCGTTCTCGGGAAGCGACACCGATGTCGCAGGCGTGCGGTCAAAATCCGGGTCAGGCGAACCATCAGGCAACAGCCTGATCGCCAGAAAATCAAGCGCGCCCGCACTGGTTCCCGTGCGACCCGCCATCACGATACGACCACCGGAATCGACCGTGACTGCCTCTGCCGAATTTTCGAATGCTCCGGGCGTGAGTAGAAGTTTGCCGTCGCCGCTGAAGGTGGTGTCGAGTTGCCCGCTCTCGGTAAATCGGGCCACCGCCACGTTCGAGGTCGAGCCGGTGGAGTCATAACCCACCAGAACGATCTTCCCATCGGGTTGTACGGCCATCGCACGCACCGAACTGCTGCTGTGCAACGTAACGTTCGTCTTGCCCTGGGTGCCGAAGCTGATGTCATGACTCCCGTCGGGGTTAAGACGCATGATCGTGAAGCTGTTGCCGGAGCCCGAAACGGTGCTGCCAGCCAGCAGGATTTTTTCGCCCTGAAGAGCGATCGCACTGCACCGACCATCCAGGTTGGTCTGTATCACGCCGTTTGTGCCGAACGCGTTGACGAGAGCTCCCTGAGCGCTGTATTTAGCCACTGCAAAGCGCCAGCTGGAATCGAGCGCTGAGCCCCCCACCAGAATCGAGCCATCGGGTTGAATGACCACCCCACTGGCTTCATCGTGACTGGGACTCACTGCGGTGATGACCTTCCCGCTGGTGCCGAACGATGTGTCCAGCGCGCCACTCGCCGTCAAACGGGTCAGCATGAACTCCGTGTTACCTGCTGACACTGGCTGCGCACTGCCAACCAGCACAATCTTGCCGTCTGGCTGGACCGCGAGCGCATTGGCGCCGTCAGCTCCTGCCGCAGACCCGGTCGCCACTGAGATTCGTGCCACACCGTTGGTACCAAAACCCAAGTCCAGATTCCCGGAAAAATCAAGCCTGGCGATGATCGTATCGGTCCCGTAATCGTTCGATGAGGCCCGTCCCGCGATCAGAATTTTCTGGCCTGCCACCGCCACGGCTGCGATTTCGCTCCCCCCCTGCGTACCGATCGGGGGAAGCGTGAATTGCCCCCCGGTTGCGAAATGAGTCGCGATGCTGCCGTCTGCGTTCAGCATGACGACGCTTCCCGAATAGCCAAAGGTCGAGGCCGCTCGGCCCGCGACCAACATTCGACCATCCGGAAGGAGCGCGAGCGCTCGCCCTTCATCGTTACCTGAGCTGACAGGGATGCTGACGATTCCATCTCCATCGGTTCTCGGACCCACTGCAACCGTCACCTTCTCGGAGCCGTTCAGCCCTACCTTTCCGCTCGAGTCGTCCGCGGGATTACTGGGCGTCCCGTTGTCAGACCGGGCATCGGTCTGCACAGACTGGGCAGTGGTCCCTGGCACCTTGAGGAACGACCGGTCGAGCAAGGCGGGCTGCAGTTCGGAGGGCGCAATGGCGAGCGTATCGATCTGGATCGGATGACCATAACCGTCCGGAATGAAATCCGCCCCGCTCACCACCCCGACCTGAACTACGAATCCTTCCGTGCTTTCGTTGATGGAGTCCTGCGCAATCACCAGACTGATCGTCCCCATCTCAGCTTTGGTTGAATCACCGGCGAGCGCGGTCAACTGCACCGGACCACGCGGCCAATCGCCCGAGAAGGAACCGACCAAATCGGTCTTGGTAAATCCAGGGCCCAAGCCAGGGGCTGGCTCGGCCTGCCAGTAGAACTGGCTGCCGATGGGTACCGGCGCCGAGAAATGGACACTGAGACTGACGTTGCTGCCCTCGGCGGCCTGAGCCGGGCCCTGGAGATACGAAACCGTCTGCGGCAACGGCGCGACAATGGCAGCGGACTCCACGGTTCCATCGGAGTCCGACAACTCTTTCACGCCAATCTTCAGTTCAACCGGTGACGAGACCTGGCTGACCTTGAATGCCTCGATCAGCTCGGTCCTCAAGATCGCGCCGTTACTCTTTGCCGTGAGCGTCGCCAGGGCGCTGAAACTCGCAACGCCCTGAATCTCGCCGGGCTGCGACCAGGTCAGGGTCAGCGCATCCGTCGACTGAACGATCGCCACCGGCATGTTGGCCGGCGCTTTCGCGAGGAATTCAGTAATGAGCTCATTCAGGGTAGGTGTAGCGTCGGTGCGCGCAACCAGCAGGGGTCCGTGCGGAATCGCCACGCCGTAAAACATGTTCGGATCAAGGCTGACTGCCCCGGTTAAAGGGAATCGCTGGACCTCTGCAATGGCGTTCGTTCCCTCAGTCACCACAGCAGCTGGCACCGCTGTACCGGCGCGAAGAAACAACTGCGGGCCGTCAACAACAGACAGTTGAGAGAGAGAAACCGGAGCGTCCTGGGGACCGTTTGCTGTCCATGTAACCTGAAGCGAATAGGCGGTTGAACCCACTGCGGGCGGTACCACAGTGACCGTCACGGGCAGCCCCGCGCCCGTGGCAGCGGAATTCAGACTGGTCGCAAGGTCAGCGGCTGTTTGGGATGATTGCAGCGTCGCAATCAATTCCTGGTTCCCAATCTGCAGTCCGTAATCGCGCCCGCCCAGTCCTGTCGCGGGCAAAGTCAGCTTGACCGATTCCGCATGCGTGGCGTCGCCCTGCTGGGTAATGACAGCCGACCCAGTCGATGCCCGGCTTGTAACCCGGGCTGAGACGCCCACTTCGTATGAGGAGCGGCCCGCAATGTCGCTTCCCTGCACCAGAACGGATAGGTTGTCATCCGTAAAGTTGTCCGCCGTCCCGAGTCCGACCCAGGCGGGCATGCCGATTGTCACACTCGGTACATCCGTTGTCTCAGAGCCGCCGCCCGTGTTTCCACCGCCACCCGTGTTTCCACCGCCACCCGTGTTTCCACCGCCCGTTTCGCTGGCGATCATCTGCGACGGCACCGATCGGTCCAACACGAACTGCCCTCCCTCGAGGTGCCCGATATGAATATCGAAAACCTCCATGGATTCAGTCTGTGCATCAGTCTTGATCGGTACCGTGAACGAGCCGACCAACGACGACGCGTTGGCGAAGCTCACCGTCCCCTGCGGCGCTCCATTCACGACGGACAGATCAAAGTCATCAGCCGACGCTGGCCCCATCGAGATCGACGTGTAACCAGGAGGCATAACCCGAAATAACAACTGTTCGCCGTTGCCCAATGGCTGGGTGAGCGTGACGTTGTACACCGGGTCCGGTGCGCTTTCCGTGAACATGGGGTTCGTGTTGGTGCCCGTGAGCGCAACACTGCTTACCGCATCCGTTCGCGGAACCGGTATCACCACCACTGCACTGCTGCCTGGCGACGTCGTCCCCGGCGCACTGGCCTTGACTTCCAACGCATCGACGTTTGAAACGCCCATGAATTTCATCGAGGCTTCAACCATCGGCCGCGAGAGCTCAAAGCGCTGGGTCGATACGTTGTAGACCGGTGATAGCGCAACCACCTTACCCAGTTGCACAGCATCCTGCGGTCCGTTGTCCTTGAAGCTGACGATCAATTTGCCAGCTGCATTCCCCGTGCCCAACGCCAGCTGAACCGGGGCATCCGGCAGGGCCGTCAGCGCCTGGTTCGCAGCGGCGACCAGCGCCGTGTGCGTACTGGCATCCGGCGTAAAGACAATCTTCGAGTACCCCATCGTCAGCCCGTAGCGCGCGCCTGCTGTCACCTCGGCTGGCAGGGCAAGGTGCTGAACTTCAGCGGCGCCTGAGGCAAGACCGCCCGACCCCGCATAGGATCCAGGCACGATCTCGACGCCCGCGACGGGCTGGCTCAGCATCTCGCTCACCGTGTCGTCCAGGAACGGTAATGGCCGCTCTATCGTCACCGGGGTCAGGCTGACGGTGGCACCTTCTGGCGCGTCGGCTCCCATCGTGACAACCAGGTTCTGACCAGAAGCCGTCACCGACGCAATGGGAGACTTGGATCCCTGGACTTGCGCGAACGCCGATGCAATCGAGGCTGCGCTCAGTTGCTGGCCGACCGGCAGCGTGATCTCGATTTCACGAATCTGGGAGCCGCCGGAACCGGAGCCCACCAACAGTCTATAGACCGTTGCGCTTCCGCTCATCGCAGCGTGGTCCAGGGTGTAGGTATTGCCCGACCCGACCAGGTTGAAAGCGGTTCCACTGCTTTTAATGAGAGGCGCGATCTTGAAGGCCGGCGCGTTCGCCTGAGTGGCCGCAGCGCTGTCTACATTGACGACAAATGAAATCTTGTCATCGCCTCGGGTCAATACCGTTCCGCCATTAGAGAACTCGGGCGAAACAAAGGAGAAGGTCATGACATGCGCTCCAGGCAATGAAGATACATCTCAGGAAGGGTACCCCGATAGGCGACGAACAGGACTCTGGAAAAGCTTCCCGAATGCTCAACAGGAGTTGACTACTAACGGTGACGCAGGTCAAGCGGTGGAGCCAAAATTAAGGGGAAACTCCACCGTGAGATGCCGTTTGCGCCAACTGCAGACCGATAGGAAAGCACGGCGCTGCTTATCCGGTACCGCACCAAGCCACAATGGCACCGCCCCGTGGAGCCACCTCTCAACGGAAGACCGGAAAGAGTCAGCCCACCGGCGACAAATCAAGCTCCAATTGGCTGCGGAGTCGATCGTGCTCGAAGTAAATCCCCGACACGAGATCAACCGTTTCCTGCATGCTGCTTGAGTAAGGGGCCCCACCCTGCGCTTGCAGGGCGTCGGCGCGCTGGAGCGAGTCGGTGAGTTCTGCCTCGCCAGCCACCAGCGATACAAAAAGCGCGCTACCCGCCGCGACGGGCGCGAACGGCGCAGGCGTGCGACCCATCTCGCTCTCCCCCGGACCCTCAAGACCCTGTACGAACAACTCATCGAGCGACACCTTCGTATCGCCAGTCAAAGCAGTGGAGCTCGGTGAAACTTTAACGGCGGCTACCCGCCCTTCAAGGGTGAATGCGCTGAAGTCAGGAGAGTATGCGGATCCACCAACGAATGCAGACAGATCGATTCCATCACTCAATGAAAGATCAGCGACGTGGACCCGGAACCCCTGCAGGTCCGCTTGCCCACTACCGTCCGCCCCTTCCAGACTCATGAGGCGGAAAACGTCTGCGCCTGAGCCCCCCATCATTCGAATGCTGGCTGCCTGAGATGAACCAGCCGCCATAAGCAGATCGGCGCCCGAACCTCCGAGCAGCACGTCAGTCTCGTTGGGCCGCGGCGCATTAGACGCCGCATACTTACCGCCATCCTCCGCGAGCAAGACGTCGTTTCCGGACCCACCGTTCACACGATCCCACCCGTCACCGCCATCGATCCAATCAGCGCCCGTACCACCCTGCAGTTGATCATCGCCGCCCAAGCCCAAGATCGAATCGTTGCCCGCGCCACCATCGATAACGTTGTCAGCATTGTTGCCGATAAGGAGATTGGCGTAGCTGTTGCCACGAATGTCGGCGGGACCATTGCCCATCAGCATGAATCGTTCGACCGCGGCGCTTTCCTTGAGGTGAAACGCGAGCAATCCCGCGTTGGGGTTCAGCAGAAGAATTCGCAGATCACTGACCGCCACATCGAGCGGCAGGTGACTGCCTTCGTCGTGAAGGTGAGAGACGATGATGGTATCGCCCATCACAGCCGAGGCGAGGGCCAGTCGGATGCTCGCAAAGGCGAGGGGATCCGATGAGTCAACCAATTTCACCGGCGTGCCGGTGTTGAGCATACGAAGCGGATTCACCAGACTTGTGGACGAGCCAAACTGCAGACCTTCAGCCTGAACGAATACCGGATCTCCTACCCCCCCGGCCGGCAGCACCGCGAACAACGGTGCTCCTGGTTGGATGGCTATCCCAGCGTTGCTGGCATCAGCAGGCTCAGCGAGCGCTCCGCGAATCGCCTCGCCCAGCGCGTACTTCATTTGGGACGACGCCAGTTTGACCGAATACGCGGTCTGAGCATTTGGAAATCGAGCTGTGTCCGTTCCGTCGCCGCCAATAAACGCGTCGCCCGCGGAAAGATTGATCGCCGTGTCGTTACCTGCAAGGCCGAACACCAGGGCCTGCGCAGCCCCTGACGCATCGAGTGAAAGATTGTCGGCCGCATCACCCTTGACGATGGAAAGCCCGGGGACCGTCAGCGTGAAATCAGGCAACACGGTGGGCGAGCCCCCCACCAAGGAGGGATACGTGTAGCCGAGTGAATCAGTGAACGTGTCGACCACCACCTTGATAGGAGAAACCTGGCTCACCAGCGGCTTCACGTCGAGCAGGAGGCTGACAAGCTTTTGTTGGCCCAGATGCTTTCCAGAAGTCTCGAATACCGGCTCTACGAAAACCTGCTGACCAGACCCCAGGGCAGACTCTGTGCTGTTAAAGAGAGCGACGATGATGGTGGAACTGCCGCCGACCAGTCCTGTCCAACCTGTAGGAAGCGTGTAGCTTCCGGCACCGGCAGACAGCGACGCGTCATTTGACTCAAGCGTGATTTCAAGGGCTGCCTCAATGACGCCACGCGTGTCACCCTCGAGGCGCTTGACCCAAACCTCCAGCGCGAACTGTCCGCCTGCAGTTTGAGACCAATCGAGTACGAAGATGGAAGACGGGGTTGTGAGCCGAGGAACTGTGGTTGACATGAGACTAGATCCGCGTCGCAAAACGTCTATTTTGCCGCATCCTCAGCCAGGAATGGGCACTGGATAAATATAAATTTTGAACTTCGGACGGGAAAGGTACTGAAATCCCCTAGCGGCCGACGCTACCGTCCACATCACCCAGCAGGTACCCGAGCCAGTTCAACAGTGGCCCGATGCCGATATCCACCTCGAAACCGCCCGGACCGCTCGCGGGGGGCGTATTGGCACCCTGGAGCATGAAACGCCACACACCATCCTGGGCGGGGCGATCGAGCCCGGCCGCCCAGGACAGAATGCCCTCGGCATCGCTTATCTCAACCATACCGTCACGATCAATGTCGGCAGCCAGCCGAGCGATCTGCTCAGCGGCTGGGGCGGGTGGCGCTGCGCTCGCTGAGCCGGCTGAAGGCGCAGCCCCCCTCCCCACAGCAAGTTTCAGCGCCGCTAATACATCGCCCGCCCCGAGCGCCTGATCGAGCTCGGCCGGAACAGCCACATGCCGGGCAGATGCCGTGAAACGATCGAAGTCCAGACCCTCGATCCGCCACTGGCCCGCCGCGCCTGACAGCGCACCGCGTTCACTTGCGTCTTGGGCGCCCGAACGCGCAAGCGATATCTCCACCCCTGAAATCGGTGAACCCGACAACGCGTGAACAACCGTACCCGATACATTTGCAATCTGGATCTGAAACTTCGCGACAAATTCAGGGGATAGCGCACCCAGGCGGTCGCGTACGACAAACGAGACCATTGCGGCGGGTTGTCCCAGTGCTTCGGATCCGCCCACCACCAACTGCAATCCGGCGAGTTCATCAAAACCCAGAGCCCGGTAGACCTGTCCGCCCAGGCGAACAAACGATGCGGTGCTGCTCGCTGGGTCGGTCGACGCAGCGATGCTGTCGAGGCTGACCGAAACCGACTCGAGCGGCGGGAAACTGACTACCTCACCGCTGGCGAGCCTCACGTCGCCGACCGCAGGCATGGACATGAGTACCGGCTTCGGTACGTACTGCCGCCAGTCCTGCAGCGGGGTGGCCGACAAGGATCCGCTCGTAGTGCTTGACAGGTTCTCGATCGGGTCAAACAGATCGAGGCCACCCAGGCTGCCAGCCGTGAAATCAGCGCTGAAAAAGAAATCAGCTCCAAAATTTAAAGGTCTTCCTGCCTGAGCCACGTACGAGCGCACCGAAGCGCCGCCCGCGAGATCCAGACGCGGTGCGAAATTGGGGGCAAAATCAAGCACCACGTTCGCTTGAAGCTCAAGCACAGGAGCATCGTCCAGCGCCAGGGGAAGCCCGTTGAAGCGAAGGAAGAATCGCCCGGCCTTCTCAGAACCCTGGAGGGCGATGGTGAGGAGGTTCGCACCTTCGGTAACATACGAGAACAGCGTCAGAAAGCGCAGGTCAAGCCATGCACGCCCTGCGTCGTCTATGCGGGTGGCACCAAGTTCAAGACCATCGACGAGATCGATACGGACCCCGGTTTTGATCTTCGCCTGAGCACCATCAACCCGGACCCGTGTGATGTTTTCCGAGTCAGTCTGAATGACCACTGGGATCTTGCCACTCACGTTGTCGAGCAGCACTCCGATGGTCGCCCCTAGCTCGAGCGTGCCACGCACAGCGCTTCCGAAATAAGGCGTGACTTCGAGGGGGAGGGAAAAAAACGGCGCGCGACCCGTGTTCAGGTTTGGCTGCGTGGTGCCAGGAAGTGTGTCCAGCAACTGAATCAGGTTAGGCAGCGACATCGAGGCGCCACGAACCGCGCTTGCCGTGCCGCTCGCCAACGTGGTGGCCAACACCCCTGATTGGGCGCTCATGGCCACAGCCGTACTGAACGCGGTCGTGTTCTGGTAATCGGTAAGGACCAGTAATGGGCGGCTGAT
This sequence comes from Burkholderiales bacterium, assembly GCA_005798775.1. Lineage (GTDB taxonomy): Bacteria > Pseudomonadota > Gammaproteobacteria > Burkholderiales > Burkholderiaceae_E > SYIM01. The sequence goes on from SYIM01000155.1 coordinate 22,348, forward strand.
GAGAAATTCGGCAGGTGCTGACATAACGAGGGGGTTGACTCAGCGCAACGGCACAAACGCAACCTTGAAGCATACCTGCTCGCGGTAGCCCAGCCCCCTCGCCTCGCGCAAGAATTTCCGGCGAAAATGACGCATGCCCAATTATCTCTTCATTCACCAGAATTTTCCTGGTCAATACCGGCATCTGGCGCCGGCACTGGCGCGGGATCCGGCCAATCGTGTCGTCGCCATCCGCATCGGCGAAAGCGTTCGCTGGCAGGGGGTCGATGTCGTCGGCTATCAGGTCAAGCCGCCCGCCGAGACCACCTCGCATCCGTGGCTGACAGACCTTCAGCCCAAACTTGTGCGGGCTGAGGCGCTTGCGCGGAAGGCTGCGGAACTTAAACAGCAGGGATTTGAGCCGGATGCCATCATCGGCCATCCCGGCTGGGGGGAAACACTGCTCCTGAAGGAAATATGGCCCAACGCGCCGATCGGCCTTTACTGCGAGTTCTACTACAGCAGCCAGGGCGCCGACGTGGGTTTCGACCCCGAGTTTCCATCGGCGGGCGACCCCCTTTCAAACGGCGGTCGACTGCGCGTCAAAAACGTCAATCAGTTGTTGGCGCTCGAAGACGCGGTACGTGGCGTCTCGCCAACTCAATGGCAGAAAAGTCTCTACCCCCAACGGGTGCAGCCAACGATCGAGGTGATCCACGACGGTATTGATACCGATGCGCTGCGCCCGAATCCCTCGGTCGTCATGAAGCTGCGCGACAAAATGACGCTAAGTCGTCGCGAAGAAATCGTCTCCTTCGTCATTCGCAACGTCGAGCCCTCTCGGGGCTATCACGTGTTCATGCGCGCGCTTCCGGAGTTGCTACGCCGACGGCCGAACGCCCGGGTGCTGATCGTGGGGGGTGACGGCACCAGCTATGGCGCGGCAGCTCCTCGGGGCAAAACCTGGCGCGGACTCTTTCTTGACGAAGTGCGCGATCAGCTCGATATGTCACGCGTGCACTTCGTAGGTAGGCTCGCATACGCTGATTTCGTTCAGCTACTGCAACTCAGCCGCGTGCATGTCTATCTCACCTACCCATTCGTGCTCAGCTGGAGCCTGCTCGAATCGATGAGCATTCAGTGCGCGATTGTGGCCTGCCGCACCGCCCCGGTGGAAGAGGTGATCACGGATCGCGAACACGGCATGCTGGTGGATTTTTTCGACCAGGGGGCGCTGGTCAAATCAGTATGCGAATTATTGGACGACACCGCTTTGCGCGAGCGGCTGGGCTCGAATGCGCGTGCCCGGGTCGAGCAACAGTTCGATTTGAAGCGTCACTGCCTGCCAGCACAGGTCGGCTGGGTTTCATCCGTCATGTCGGCTGGCCGCCACGCCTAACCTGCCCATCCGGGGAGGCACAACGCCACCCCGGGAATGTTCGGTTTCGACGCCTTACTGCACGTAGGTGTAGGGCGTTGCTAGGCTGCTCAACTGCCCGCTAAAGCCACCTACTGCAAACTCGATCAGCTCGGCGTCAAACACCGCCGCGATCGATCCGCTTGCGATTTCGCGAACCACATAGCCTGCAGTTACGGATTCATCGAAAGCACGCGCAAGCGCCATCTGCTCAGGCGTGGCAAGCAGGATCTCGAATGCCGCCCGCGCGCCATTCACCCATACCGAATCCTTGTCGCCTAGTCCTGCAAGGAAAATATCTCCTTCACCCATTCCAGCGAAACGGTCGTTACCGTCATCGCCGAAGAACACATTGACACCGCGCGAGGCAAAGTTCGGTTCACCCGACAAAATGCCAATCAGCAGGTCATCGCCTTCGCCACCCAGGTAGGTGTCATCACCCGTGCTGTCCTTGTAGCGGTCTTTAGTGCCATCGCCGCGCGAATCAAAGGTATTGTCTTCAGCGTTACCCGTAATGAGCGGGGACTCCGCAGCAGTGTCACCATCCCGGCCCAAGTCGATGCCGGAGGCCTTCTCCAGTTCGGCCTCTTCCACCGCCGTGAGCGGCGCGCCCACCAAAACTTCGCCTTCGCTATCGAGCAAAATTGCACCAGTTTTTTGCACGGTGACGGTTGCTACGTTATCGTTGCCAAACTGGAGGTAGAGCAAATATTTAGGATCAGCAACCGTCGCGTTGGGCGCCTTCACCACCGCAGTGAATTCGATGCCATCCTCGAAGTCGTAGAGATTGATAGGATGGATCTCGGCCGGCTTGCCCGCTTCAACAACCAGCGAGATGGTGATCGGAAGGTAGACAGCCGCCCCGTTGCTATGGCCGGTCAGCAGCGCCAGGTCTCCGAAGGGATCGGCATAGAGGTCAGGCGCACCCGCAATACCCTCGGCAAGGAAGAACGGCTCGTTGCCCAGCGAACCGCTCTCATTCGCATCGATGAGGTATTCAGCCTCCGCTTCGAGCTCTTCCTGGGGGCTGAGATACTCGGAGCCGACCAGCTGCCCGGTGCTGTCGAAATAGAGCACAAAGAGGTCGTCCGGGTTTTCATTCGAGGCAGCAATGACCTCAAATCCTACGACGGTCTTTCCGTCGGAATCGAAAATGAACTGCGCCGCCTTCGCTGAGGCCTCGAAGGTGTCGTGGTTGACCTTGGTGACCGTACCGTCAACAGTGTGGGTCAGCGGCACATAGCTGCTTTTGAGTTCACCGAATTTCCCAACCCGCCAGTAGCCCTCAACATCGATGAACATGACCGCACCGGTGGTGGTATCAATGTTGATGGAATGGGCCTCGGGGGCATCCTTTGTATTCACAACCGTAGCGGCCAAACCAGTCGCGACTTTTGCGCCACCCACTTCACCGGCTTCTTTCACCGGAGCGAACACGATATTTCCCGAGCTTACTGCAGCGGGCAGGCCCAGCGCCACGCTAACGCCAACTTCCGCCACAGGATCACCGGTGATATCCACCGCACCGGAGGGCTGGTAAACAAACTTGACGTTCGCCACAGAACTGGCTGCGTCCACCGCAGCGAGGAAAGTGTCCACCGTAGCCGACGAGATGGCCTGCAGGTATGAAGACGGAACCGATGAGGCGCCCTCCTTGGGAGTCAGAAACACCTTGACACCCGTTTCGTTCCCGGTAAGTTTGAAAAGCCCCTGGCGATCGTCTGCGGTGTTACCTGCGGGACCGTTATCAGCGTAAGCGGTGGAGACCCCCGCCCCAATTTTCAGGAAACTTTGGTTAAGCAAGCCACTGGCCTCCGTGCTCTGAAGAGCAGAAGCCTTTGAAACAGGTTTGGCCGCGTCCACCTTTTTGCTGCTGGCCGAATTGAAATGATTGGTAACCCAAACCGGCACCTCAGGGACTCGAAACGCGAGAGACAACTTCGCATTGGCCTTCATGGTCGTGAGGTTGTCTGGAAACGGCGAGACATGGGTTGGAGCGGTCGGTCCCCAAGGGTTATAAATCGTGATGTCGGTGTTGGTAGGGTTGGTACGAAGCGGATCAAATCCCGCGAAAGCATGCCCACCAGTCCACCCGGTCGTTCCGTTTATCTTGGTTTCATACCCGGAACCGATATAAAACGGGTGCCCGAGGTTCATAACGCCTTCGAGCGATGTAGCACTGATCTGCGTGTTGCCAAGTTGTCCGTTGACCTCGCTGGCAGGCATACCGAAATAAGCGCGCGTCCAGCTAATTGTCCTGCCATTGGCGAGAAAGGCCGTACCCCCACCCAACATTTGCTGAAGGTTGTCACCCGTGCCGCCTTCAATCGCAAAAAAGGCGTTGCTTGAGTTATCACGTTGCAGGATCCCAGTTTCATTGGCCTGAGCGTAGGCTTTCTCGAGCAGCGCCACCCAGAGTTCGGGTTTATCTGTAGAAGGCGAAACGGGGACCTTCGCATAAGACGGCGGCGCACCGTCGCCGCTTCCGGTGGGGACCACAAACTGGTTGTTTACGGTCACCCAATGCGGCTTGTTGAAGACGTCGAAAAGCCGCACGCCCCACGTGGGCGCGCCAGAATTCGCCGAGAACATTCTCTCGAACGCTGTGGCGTAATCCGCAAGTTTCGGATCAGAGGTCGTCTTTGCATAGGTTGAAGCCTCAGCGATGCCTGCGGCTCCCGCGAGCAGGTAGCAGTCACCCATCGAGCCCTGCCGGACATCGGTGTATCCGAATCCGTCTATCACGAGGCTACCGTCGAAGGCACGATACTCACCGGAGGCGCTAGTCGCCGCAGGATTGGCAGTATCTCCTTCAGTTCTTGGATCGGGCAGATCGCGACCCAGCAGCCATTTATCCCGCAGCTTTTCCAGACTAGAGACCGGCGAGTTACTGTTCAGGTTCCCGAGCGGCGCGCGCGTGATGGTGCCGCCGGTAAAGAACGCATTCGCCGGAGACGTGTTCACCACCTTATCAAAAACGTAGCTCAGATAGCCCGACTCCTTGCCCGTGAGATCCTGTGAGGTGAACACGCTGTCACCACGAAGCGAAATTGCCCGCAGGTCGGCGAGAATCGTGTCACCGATCGCACCGTTCGCGCCACTTGCAGTCTTGGCGGCCGCGATCGCGACATCAAGAACCGAGATTGCCTCCGCATGCGTAATCTTGCCGTCGCTGGCCAAGGCTTCGTCGACCGTTCCACGAATTGAGGCAACCTTGAGCGCGCTTTGCGTCCAGCTGGGGGCGCCCGAGAAGAGGAAATTCTGGTTGAGTGTGCCCACCGTGTTTCCAAGCGTTGCCGTGAATTTGACCGCGTTGGATCCGCTCACGAGACCACTCAGGGAGCTGACTGGAACCGACCAGGCACCTGTAGAGCTGGCTGTCACGGTCGCCGATTCCGCTGCGGCTGTTCCCAGAAACACTTTGACGACCGCTCCGGACGTTGTTGTGCCGGATATGCTCGTGGTGGAAGGCGAGATTACCGATGGAGTTTGGAGAACGATCGGTACGGTTTCATTCACGTCATCCAGGATGGTGATCGATACTGGGCTAGCGGTGACGCTTGAAGAACCGTCAGCCGAGGTAGCCTTTACGTGGACAGTCAGCGCCTTGGTCGTAAGGGCTTCATAATCAATCGGCCCGGCCACCGAAACGGCGCCGGTGGTCGCATCAATTCGCAACTCTTTACCGGTGTAGTCCGAGACGCCGTTGGGATCCAGCAACTTGTACGAAACGGTGTTGTTCGAGCCATCCGCGTCCGTGGCGGATGCGGTGTAGCCAACCGGGGTTCCTACTGGTGAGTTCTCCATGACCGAATTGGCGGCAGTGTTGCGATCGGTGACCGCCGCAACCTGAAACTCGTTAACGTCCTGAAGCTCCACCGCGATGGTCCGTGTTGTGGTGTTACCCGCCGCATCGGTCACTGTGATGGGGAGTGAGTAGGTGTTAGCTCGACCGGTCTGTTCGAAGTTCTGGCCCATTGCGCTCTTGAGGCTGAGCACCCCATTGTTGAGGCTGAATAGGGAGCTATCCCCTGAAGCAGACAACGCTGAGAAAGTCACTGGCTCGCTCGTGGTGAGGGTACCCACAGCCTGAGCGTTCTCGTTAACTTTGATCGGAGAAGACACAGTCAGCGCAGGAGCCGTGTTGTCGAGGGTGTAGCCGTTGAAGGTCTGGCCGACCACGTTGGTGGCAAGACTACGCGATGCAGAACCCGTCGCAGTGACGGTGGCACCTCCCAGCGACAGTGCACTGAGCTGGAACGTGCCACTCGACCCCGCAGGCGCCTGCGCGACAAAAGTGAGCGTGGATGTGCCGCTGCCGCCCGAGTATTGAGCGACGACGCTCGCGCTACCAACGGAAAAGGTTGCAGTAGGCGTGCCTCCGCCTGTATTGACCGTGACGGCCTCAGATGTGGCGAGGCTGAACGTGAGCGAGTCGCCCCCCTTGCCGGTGCTCGCTATTCCCGACGAGTCGGCCACGGTGAAATCGGTAACCACCAGGTCTGCCAGAACGCTGAGGGAGAAACTTTGGGAGGCACTGAGCGCTGGAGTCCCCCCATCGGTTGCTTTCAGCGTATAGGTGGCGGCAGCCGAGGCCGTTGTTGGCGTACCGCTCAGGGTAAGGTTGGTCTCATTAAAAGTGAGCCCAGGGGGAAGCGCCGGGGAGAACGTATAGGCGAGGCTGCCAGGGCTCGTGGCCGCCGAGTCGGGGTCGGTCAGACGCCCGGCGAGCGACAGCGTAAAGGGCTTGCCGATTGCCGCTGTTTGGGCGCCGATAGAACCGGAGGCAACCGGCGATTCATTCACATCAGTGACATTGACAGTCAGATCTTTCGTGGACGTATTACCAGCAGAATCGGTCGCAGCGACTCGTAACGAGTACGACGACAATCGTCCAGCCTGCTCGTAGTTCGGAGCACTTGCGAACGACAGCGTGCTGCTACCCTCGATCTTGAATAAGCGGGCGTCGGCACTTAGCGATCCGGTGGCGCCAACAATTGACCATGTGACCTGCTCGTTGGCAGTGAGATTCGCCACCCGCGTGGTGTTCTCTGCCACCCCCAGCGTCGCAGCGGTGCCAATGACGGGCGGTGAGGTGTCGGCCGCGATTGCAGCCAGACCATCGCTCACAATGGGGTCGTAAGACACGTTACCCATTCCCGCCTTCACGGCGGCCGCATCCGCGAACCCAGCATTTGAACCGGCGACCGTTAGGTAGATGAAGCCCCCGAGGTCGTTCCCGGCAAACTGGATAGTCGTCGGCGCCGCCCCGGAGTTCGAGTAGGCGGTCAGCGCAAGGTTGTTGGCTTTCGAACTCTGGTTATCTACGTAGATTTGGTCGCCTGCACCGAACCCGCTCACCGCCACGTTGAAGTTACCTGCCCGAACACCGTCGTACCCAAGGTTGGCGTTCGGCCCCGACGGGTCATGATCCTTGAAAACTAGCGCGACATTCGCGGAGGAAAGGTCGATGGCCGTCGCAACGCCTGCCGCCGGATTGCCTATTCCTTCGATATCAAGGTAAGAATAACTCGCAGTCAACTTGCCATCACTCCCCATAATAACGGAGGGCGCAGCGTTGCTCGCGTTTGGCAAATTCGAGCTGGTGGTCCCGGGGGCGACAGTCGAGAAATTCAGCGTCGAAACGCCTTCAAAGGCCTGACTCAATTTTCCGCTCGCGCCGGTGAAAGCTCCGGCGTCCATCGCGATGTAATAGTTATTTCCGAAATCCAGATCAACTGAGGGGTTGATGGTGACAGTTGCGCCCGATATCTGGACTTGGGCGGTCGAATCAACCGCGATGTCCAGCGTGTTGACCGTATTTTCGCCCCGGAACCCCGAACCGCCAACGTTTACGATCCGAATGACTTTACCCGGCGCTGCGGTAACAGCCTCGGGAAAAACGAGAATAATATTCGAACTAACGTCGAGGTTAGAAACGTTGTCGAGTGCACTGGCTGTCGGGCCCAGGCCAAGGCCGGGAGTACGAAGTGCACCATCGAAATCGGTGAGGGAAGACAACACTACGCCGGCAGCGTTTGCTCCGGCTGCGACTAGCGCTGTTTTAGCTGCTTGACTACCCGCCGCGCCATCAGCGAAAACCAGCTGATCATTGAGCCCACCAGAGCCGCTGTTGACCTTGACGTTTTCAGTGACGCCGTTAATGGAGCGCGTGAATGTGACATAGTTTCCGGCAACTGATTTGGCGTAATCGCCCCAGTTACCCCGGAAGTGGATGACGTCCTTTCCCGAACCGAGAAGTGTGGCATCGACAGTGCTACCGTCAGCGATGTAGACCGTGTCCGCGTACAAACTGCCGACCAGGGTCATCTTCACGCCTGGTTTGCCCGGCGCGAAGGTGTCGCCGCTGTCACCTAAAGCGAAAGCCTTGATGCTTGAGTCAAGCGGGCTCGCGATCTGAGTCGCCTGCGAGGTCTCTCCGCTGGGCGGGGACATCGTCACCGGGTCAACAGCCTTGAGGCTGTTGAATAGCGACAGAGAATTGACTGTTCCGTCTGCGAAGATCAGCCGATCACTGATCGCGACGGTGCCGGCCTTGGTGAGCACTACTTTTTCCAGTGTGCTATCCGCCCCCCGCTGGATGGTCATGTTGGTGCCCGCGAGGGTCACGCTGTAGTCGGCATAGCGACCAGAGAAATAGACCGCGTCAGACCCGGACCCGCTCAGGACGAAGTCGATCGAGACTCCCGGGCGGACGAAGACAGCGTCCACCAGCGCCGACCCGACAAACGTCACCTCCTGCCCAGTGAGTGCGACTGAACCGAGCGCGAGGTCGAAGTCTGTGAAGTTCGCGCCGGTGGACCCTTCGGCTGCCGGCAATACGAAATACTTGGTGCGTTTGATAGGCATGGCGCCCTCGTCAGGCAGAGATCACGGGGGAAGAAGCGGTTTGGGCCAGTTGCAAGAGCGTCTTGAAGCCGGACACCGTGTCGAACGCCGCAACACTGGTAGCGATCGTGATGTCGACGAAGCCTCCCAGCCCGGTGCCTGCAAACTGAATCGTGGACGGTGCAGATCCTCCGTTCGATATGTTTGCGGTGTCCAGACTATTGGCGACTGCGCTCTGGTTGTCGATATAAAGCAGGTCATCGGCTGAGAATCCAGTGACCGCAAGGAAAATATCACCGGTCTTAATGCCGTCGTATCCCCCCGCTGTTGGACCGGTAGGGTCGTAGTCCTTCGCTACCATCGCAACGCTGTTGGATCCGACATTCAGCGGCACCTTGTTCGACGAAGCGGGGTTGCCGAGATTCTCGATATCAAGCCAGAGCCGGCTCGTCGCAAGCGTACCGTCAGTGGCCATGATCTGAGATGCAGCGCCGTCGGTTGCCACCGGTTGCGAGAGGGAGGTCGGTGACTTTGGTACCACCGTAGAAAAATTAATCACGGTGGAATCGCTGAGAACCGGCGTGCCCTGGAGGCTGGCCACCCCAATAAACGCACCCGCATCGATTTCCACATGGAAATTGTTCGCTAGATCAAGTTCAGCGGTGGGATTGATGATGACCGTTTTTTTGTCAGTGGAGAACGTGACCTGAGATGAAGTCGCCTCGATCTGGATGCTATTGGTTGCTGATTCGGTACGGAAGCCGTTCACCGCAGTGCTGTTGGCGTCATTGACCAAACGGATGTACTTCAGCGCGGAGGGGTTTACGGCTTCACTGAATTTCAGCACGATGTTGGACGTTGGGTCGAGGTTGGTGACGCCATCCAACGCGCTGGCGGCCAGCGTCGGCGCGGTCACTGCGTTCATCGTCACCGTCTTTTCCACCGAAAGATTTCCTCCGTCGGTTGCAACGATCGTGACCGTTTTGGAGCCGGTCTGGCTCACGGTTCCTGTGAGAGCACCCGTCGCAGAGGCAAGGGTCAGACCGCTAGGCAAGCCGGTTGGCATATCAGCGGTTGCCTTGGCCGAATAGGTGAGCTTTCCGTTGTTACCCGTACTCGCATCCGGGTCGCTGAACCAGCCCGCGATAGAAGCATTCGTAAGCGCAAGACCCACCACAGCGGTGTATTCGGTGGGTGAAGACGCGACGACCGTCGGCTTCTCATTCACATCGGTCACCGCAATGACAATCGCGTCGCTGACCTGTGACGACCCGTCGGCTGAGGTCGCCTTCACATAAATGGTGCGAGATGTCGTGGAACTCGCCTCAAAGTCAATCGCTCCCGACGCGGTCACGATACCGGTGGAGGCGTTAACCGCAAACTCCGTTCCCGTGTAAGTCGTGCCGTTTGCGTTCACCAGCATGTAGGTGAGAGCGTTGGTGGATCCATCGGCGTCTGTTGCCGCTGCGGTAACGCCGACAGCAGTACCGGCCGTAGCGTTCTCGGTTACGGTATTGGTCGCCGCGTTGGAATCCGCCGGCTTGGAGACCTGGAACTCGTTGACGTCGGTGAGGTTGACTGTGAGGCTGGCCGTTTTCTGATTTCCAGCAGGGTCAGTCGCAGCCAGCGTCAGGATCGTGGTGCGGTCAGCTTCCACCTCGAAGTTCTTGAGCGCTGCGAAGCTGAGTACCGTACCCGCGATGGTGAAGCCCGACGCATTCGCACCCGTGACTGACCACGTCACCGACTCGTCAGCAGCCAGATCTGCGATTTTTGTAGCGTTCTCAGCCACCGAGATGGTTGTGTTCGAAGGCGACTGAATCGTTGGCAGCTTACTGTCCAGCGTATAACCTGCAAGCGTCTGACCCACACTGGTGGCGACCAGAGGCTGCTTTGAGACATTCCCGATGATGGTGGCGTTGGTGAGAGTAAACCCGCCAACTTCGAACGTACCGCTCGCGTTCGGCGCCTTGGCGGTGAACGTAAGGTTGTCGGTGCCTGTCCCCTGACCATAGGTGGCATCGAACGTGGTAGCGGCCAGCCCGCCGCTCATCACCTTAAAGGTGGCCTTGGGCACGCCCGTGACAGTCACCGCCTCGGTAAATTTCAGGACAAAGGTCAGGTCATCGCCAGACTTGCCGACCGTCGCCGACGGGACCGGGTCAGTCACCGTGAAGCTTTGCAGCACCGGCGCTGAGACCACGCCGAGCGTAAACGTCTGCTCGGCAAACAGCGATCCCGAGTCGGTCGCCCTCACCGTGATCGAGACCGGGCTGGCATCGGCGGTTGCCGTCCCCGACAGCACACCGGCGGAGGTAAGCGTCAAA
>SYIM01000156.1 GCA_005798775.1 Burkholderiales bacterium
CCAGTTGCGCAGGAATGGTGAGTGGTTAAACGAAAGGAAACGCCAACATGGAATTCGACGAGAACATAAAGTCTGACACATGGCGCAAGGGCTTGCAGGCGCGCCGCAAGGTGCTTGGGGATGAATACGTGTCCCGGGCGCTCACCAGCGCCGACGACCTCACCGCCGATCTGCAGGATTACATCACCGAACACGCCTGGGGTGCGTCCTGGACCCGACCCGGCCTGGATCATCGCTCGCGCAGCATGATCACGGTAGCCATGACCATCGCGTTGAACCGCCCGCATGAGCTCGAAATTCACCTGCGCGGTGCTATCCGCAACGGCCTGACACGCGACGAGTTGAAGGAGATCATGCTCCACACCGCGGTCTATTGCGGCGCACCGGCGGCACTCGATGCCTTCCGCGTGGCACGTAAGGTGTTTACCGAGATGGGCGTCTGAGGGGCCTGCCTCGATGCGGCCGGCGCGCCCGCTCTGGGGCCGCGCCCACGCTGTAGAAACGCCGCCGGAATCACGACCCCATTGATCGGTCGCGGGCGACCTATTTCGCACCGCTTCGCGACACGCGCTTCGCCGACGTCGAAAAAGCCCTCGATCTTCTCGTTCACCGCGCCAATCGCCCGCACCTCTCCGCCCAACGCCATCACAGCAAGCACGTTGACTTTCGTAACGCGGGCGCCGTCGGTGTCGATCAGAAGCGTTTTCGACAGAATCACGCCTTCTATGCGACGTCTGATCTCACCACTACGGACACGGCGCGCTGTGAGCGAAGCCATCACGCGGGCTTGCGTCACCTGAACCGCGCCCCGCCGCGCTGCCCACAGATCAGCCTCGACCAGCAGATTCTGGGTCCGACGCGCGTCCAGGCTCAGCTTTGCCGAGTCTTCAGCCAACCGCGAGGACCCGTCAATGGCTCGGGCAAGCGCATCAGCGCTGAGTAGTCGAAGGCCGGCGCTAGCGCCTAGGCCGTAAGGCCTCGACTGCTCGGCCGGACTCGTGCGCGGCTCCGCCGCCTAGACTCGACCGTCGTTCGCCCGAACGCTCTTCGCCGCTTTGCGCGGCCCCACACACGCCCATGACCGAACAGCCCCCCAGCGACGTCGCCGCCGAGCGCCACGCCGACCACCTGAAGCTTGCCACGCGAATGCTTGCCGAGCGATGCCACCTACAGGCGCGCCAGGCGGTTTTGGAACCAGCCATAGGCATCCCGATGATCTGTCTGGTGTTGGTCAACTTACACCCCAGTATCGCCGCCGATCAGCTCATTGCCTGGAGCCTGCTGTTAGGCGCAACACTCCTCCTTCGGTCGGTCTGCGCCGCACGGTTCATGACGCGGCGCCGCCGCGACGACGCCGATATGGTGTCGATTGCCGGCATCTTCAATCTCACCGCGGGGCTGACTGGACTACTGATCGGGGCATGCGCAGGCCTCTTGTTCGCGCAGGTCGACCACACCAGCCGCCTGGTCCTCACCGTGTTGATCTTCGCCTGGCTGGCCCTCGGTGTACTGACTTATGCACCGTTTCCGCGTCATGCGCTGCTCTTTGGCGGCGCAGTGCTCGCACAGCTCGCCGTGGCGTGGGCGCTCGCCCCAGGCGTGCCCGCGAGTCTGGTTGCCGTCGGTGTCCTGCTTTACGGGGCACTCCTCGCCCGCCTGTCCGCGACCCTCAGCCGCGCGCTTCTGCAGGCCATGCGACGCAAACATCGCATCCGACAACTGGCTCGCAGACTTGCGGAGCAGCGCGAGCAGGCAGTCCGGGCCGGGCGCAGCGCGACCCGTTTCCTGGCTGCTGCAAGCCATGACCTGCGACAGCCTGCAACGTCGCTGGGACTGCTCGTCACGCTGGTCCGTGAGCGATGCCAGGATCCGGCGCTCCAGCCGCTGATTTCAGCGATCGATCGATCGATCACCACGCTGAACGATCTGCTTGCCAGTCTGCTGGATCTGTCCCGCCTGGAAAGCAACACCATGCAGCCGCAGCACGAGTGGCTGTCGGTGGAAGAACTATTCGAGGCGCTGCGAGAGGAATTCGAGCCTCGCGCACAAGAACGCGGCCTCACGCTCCTGGTGAGCTGCGCACCCATCAGAATTCTGGCTGACCGGATTCTGGTTGCACGACTTCTTCGCAACCTGCTCGACAACGCGATGCGCTATACCGACCGCGGCGCAGTGACACTCGCAGCTTCATGGGACGAGCGCTGCGTGCTCAGCGTCACCGACACTGGAATCGGAATTGCGCCGGAGCACCTTGAGCGAATTTTCGATGAGCACGTACGGATCAGCTCACCTCAGCGCCGCTCCCCGCCCGGACTCGGCCTTGGTCTGGCAATGGTGCGACGGCTCGCACAACTGCTCGATGCCCGGGTCTGCGCGCGCTCCGACGGAACGCGTGGCAGCCGTTTCGAGATCAGCTTCGCCCTTGATCGCACAGCCCCTGACGACTCACCGCGCGCGGTCACTGAAACGCTCCCGATCCGCAGCACACTCGATCGCTTTAAAGCAGCCAACGCAACGGTAGCGCTTGAGGCGGACGCGCCACCCGCACCACGTGCGAAGGTGCTTCTGGTTGATGACGACGCGGAGGTGGCGCAAGCCCTGCAGTCGTTGTTTGAGGCACGAGGCTGGCATACCGATATCGCAACGGATGCCTCCGCAGCCTTCGCGCGTCTGGGGTCATCGGGCGAGTGGGCGCTCCTTATCACCGACTGCACCCTCAACAGCAAGCCCGACGGGCTGGCGCTCGCGCTCGCTGCTCGCCTGGCCCAGCCCAATCTTCCATGCCTGCTTCTCACAGCCGACACCTCCGCTGACCTGGAGCGGCAAGCGCTCGCGCACGGCCTGCAGCTGGTCCGAAAGCCGGTCAATGAACAGGCGCTCGTGGACGCCCTGCAAAATCGGAATCGTTTCACCGTTTAGACAGGTAGGCGATCAGGCTGCCGACTTTTTTACGCGTCATACGCAGCAGGAATCGGGTAACCGAATAGCCCCGGGACGCCATGCGCTGCTACAGGTTCAGCAGGAATACCGCAATACGCTCTTCGGCGCGCATCGACCTCGAATAACACCATGAGCGCGCGGTATCAAGAACACTGTCGTAGCGGTGACCAGCATCCACCCACGCGGTATTCATTCATTACTACGGCGAACCCCAACCTGTTCACACACCTCTTGTTTCCGACCGGCGGATCCAAGCTATCCGACGCAGGATCTGTTGCACGTCGTACAGCGCCAAAGGATAGAAGGTGTCACCGACATGCGGCCGGAACACTCCGGAAGGGGAGTCGGAGCCCGGATGTGCGCCGTCAGCGCGGCATTCGGTGAACGGGTGCTCACCCGGCTGACTCTCATCGCAACCGAGGTTGAATGGCTGATCGCGAACGCCCCTGGGAGCCCTGCTCGCAGAGCTCAACGCCGTCGCATTGATGTCGCTGGCGGTACGGCTGCGGTCACCGTAACGATCAGGGCCGCACACGCGCCCCCTGAGAGGGATGGTGCTCGGTCCCCCGAACCAGCATGCATGGATCGCATCAGTGCACCCACCTGCCGCAGGCGAATATCCTCAGTGCAGGTGACGGGTTCGCGCGAAATGATCGTTCCGGTATGACTCATTTCCGCTCCTGACGGTCCGGTACGAGCACCCCGCGTGCTCGCCCGCCCGATCGCGCAGGCAGTCTCCCTCGCTCGGAGTGGGCGCAGCGTACGCCCGTTCAAACCCGCTGATTGCAGCGGCTGAGCGACCTATAATCGGCGACATGAACCTGATCGCTGCGCTCCTTGCTTTGATCGTCCCGGCTGCTGCGCTCGCTCAGTGGACGGGGACCCAACCCTCCATCGAAGCGCCTAACCGCCCTGAGCGCGAGGTACCTTTTCAGGCACGTATTCAACATCTGTCGGATGGCGACTCGTTCGTCGTTCGCACCGAAGACGGCAGACGGATCCCGGTTCGCTTGTCGGCCATCGATGCGCCTGAGAAAAGCCAGCTCTTTGGCGATATCGCGCGCCGATCGCTGCTCTCGCTCGTCGAGGGCAAACCGCTCACCGTCATTCCGGTCAAGCGTGACCCGTATGGCCGTACCGTGGCCCGGGTGCTGGCGGGTGAAACGGACGTGGGTCTGGAACAGGTGCGCGCGGGCATGGCGTGGCATTACAAGCGCTATGAATCCGAGCAGGCGCCGCGCGAGCGCCGAGAGTACGCACGCGCCGAGCAGCAGGCGCGCGATACCGGGCTGGGCCTGTGGGCGCAACCCGAGCCCATGCCGCCGTGGCGCTTTCGCGAGCAGCAACGCCGCCGGCATGGCACGGCGCTCGTTCCGTCGGTTTACGCGCTATTCAGTCAGCCAGCCGGCTGAGCGCGGTTCAGTATCTGTCGCTGCCTGAGCGTTTCATACAGGATCACCCCGGCCGCCACCGATACGTTCAGGCTCTCAACCTGCCCGTGCATCGGGATGCGTACCAGGCTGTCACAGCGCTCTCTCGTCAAACGCCTGAGCCCCTTGCCCTCAGCTCCCAGCACCCAAGCGATTCGACCACTCAACTCCGCAGCATAAAGATCGTCTGCGCTTTCATCGGCAGCGCCGATTACCTGAAAGTCATGTTCCTGGAGCGTATCGATGGTGCGCGCGAGATTGGTCACCATGAGATAAGGTACGCTCTCGGCAGCCCCGCTCGAGGTCTGAATCGCAGCCTCAGTGAGCGCACAGGCGTGATCCTTGGGTGCGATCACGGCGGAGACACCCGCCCCGTCCGCCACCCTCAGACAGGCGCCCAGATTACGTGGATCGGTCACACCGTCCAACAGCAGGAGGGTGATTGGAGCGTGCGGGTTGGAATCCAAACCCTCGATCAACTCATCAAGCGTGACGCTAGGTGCGCTCACTTCCGACAAAGCGACAACACCCTGATGACGCTTGCCGGCGCACATACGTTCGATTCGCTGGCCATCAACGCCGTGCAGGGTCACACCAGCGTTTTGAGCCAGCCGCTCCAGCTCGCGCATCCTGGGATCATTCCGGCCAGTATCGACGTAGAGCTCAGTGATCCCACCAGGATCACGCTTGAGGCGAGCCAGCACCGCGTGGAACCCGAAAATTCTCATGGTTCGCTACCTTCGCTTGCTGCGACGACCCGATGGGCCTTTGCGCTGCGGGGGGCCAGGACGCTTGCGGCGGGCAGCCAGCCGGTCACCCCCTGCTCGTTCGACAGACTCGGTTTTGGCGGACGCTGCTTTGCGCGGGCGCTTTATTACCGGGTCGACAGCCGATGGTTGGTCCGACGTACCGCCTGCGGAAATGGGGGATATCAGCTCAGGACTGGCGTCGTCGATCACCCCCGCACTGCCAGGCCGTTGCCGTGGCGCACCCTTCGCCCATTCCGAGGCGCGCTGAACCATCCGGAATTCGATCCGCCGCGCTTCGAGATCGACCCGTGACACCTGGACCGCCAGTTCGTCGGTGAGCCGAAAACGCCGACCGGTGCGCTCGCCCCGGAGTTCGTGCGCAGCCTCGTTGAACTGAAAATATTCGCCTCCGAGCTCGGACACATGGACCAGCCCCTCCACGAACAGGTCATCGAGCGTTACAAATAATCCGAATGGCGCCACACCCGTGATACAACCACGAAACTGTTCACCAACCCGTCCGCGCATGAATTGACACTTAAGCCAGGCCTCGACATCGCGCGAGGCCTCGTCAGCCCGCCGCTCGTTAGCCGAACACACCGCGCCGAGCGTACGCCACGTTTCGAGCGCTTCAGCATGCTGGCTCTCTGTGGTGCGACGCCTACCGCGCGAAACGCTGCCTTTAGCCAAACAGAGTTCTGCAAGCGGTTGCAGCAGCAGTCCGGGCTCGGCGGATTCACCGACCCGGGGCTGATAGCGGGCATCACCCAGCAGCGCTTTGATGACCCGGTGGGTAAGCAGGTCGGGATAGCGACGAATCGGCGAGGTGAAGTGCGTATAGGCAGCATAGGCGAGGCCGAAATGGCCGCTATTGTCAGGCGAATAGATCGCCTGCTGCATCGATCGCAGAAGCATGGACTGAAGCAGCGCGTTGTCGGGTCGCAGCCGCACAGCAGCGGCCAGGGTGGCGTAATCGTGAGGAGTAGGCTGATCGCCACCTCCGAGAGACAGTCCAACACTGCGCAGAAACTCGCGCAGCCGCGCAAGCTTCTCGGGGGTTGGACCCTCGTGCACGCGGTACAGCCCTGCATGTTCGCGGCGCTGCAGGAAGTCAGCCGCACACACATTGGCGGCCAGCATGCACTCCTCGATCAGCCGGTGCGCGTCGTTACGCACCGACGGCACGATACGTTCGATCCGCCCGAGCGGATCGCAGACGATCTTGGTCTCAATGATTTCGATCTCGAGCGCACCGCGCCGCGACCGCGCGCCTGCAAATACCCGATAGAGTTCGTGCAACTGCTGCAGATGGGGTAGAAGCGCGGCACGATTGGCCACCCCCGTAGTACGGGGCACCGCCGCGCCCGACAGCAGCGTCCAGACTTCGTCGTAGGTAAGCCGGGCGGCTGAGTGCATCACGGCTTCATAGAACTGGTAGGCGCGTATGCGTCCCTGCAAGTCCACCACCAGATCGCAGACCAGTACCAGCCGGTCGACATCGGGATTGAGTGAGCAGAGCCCGTTCGACAGAGCCTCGGGCAGCATTGGGACCACGCGACGCGGGAAATAGACCGACGTGCAACGCTCCAGCGCATCGGTATCGAGAGCGTCCCCGGGACGCACGTAGTGAGACACATCGGCGATCGCAACCAGCAGGCGGAATCCGGCGTCCTTGCGTTTCGGGGTGGCCGCGCGCCTGCGCCTGCCTGCCGCGGCGCTTTCGGCCGCAGCCAGATTGGTTGCCGCACCCGCGCCAGCGTGCGGTGTCTTCAGGCCCGCGCCTGACGCCGATGCTTGCGCACCCGCGCCCAGACCGCCGTCCAGAACCGGCATCTCCTGCGTGTCGAACTCGATGGGTTCACAGTAGACGGCATCATCGAAGTCACGCGCATCCTGGCCGTCAATCGTGACCAGCGGGACATCGCGCAGATCCACGCGGCCGCGAATGTCGGCGGGGCGCACCCGCGGGGCAAACCGTGAGGCCTGCTCGACGGCTGACGGCCGGAACTGATGCGGGACATCAAACTTCCGAACAGCGATTTCGATTTCCATGCCGGGGTCACCGATTTCACCCAGCACCTCCACCACACGACCGATAGGCGGGGCACCGTTCGCGGGCGGGCTCACGATTTCAATCGTCACCACCTGGCCGTGCTGCGCACCGCCCGTATCAGCCGGAGCAACGATGATGTCGTGTTTGATCCGCTGATCTTCCGGAATCACGATGTGCACGCCGCGCTCATTGACGAACCGCCCCACCAGTCGGCGATGGGCTCGCTCGGTCACCTCCACGATGCTGCCTTCGGGTCTGCCTCGCGAGTCGTACCCCACCCGGCGAACCAGCACCCGGTCTCTATGCATTGCCTTTTGCATTTCGCGAGGCGACAGGAACAGGTCGGGCCCGCCGGCGTCTGGCAGAAGGAATCCGAAACCGTCCCGGTGCCCCTGGACCCGTCCAGCGATCAGATCGAGCCGGGTTGCGAGTAGCAGCACACCCTTTCGGTTGGGCAGGAGCTGGCCGTCGCGCTCCATCGCTGCGAGGCGGCGCAGCAGCGGATCGCTCTGCGCAGCAGTCACGCCCAGGCGCTGCGCAAGGTCCGAGGGCGTAAGCGGCACATCAGCCACCCTCAGGCACTCAAGAATGGTTTCGCGGGTGGGCGGAGCCCGGTCTGCTTCGGTCACTCGTCAGCGCCTCCGGATGAGTGGGCATAAGTTTGCCCAACCCAGGTTTGACAATCCGTTGATCTTCATTAGAATCTCCACCTAGATGCCGAAAGGCTATCGAGGCCCAGATGGCGAAATTGGTAGACGCACTAGGTTCAGGTCCTAGCGGTGGCAACACTGTGGAGGTTCGAGTCCTCTTCTGGGCACCATTCTAAAGGCCGGCGAAGTCGGCCTTTTTGTTTTGGATGTCCAGAAAGCAAAGCACCTGCGTGCTTTGCGCGAGGACTCGAAAGGCCGGGCATGCACGCCCGGCCGGGCCCGCGATGCGTGGGCGACCCCGAGACGTTCAGTGACGTTCCGCGAGCAGCCCGAAGCCGCTTAACGCATCACTAATGCCCGCGCGCCGCAAAGCGAGCCAATAGGTCGCTACGTTGACCCCGATGAGCGGCCGTCCAAGACGCGTTTCGATCTGAGCCGTCATGGCACTGACTGGCAGATTGGTGCCCACATGAACGAAGGCTTCAATTCCCGGGGTATCCGCCAAGCGGTCGAACCCCGCCAGAATCTGTGCGGGCGTGAACTGTGCAACCGAAATCGGCCCTTTCGATTCGAGTCCGTGCGTGGCGAGCACCCGGTACCCACATGCGGTGAAGAACTCTGCGATCAGCGCATCGGCCGGCGGCCAGTACGGCGTGAGCACGCCGAGCGCCTGCGGATTGCCGATGGCTCGTAGACCTTCGAGCACCGCCACCGAGGGAGTGATGAACGGAACCCCGCCGCTCAGCACCTCGAGTCGCTGCCGCTCGGCCTCGGCCCGGGCCCGATCTCCCCTAAACGAATGAATGGAATGTCCGTGCGCCAGCGCATGCGGCTCACATTTCATCACCAGATCGAGCGCCTCCTCAAGACCGCCTCGCTCGGTTTCCAACGCCTGCCGATATTCCTTCATATCGTCATAAGGCCGGGGCGGCAACAGCATCCGACTGACATGGTTGGTGACCCCCGGCGGACGCATTGACTCCATCTCGGGTTGCACAACGGTGTTGGTGGCTGGCACGATCACGCCAATCTTCGCGCGGGTGGCCAGCGCGTCGAGACTGCTTCGTCCGGTTGCAGCACCAGTCATCAGGCTTACTCCATCTTGAGATTGGCGACCTTGGCCGCTTCAGCCCAGGTTTGCAGATCGGCGCGCAGCGTGGCCGCAAACTCGGCCGGGGTGCTGCCGATTGGATCGACGCCAATCTGGGTGAAGCGGGCGCGAGCGCTTTCGCTGGCAACCACTTCGCGGGTTAGCAACGCGGCGCGATCAATAATTGCCTGCGGCGTGCCAGCCGGCGCGAGCAGTCCGTTCCAGGTGATGGTCTTGAAGCCTGCGAGTCCCGACTCTGAAATGGTGGGAACATTGGGCAACTGGGCCACGCGCTGTTCGCTCGAGACACCGATCAGGCGGATCTGTCCACCGTTCGCGTGCGGCACCAGTTCGGAAAAGTTACCGAAATACATCTGCACATTGCCGGCAAGAAGGTCCACTACAGCCTGCGACCCGCCCTTATAGCTCACGTGGGCCATCTCGATTCCTGCCCGCTTCACGAATAACGCTCCTGACAGATGGGACACGCTGCCCGATCCACCCGACGCATAGTTGAACCTGCCAGGATTCTTGCGAACGTAATCAATGAATTCCTGCACATTCGCGGCGGGTACCGAGCGGTGAATACCCAACACGAAGGGGTTGCTGCCGATGTTGCTGATCGGAATAAAATCGCGAATCGGGTCGAAAGTGACCTTGTTGATGACCGGAAGGATCGCCAGGTTGGCCATCGCACCAACCAGTAACGTGTAACCGTCGGGCGCCGCCTTTGAAACAAAATCAATCGCAAGCCCACCCCCCGCACCGACGCGGTTTTCAACCACAAAGGGCTGTCCAAGCGCCTGCGTGAAGCGTTCTGCGAGCAGTCGGGCGATAGAGTCGGTGTTACCGCCAGCCGCGAACGGCACCACCACCTTCACGGCGCGATGGGGCCAGGTCGATTGGGCCCGCAGCGGCAGGACCGACGACGCCGCGCCGGCGGCGCCCAGAGCGAGCAGTGAGCGGCGAATCAAGTGAGCCATCAGAAACCTCCGGTGTCTCCGGTACGGCGGTCAACTAATTGTTGCCGCACGGCGGATGCTGTTGATCATGGACGAATTCAAGAGGTAGTCGCGTGCCTTCACCGGATCTGAGCAGATCGCCTGAAGCATCCGGATTCTCTGCGCGCGCTCTGCGGGATCCTTGACCTCGAGATTTTGCTTGTTGCGCACTGACAGTGTCTGCACATATTCAACGTTAACCGTATGACGCTGGCGGTGATAACGATCGAGCAGGGCTTGATCCTCAGCGCCTGAGGCAACGGCGGCCAGCATCTCGCCTAACGCCAAGGCATCATGGATGCCGCTGTTGAGACCAAAACCACCGAGAGGATTATTGACGTGCGCCGCATCGCCTGCGAGCAGAACCCGATGCTTGCGCATGGTCACTGCGACTCGCTGGTGAACGCTGTAGATGCTCTGGTGCACCAATGGATATTCCACTGCATCATCATGCCCAGTCAGCCGCCGGATACAGCGCTGGGCATAGGGTCCGGCAAGCACAGCCTCATCCGTCGAATCAGCGCCAACTGGCAAGGTCATTCTCCAGAGCCCTGGCGGCCCTTCATCGGGCATTTTGAAGACTGCGCACCACTGCACCGGATCGCTGATGTAGGCGTTTTCGCGATAACCGTGAAGGGCGAAATCGTGACGCGTGCTGATGACGCTGTATCGCTCAGGCCAGGTATAGCCCGCAAACTCAATGTCGGCGCTTTTTCGAACCTGACTACGGCCGCCATCGGCCCCCACCAACCAGCGCGCACAGATCGACACCTTGCCTGTATCGGTCACCAGGTTCGCGTCGACGTGATCCGCGTGCTGCACCATGCTCTCGAACCGATGACCAAACAGCACCTGCGCATGCGGATACTGCTCCAGCAGTCGGTAGATGATGGGCGTGAGCCGATGCTGCTCGAGGTGCAGGCGAAACGGGTAGCGCGTGTCGTCCTTGAGCAATGACAGATCCCAATCAGCCACCATGCCATGCGCCGTATCCCAGGACTGCCAGCGCGGCACCTTGATCCCCAGTTCGAGCATGGGCGTAGCCACCCCGATCTTCTCGAGCATCTCAATGGTGGGCGGATGGAACGTGCCGGCGCGCAGGTCATGAGTGAGATCAGGCTCTGCCTCCGCCACAATGCACCCCACACCCATTCGTGCGAGTTGCAGCGCTACCAGCAGACCGACCGGGCCTGCGCCGGCGATCAGCACCGGCGTTTGAATCGTAGGTGCCATGTTCTGTCAGCCCCAGCGCGCTTTCAGGTCGTTCGGGCTCATGTGGTCGTACTCTTCAAACGGCTGGTGAATCCAGGGATTACTCGGCAGATGCTCGATGTAATAGTCAGGTTCGGCTACCGAGGCGCCCTTTCTCCAGAGCACCGCGCTGCGGATTTCTTCAACGTCTGGACGGTTCGCCTGGAGGTGCGGAATCACCTCGACAAGCGTCGCGCCGCTGTCGACCAGATCGTCGACAAGCAACCAACGCCCCGATGGCATCGGCGCAGCGCTGCTGATATGGTCGGCGATCAGCAGGCGGCTTTGGGTGGTTCCCGAATTCTCGCGGTAGGAACTGGTGAACAGTACGCCCAGCGGTTTGTCGAAGAGCCGCGACATCACGTCACCCACCCGGAGACCGCCGCGGGCGAGACACAGAATGGCATCAAACGTCCAACCCGACTCCCAGACCTTGAGCGCAAGCTTTTCGATCAGCCGGTTGTATTCGTCCCAGGACACATAGAGGTCTTTCATCAATCGCTCCGATAGGGCAATCTAGGCAGCAAATGGGTCGCGCAGCACGATCGTATCGAGACGATCGGGGCTGGTTGAGACCATGTCAATGGGGGCGCCAGCCACCTCAGAGAGTCGGTGCAGATAGCGCTGGGCGTTAACTGGCAGGTCAGCCCACGAACGGACGCCAACCGTCGAGGTTTTCCACCCTGGCAGGTCTTCGTAAACCGGTTCGCAATCGGCGAGCGCATCAGCACCGGCCGGTAGCATCGAAAGTAACGCCCCGCCCCGGCGATAGGCGGTGCAGAGCCGCACCGTGTCGAGTCCGTCGAGCACATCGAGTTTCATCACTGCCAAACCGCCGATGCCGTTGAGCGCAATCGACCTCTTGAGCGCCGGCGCATCGAAC
>SYIM01000157.1 GCA_005798775.1 Burkholderiales bacterium
CCCGCCGCGCGCCGAAGAGCACCTGCTGCCGCTCATGGTGGCGGCCGGCGCCGCACAGGGCGAGGCCGGCCGTTGCGTATTCAGCGACCGCGTCATGCAGACCACGGTTTCGGCATTTCGCTTCGGCTGAATGCCAAGCGACTATTTCTTCGTGAAAAGCGGACGAAACCGCGCGGCCACATCGGGACTTTGCTTGGCTGCAGCGGCCCACGCCACTTCATAGGCGCGCTCGCGGAAGGTCCGCGCCGTGGCCTCGTCGAACCGGATGGTCTGAATGCCTGCCTTGGTCTGGCGATCCGACTCTTCCGCCGCGTACTGATTCCAATAGGTATTGCCCGCTTCAAACTCGATGATGCTGCGCGTGAGCAACGCGCGCTGGGCCGGGTTCAGCTTGTTCCAGGATTGCAGATTCATGATGATTGAAACCTCTGCATCGTAGAACGCCGGTTCAACGCGGAATTTGGTCTTCTCATGCCATGCAAGATCAAAAATGCCGCCGATGGGCCAGCCGTAGCCATCCACCACCCCGCGTTCAAGCGCGGTGTAAACCTCGCCCGGCGCAGTGGTGATCACCGTGGCGCCGAGCGCCTGAAAAAAGTCACGGTATACAGGCGTGATGCGGATCTTGAGGCCGGTGAGGTCGGGCTTCTCGATCCGCTTGGTGAGATAGATGTGAAACGGCTGATTCTCAACGAAGCGGCCCAGATACTGCATGCCACCCTTCTCGTTCCAGACCGCGTTGATTGCGTCGAACGCGCCGTTTTTGCGCTGCTCGGCGATGGGCATCTGGGTGAGCTTCAGGAAATCAGACTCCACCATCACATTGGTGTAAAACGCGCCGGTGTTCAGCGCGAGGTCAATCACCCCCGAGCGCACCGACTTGCCCACCTCAAACGTGGGGATCGCCTTCGGCCCGCCAATGAAGTTAATCTGAAGCTGCCCCTTGCCCTCGGCATTGACCTTGGCCGCCCAGTCGAGCAGGCGCTTCACATACATGGAGTTCTCGGCAAAGCCGGTGCCGAGTTTCAGGGTGACTTCCTGGGCAAGCGCAGCGCCCGAGGCGGCCGACAAGCCAAACGCGAGCGCCGCAGCGCGCAGCCATGTATGCGTTTTCATGGTGTGATGCCTCCTGAGCGGAATGATTGTTCTGAATGCCCTTTGACAGTTTGGAAGGCGGATGAACGACTGTCAACGCATCCGCGGCGAGCCATCGCCCCTGCCACGCCTGCGAACCCTCGTTTCGCCGCCTCGGACTGCGCGCTTTCCACTCCCTGTGGATCAGGTTACAGTCGGACGTCGCCTCCGGAGCCCCCACATGTCGCTGCCCGTGTTTCGCCTGATTGAAGATGTCTTGCCGCCCGCCCTCGCCCCGACGTATCTGCCCGCCGCCACGCGCGCAATCTATGTGGTGGATGGTTCGCTCACCATTGAATTTGAAGAGGGCGCTGCGCACCACGGGGCCGATAGCGTATGGATCGGAAGCGAGGCGATCGCCTGCGTGACCGGCCTGGCAGGCGCTCGGATCTGGCGCTGGGAACTCGTGGGTGCCCACGCCGCCTCCGATGGACTGCTCCGCTCCAACCCAGGCGCCCAATCCACGCTCAAGCTGGCAGCACCGCTTGATCTCGATCCGGATCAGTCCTGGCTGATCCGATGTGACCGGGTCAATTTCCCGCCGGGGGGCGTTGCCCTCACGCATGTCCATCAGGGGCCGGGAATTCGCTGCTGCCTGAAAGGCGAAATCACGATTGAGGCGGGCGGCCACCGAGCAGTGCACGGGCCTGGCGAGGCCTGGCTTGAAATCGGCCATGAGCCGGTACTCGCGCCCACCACCGAGCGTGAGCCCACCTCATTTATCCGTTGTTTCGTTCTGCCGCGCGCCTGCAAAGGCAGAAGCTCGATCCGCTATGTGAAGCCGGAAGACGCCACCAAACCCAAGTCACAAACCTATCTGGTGTTTGGCGAGCGCTACATCGAACTGCCTCACTGACCTCGCTCCAACCCGCCCTTATTTCCAGTAACGCTCACCCACCGGGGGCACTTGAGCCCGGCGATCCGCTCACGGCAAAAGGCCGCCAGGCCGCGCAACGCGAGTTCCCGACCACACCATCGAGGGTGACCGCCGAAATCGTCTGGTGGTTGCCGGTCGGCACGATACCTGCCCGCAGTCCCCCCGATCCTTGGACATAAGCAACCCGCTGCATGCCGCGCGACGCGCCGAGGTCACGTCGCTCTGGCACCTGTAGAGCAATCTCTCGCAGGCTTGAGCGTTCGCTCAGCCTGTCGCTGTCTGCCAATGCACCCGATCCGATTGAATACGACCCTGCACCAGGCTGGAGTCGACGCGAGAGCATTCCGGCTCGCGATGCACCCATGACCAAGGACCAGCCCGACGAGCTGGTAGCCGGCGGCACGCTCTAGCCTCATCGATCGGCAGCTCCAGCCCGCTCCGTGGCCGTGACTCGTCGAGCCTCGCGCCTCGCCGCAGCACAAAGGCACGCACGCCGAAACAGCGCCCGGCTGTGAGGCGGGGCTCGGCTCCTCGTATCATGCGGGTATGATTCTGAGACTCTCCCCCCTCATCGCAGCCCCATGACAAGACCGCCCGCTCGGTCGCCACGTCCTACGATTCGTCCCACAGCGCCGCGCTCATCAGCCCCGCGGTCTGCCGACTCACGCCCGCCCGGAGAACGGTCATCGCGCCCGCGCCCATCGGGCCAGCGACCCGCAGGAGCGCCCGCGTCGAAGATCAGCCGTCCAGCGCCCAACTGGTCACCGACGCGCAGCGTCGCCCCGCAGGCGAGCACCAATCTGCCGCGCCTGTCCAAGCAAATGAGCGAACTGGGCCTGTGCTCCCGCCGTGAAGCCGATGAGTGGATTGAAAACGGCTGGGTGAAGGTCGACGGCCAGGTGGTGAGCACGCTGGGCGCTCGCGTGCCGCTATCAGCCCGAATCGAGATCAACCCGGCCGCCACACGCCATCAGAGCGAGCAGGTCACGATCCTGCTCAACAAACCCATCGGCTATGTCTCGGGACAGGCTGAAGACGGCTACCAGCCGGCGATCGTTCTCCTCGGCCCGGAGAACCGTTGGGATGGCGACACCTCGCAAATCACCTTCAAGCCCGGCCACCTTCGAGGGCTCGCGCCCGCAGGACGGCTGGATATTGATTCAACGGGCCTTCTCGTCTTCACTCAAGACGGTCGAGTGGCCAAACGCCTCATCGGCCAGGATTCCGAGGTTGAAAAAGAATATTTGGTACGGGTGGAAGGGGCGTTGTCGGAAGAAGACATGAAGCGCCTGCAGCATGGGTTGGAACTCGATGGCATTCGCCTCAAGCCCGCGCGCGCGTCCTGGCAAAACGAGCATCAGCTTCGTTTCGTACTGCGCGAGGGCCGCAAGCGCCAGATTCGCCGCATGTGCGAACTGGTGGGCCTTACGGTCACCGGCCTCAAACGCGTTCGCAGCGGCAGTGTGCCGCTCGGTTCCATGCCAATCGGTAAGTGGCGTTATCTTCGCCGGGACGAAAGGTTTTGAACACACCGACACCCCCAACACCGGAAGCCTTCCCATCGGTCGCCTGGGAAGAAGCGGGCGAGAGTCGTACGGCCCGCTGGCAATCGGAGCGCGGTACACCCCCGCCAAAAAACGTCATCGCCACCGATGACCGCATCACCGCGGACGACGCCTACGGTCTCGCGTGTCAGGGCGTTGGCATGCTTTGGCGAAGCGACTTCCAAAACGCGCGGCAATTACTCACCGCGCTCGCGAGCCGCGTCGACCGCAAGGCTGCTCAAAGTCGTGCACAGGGCTCATCAGAAGCCATCACCGCCGACACGTTCAACCGGGTACGGCAGGCACGCTCGCAGCGCGTACGCACGCTGGGCATGCTGCTGATCGAACTCGACGCCGAGTATGGAATCACGCTCCGCCGCGCCCCCGACGTGCAGGCGGCCTGCCGTCACGCCTACGGACCCGCGACTGGCCCGATGGTGGTCTCGTTACGCGAACTGCTGGGCGTGATTGGTGCCCATCAGTGGTACCTGCGGGGCATCGAGGTGCCGGCCGCAGGCGGACACATTCATCCGCACTACGGCGTCTTCACCCCCACCC
>SYIM01000158.1 GCA_005798775.1 Burkholderiales bacterium
AGGACTGGGGCGCCGGGAAATAGACGGCGAGCCCGTGGTCGATCGGCTCTCCGAGCCGATCCTGAAACGGCGTATAGGTCGCCACCCGCGGCAAAAGCTCACGTCCAGTGAGCGCACGGGCGAGCGTGGCAACGCCCGCACCCGATACTCTCACCACGCCGATCGCTCCGCGACCGCTCGCGGTGGCGATGGCAGCAATCGGGCGCACATCCATCATCTGCTCACCCGCGCCGCGCGACCCGACGGCCTCAGCCGGCCCTCTTTGCGCCTTCGATGCTGCGGGTAATCAGCCACTGCTGAATGATCGAATAGATGTTGTTCACTAGCCAGTAAAGCACCAGCCCCGACGGGAAGAAAAAGAACATCACCGAGAAGATCAGGGGCATGAACATCATGAGCTTGGCCTGCACGGGATCGGGCGGCGTGGGGTTGAGCTTGGTTTGAATAAACATCGTGACGGCCATCAGAATAGGCAGCAGGCCAACGGGCATATCCAGACCGGGGATGGTGCCAAACAGCGTATCGGGCGCAGCCAGATCCTGGATCCAGCCAATCCAGGGCGCATCGCGCATTTCGACCGATGACAGCAACACCCAATAGAGCGCAATAAATACCGGGATCTGCACCACGATCGGCAGGCAGCCTCCCAGCGGGTTGATTTTTTCGGTCTTGTAGAGCTCCATCATCGCCTGGTTCAGCCGCACACGATCCTCGCCATATCGTTCGCGAAGCGCCACCAGCCGGGGCGTGACCGCTTTCATTCGCGCCATCGAACGGTAGCTCGCTGCCTGGAGCGGATAGAAGATCGTCTTGATCACAATGGTGAGGAGCACAATCGCCCAGCCCCAGTTACCGATCATCCCGTGGAGCTTCTCCAGAAGCCAGAAAATCGGTTTGGCAATGACGGTCAGAAAACCGTAGTCAACCGCCAGCTCCAGGCCCGGCGCAATCTCCTCCAGCATGCGCTGGTCCTGCGGACCGGCAAGCAGCCGCGATGACACGGCCGTGGAGGCTCCGGGGGCAATCTCGCCCAGGCCCACCTTTGCGCCCACCGAGTAAAGCTTGGTGTCCACCTTGCGGGTGTAGTACTCGCGAGCCAGCTTGTCCGACGGGATCCAGGCCGATACGAAGTAGTGCTGGATGATGCCAAGCCAACCGTCGCTGGCGGTGGTCGGATGCTTTGCCTTACCTTTTTCAATGTCGGCGAAATCCACTTTTTGGAACTTCTCCTTGTCGGTGTAGATCACGGGCCCGACATAGGTGCTGTAGAAGTCCGATCCCCCGGGCGGCGGATTAGAGTCACGGGTGAGTTGCAGATACAGGACAGGCGACACTGTTTGTCCACCCGTGTTGGTGATGCGATCGCTCACCTCAAGCACGTACGATCCCCGGGCAAGTCGCAAGGTGCGCTCAAACCGGATGCCGCCGCTGTCGGAGACCAGCTTCACGCCCGCCGCCTCGCCGCTTGCTCCCAGCTCGCGCTGCAACCCCGCCTCAGCAACCCGCATTGGGCTGCGATGGTTAGGAAAGGTCTGGCCATCCGGCGCGCCAATGAGGCCGCTTTGCGCGAGGTACGTGCTGTTCGGGCGCTGATCAAACAGCAGCACATTGCTGTTACGGGTGATGGTGTCGCGATGCCTCAGCAACTCGCCACGGCGGATCTGGCCTCCCATCGGGTCGATATCAAGCGCGAGCACGTCGTTGCTGAGCCGGATCGGGTCGGTACGCGTCGAGGCCGCCTCGGCCACCCCCGGAATTTGCGCGGCCGCTGCCACAGCGGGGGCCGGCCCGGTCGGGATGCTGGGATCGGTTGCAGGGGCTGCTGACCGTGCCGGTGCTGTTCCGTTTGCAGGCAACGCACCGCCACCCAATGAAGCCGACGCAGGTTCGGCCTTCTGCGGTTGTGGGCCGAACAGGGTGGGCTGACCCTGATGACGCTGCCAGGCGTCCCAGAGAAACAGGAGCGACATGGAAAAGATGATCCAGAGAATCAGACGCTGGGTGGGCATGATCGGGTGTCGGTGGAATCTTTTGGAAATAGCGAAGCGGTTCTGGCGTGAGTCGCACACCGGCAGACAAGCGCCGGAGGGACCTCGTCAATTCCGCTTGCGCCAAAGGGGTGACATCGGGCAAGGCGACGCGCAATCAGGAAAAGCGCGTGCGCGGGCCGATGGGTAGAGAGCGCTTCAAGCGCGTAATCGGAGCATGTGGGCACGAAACGGCAACGCGGTCCGATGAATGGACTGATGGCCACCCGGTAAATCTGCACCAGCCCGCTCAGGAGGGCCGCGACCAGCGATCGCCCCAGATGACGTGCGGCGACTGTCACGCGCAGCCCACGCCCAGGCTGAATACGCGCACAAGCTCGGCCCGCCACGCTGTTTTGCGCGCCTGCTGGGAAAGTGCCTCAAACCCGGCAGGTATTCGCTTCAGGCGCAGCAGCAAAGCGCATCCTGACGCCTGCTGGCGGATCGACCGAAGCGATTCACGCGCAAGCCGTCTCACGGTATTGCGATCTACCGCTCGTTTGAGCACGCGTCGTGGAACCGACATGAGGAGGATGGGCGAGTCGGGTGCGTCCGTTGGGCGGCTATGGAGTCCGAAACATGCGGTGGAGGCTACCGGGCGCGTTTTGAGCAGACCGCCTGCGTTGACCCGGCGCGTAGGCACCACGCGCCGCACGGTTTGAAACGCATCGCTTCTGACTGACGCTTCCCCGCTCGCCGTTACGCCGCCTGGCTTCGCCCCGTCAAGCATCCCTGCAGTCTGTTGTTTAGACACCGAGACGCTTGCGGCCTTTGGCACGCCGGGCCCGGATCACCGCCTGGCCACCGCGAGTTTTCATGCGTACGAGAAATCCATGCGTGCGCTTGCGACGAGTCACTGAGGGTTGGAAGGTGCGCTTCATCATCTATCCTTGCGCGCCCACACGCGTGGGCGTCGTGAAAAAAATTCTAGCGAGACTTCTTGGGAAAAGCCTTTCATTACAACGCATTACCCGGTTCCCTGTCAATTCGCCCAATCGTGCACCTCGAGCGTGTCAGGTTAGAATTTAAAGTTCGCCAATTTCGGCAATTCAGGATAGGCGCCGGTCCGGAGCCGGCACACACAATGCAGGATCGCTGGCTCGACTGCGTGGCACGGCTTGAATCTGAGTTGCCCGCGCAGCAATTCAAACCCTGGATCAAGCCCCTCGTTTTTCTGGGCTTTGAACCTGACTCGCAACGCCTACGTCTTGGCGCGCCGGGTCAATTCAAGCTTAATTTGACCCGCGCTCAGTTCGAGTCCCGTATCGGTGCCGTTGCCGCTGCGGTGTTCGGCTGTCCGGTCACCGTATCCTTCGAGCTAATATCTGCCCCGGGCACGATTGCCGCTAGCGACAGTTCCGACGCTCCCACCTCCACGCCAAATGGCTCATCGGGGCGCGCCGCTGCAGGCGTTCATCTCTCCCATCGACCCGACATTGAGAATGGCAATGCAGCAAGCGCCTCTCGACTACGCGCCGACCTCAGTTTCGATACTTTCGTTCATGGCAAGGCCAACCAAATGGCCTGGTCCGCCGCACTTCAGGTGGTCGAGCACCCCGGTTCCCAGTACAACCCGCTATTTCTCTATGGTGGGGTCGGATTAGGAAAAACTCACCTGTTGCATGCTGCAGGCAACGCGCTCCGGTTGCGCGAACCCCGGGTGCGGGTGCGTTACATCCATGCCCAAGACTATTTCGACGAGATGGTTCGAGGCATCCAGCGCAAATCGCTTGCCGAGTTCAAAGCCAAATACCAGGCACTGGATCTTCTGCTGGTCGATGACATTCAGTTCCTGGGCGGCAAGGACCGCACACAGGAAGAATTCTTTTACACGTTTGAAGCACTGCTCTCTGCGAGAAAACAACTCATCCTCACCTGTGACAGCTATCCAAAAGAGCTTTCCGGCATTGAAGAACGCCTGGTCTCCCGCTTCGGCTCGGGCCTGATTGTTGAAATCGAACCACCCGAGCTCGAAATGCGGGTTGCCATTCTTTTGAAGAAGGCCGAGCTCTCGGGTGAACAGCTTCCAGAAGAAGTCGCCTTCTTCATTGCCCGGCACCTGCGCTCAAACGTCCGAGAGCTCGAAGGCGCGCTGCTGCGTGTCATTGCTTTTGCGCGCTTTCGCGACAAGCCGATCAGCGCTGAACTGGCCCGCGAGGCGCTGAAGGACATTCTCGCGCTCAACCGGGCACCCGTTTCAATCGAATCGATCCAGAAAACCGTGTCCGACTTCTTCAAGATCAAGGTCGCCGACATGTACAGCAAACGGCGCCCTGCTCATATCGCCCGCGCACGGCAGGTTGCTATGTACTTCGCAAAGGAACTCACCCAGAAAAGTTTCCCTGAAATAGGCGACGCCTTCGGCGGTCGCGATCACACCACGGTCATGCACGCGGTCAAACGCATTGCTGAAATACGTAAACACGATCAGGAAATGAACCGCCACCTCCATGTGCTCGAGCAGACCCTGCGAGGATGAACCGCATGCCCCGCCTTGCCTGTGGACAACATGCCAATAACCCGACTCGTAACCCTCGGACAGTCAGCCCGCAAGCCATGGGATCGAATGTGATCAACCCTGCGGTTTACGCACAACTGACAAATTGTCCCACCGGGTCCCCAGCACCCGGTACAAATTGAGCGCAACCCGATACATGCTGCAAACCCTTGAAACAACGAAGCAAACCGACGGTTCTCAACAGAGTTGTTCGCCAGTCATTCATTATCAACACCGTTGATATCAAATCTAACAGGAGCCTGAACCATGTCATTCATCCAGGCGAGCCGCGATGCGATCCTCAAGCCTCTCATGACGGTCGCCGGGATTGTCGAGAAGCGACATACGCTGCCCATTCTTGCCAATGTCATGATGCGCAAGGACGCTGAGCGAGTCACCTTTCTCGCCTCAGACGTGGAGATCCAGATCAGTACCACAGCTGAACTCGCTCGCTCAGTCGAAACAGTCGCGACCACCGTCTCGGCACGCAAACTGATCGACATCCTGAAAGCGCTTCCCGACAATATCGATGTCACGATTCGCGTGGATGACAAGCGGGCTACGCTGACAGCCGGTCGCAGCCGCTTCACACTTCAGACCATGCCGGTGGAAGACTTTCCCACCGTGAACACCGATCACGACTGGCCAGCAGCGTTTCGCCTGCCGCAAAAACAACTCCGCTATCTTTTTCAGATGGTTCACTTTTCGATGGCGGTCCAGGATGTTCGGTATTACCTGAACGGGCTCCTGCTGGTCACCTCGCGCGACCGACTGCGGGTGGTGGCAACCGACGGGCATCGGCTTGCCTACTGCGAGGCGGCGATTGAGGCACCGGGCCTTGCATCCCGGGAGGTGATTATTCCAAGGAAATCTATCCTTGAGTTGCAGCGACTGCTTTCCGATACCGATGAACCGGTTGATGTTGATCTCGCAGACAGCCAGTTACGGCTCCGGTTTGGCGATGTTGAATTTGTGACCAAGCTCGTCGAGGGCAAGTTTCCCGATTATCAGCGCGTGATTCCATCAGCGCACTCAAAGCGGATCCTCATGCCGCGCGACTTGCTGGCTGCGTCGCTTTCCCGTGCGTCGATTCTAACCAGCGATAAATTTCGCGGCGTGCGGCTCACACTTGAGTCAGGCGTGCTGAAGATTCAAGCCAGCAATGCAGAGCAGGAAGAAGCGCAGGAAGAAGTCGAAACCGACTACCAGGGCGAACGCCTCGAAATCGGCTTCAACGTAAGCTACCTACAGG
Source organism: Burkholderiales bacterium (assembly GCA_005798775.1). Lineage (GTDB taxonomy): Bacteria > Pseudomonadota > Gammaproteobacteria > Burkholderiales > Burkholderiaceae_E > SYIM01. The sequence goes on from SYIM01000158.1 coordinate 5,777, forward strand.
ACGTGCTTGCCAACCTGAAAACCGAGCAAATTCAGGCCGAGTTCGGCGATTCCAATACCAGCGCACTGATCACTGTTCCCGGTAACAGCCAATTCAAGTATGTCGTCATGCCCATGCGAATCTGAGAACCGAAATGTCAGACAAACTGTACGACTCGTCATCTATTCAGATTCTCGAAGGATTGGAAGCGGTTAGAAAACGCCCGGGCATGTATATCGGAGACACTTCCGACGGTACCGGTCTGCACCATCTGGTCTTCGAAGTGGTTGACAACGCGATCGATGAGGCCCTGGCGGATCACTGTGACGAAATTGTTGTCACCATCCATATCGACAACTCGATTTCGGTAACCGACAACGGTCGTGGCATTCCTACCGGTATCAAGTGGGAGGACAAGCATGAGCCGAAGCGAAGTGCAGCAGAAATTGTCATGACTGAGCTTCATGCCGGCGGCAAATTCGACCAGAACAGCTACAAGGTTTCGGGCGGCTTGCACGGTGTCGGGGTGTCTTGTGTGAACGGGCTCTCAAAATGGTTGCGCCTCACCATCCGACGCGATGGCAAGGTGTATTTCATGGAATTTCATCGCGGGGTTGCCCAGAACCGGCTTGTTGAAACCGAGCAGGGCATGACCGTTTCACCGCTCAAGGTTCTGGGTGACACGCACTTGCGTGGAACCGAGGTGCATTTCCTTGCCGATGACACGATCTTTGGACACGTCGAATACCACTACGAGATCATCGCCAAACGCCTGCGCGAGTTGTCTTTCCTCAATAACGGGGTAAAGATCAAGCTGGTCGATCAACGTCAAGGCAAGGAAGAGGATTTTGCCTTTGCAGGGGGTGTGCGGGGCTTTGTCGAATATATCAACCGAACCAAAACGGTGATTCATCCCAATGTGTTTCACGTGGCGTCGTCGCGCAATACCGACGCAGGTGCTTCGATCGGGGTCGAGGTAGCCATTCAGTGGAACGACGGCTATAACGAACAGGTACTTTGCTTTACCAACACTATCCCACAACGAGATGGTGGCACCCACCTCACGGGCCTTCGAGCGGCCATGACGCGGGTCATCAACAAGTACATCGAAGAAAGCGAGCTGGCAAAAAGAGCCAGGGTCGAGACCGCTGGCGACGACATGCGGGAAGGACTCACCTGCGTGCTTTCGGTCAAGGTTCCCGAACCGAAGTTCAGCTCGCAAACCAAGGACAAGCTAGTTTCGTCGGAAGTCCGTGCGCCTGTGGAAGAGGCAGTAGCTAAAGCGCTTGAAGAATTTTTGCAAGAGCGTCCGCAAGACGCGAAAATCATCTGCGGAAAAATTGTGGAGGCTGCACGGGCCCGAGAGGCGGCACGCAAAGCCCGCGAAATGACCCGACGCAAAGGTTTGCTCGACGGTGTGGGGCTTCCCGGAAAGCTCGCAGACTGCCAGGAAAAAGATCCCGCCAAGAGTGAACTTTTCATCGTAGAAGGCGACTCCGCCGGAGGATCGGCCAAGCAGGGACGGGATCGTAAATACCAGGCGATTCTGCCGCTTCGTGGCAAGGTGCTCAATGTTGAAAAGGCGCGCTTCGATAAGCTGGTGTCTTCAGAGCAGATCGTCACGCTGATCACCGCGCTTGGTACTTCCATCGGCCCCGAGTTCGATGTTGCCAAGCTTCGCTATCACCGCATCATTGTCATGACCGATGCCGATGTGGATGGCGCACACATCCGAACGCTGCTGCTCACCCTCCTTTATCGGCAGATGCCCGAACTCGTTGAACGTGGACATGTCTATATCGCCCAGCCACCGCTTTACCGCATCAAGCATGGCCGCGAGGAGCGCTACGTGAAAGATGACCATGAACTCGAACAGATTCTCCTCAAGGTGGCATTAGAGAATGCGGTACTTATGCCTGTCCATGGTGCACCCATAGCCTCGGACGCGCTCGGTGAGCTCGCCCGTCGCTACATGGTTGCCGAAGCGGTTATCAACCGCGTGTCCCGGGTGGTCGACTCGTACGCGTTGCGTGCGGTGCTCGACGGATGTGTGATCGATCTGAGCTCGGACGACGCGGCTGAGCAGTCGGCGGTCGCGATCACCGCCTGGCTGGAGCGCACACGTGGCGCATCTACACTCGAACTACCTGTGGTGAGTTCCCGGTTCGATCTGCGGACCGAGCGCCGTTCGCTGGTTTTCGAGCGACGGGTGCATGGCAATGCCAAGGTGTCGTACCTCGACGCCGACTTTATCCAAAGTATCGATTACCAGACGTTGATCGAGTGTTCCCGAACGCTCGCGGGGCTTGTCAGTCCGGGCTCGCAAATCCGGCGCGGCGACGGCGAGCGACAACGTACACAGCTGATCGATTCGTTTGGTGGCGCAATGCGCTGGTTACTCGCCGAGGCCGACCGGTCCGTTACGCGTCAGCGCTATAAGGGGTTGGGTGAAATGAACGCCGAGCAATTGTGGGAAACCACTATGGACTCGCAAGTACGGCGTCTCCTCAAGGTGCAGATTGAAGATGCCATCGCAGCTGACCAAATCTTCAGCACGCTGATGGGTGACGATGTTGAGCCCAGGCGTGCGTTTATTGAGAAGAATGCGCTGGGCGCACGAAACATCGATGCATGAGCAGCTCGCCTGATGAGCAGTCTTTCGATCGCTGACGAAGTACATAAGCGCCGCACGTTCGCCATCATCTCTCACCCTGATGCGGGTAAAACCACGCTTACCGAGAAGCTCCTGCTCTTCGGGGGTGCCATTCAACAGGCCGGCACGGTCAAAGGGAGAAAGAGTGCTCGCCATGCCACATCCGACTGGATGGAGGTGGAGAAGCAGCGCGGCATCTCAGTGAGCAGCTCGGTCATGCAGTTTGAATACGCTCATCACACCATCAATCTGCTCGACACCCCCGGTCACGAGGATTTCTCCGAAGACACCTATCGGGTACTGACCGCCGTCGACGCCGCCGTCATGGTGATTGATGCAGCAAAAGGCGTAGAAGAGCGAACTATCAAGTTGCTCGAGATCTGCCGTCTGCGCAACACCCCCATCATCACGTTCATCAACAAACTCGATCGAGAGGTACGGGAACCGCTGTCGCTCATCGAGGAGGTCGAGTCGGTGTTGAAGATCGACTGTGCGCCGCTTGCCTGGCCGCTTGGGATGGGTAAACGCTTTCGCGGAGTGTTTGATCTCCGCCGAGATCAGCTCATAAGGTTTGCGGCCGGCAAAGACCGGGTTAGTGTTGATGAAGAAGTTATTGCACGTCTTGACAATCCCCGGCTCGACCGGTTGTATCCTGAGGAAATCAAGGCGCTTCGCGATGACGTCGAACTCGTTCGGGTGGCAAGCGCACCGTTTGAGGTGGCGCGCTTTCTCGCCGCCAGCCAGACGCCGGTGCTGTTCGGGTCGGCAATCAACAATTTTGGTGTGCGGGAAATTCTCCAGGCGCTAATCGACTGGGCACCGTCACCGTTGTCACGCACGACTACGACTCGCCGCGTTGCCCCCAACGAACCAGCGCTCACGGGTTTCGTGTTCAAAATCCAGGCGAATATGGACCTCAGGCATCGGGACCGCATTGCCTTCGTTCGAATCTGTTCGGGGCGCTATCGACCGGGCGCCCGGGTCGTGCACCAGCGCACCGGCCGTGAACTCAAGATCGCGCATGCGCTCTCGTTCATGGCAAACGAGCGGGTGGCAAGCGAAGAAGCGGTCGCGGGCGACATCATCGGACTCCACAACCACGGTCAGCTTCAGATCGGAGATACTCTTACCGAGGGGGAGAAGCTCGCCTTCCTGGGCATCCCGTATTTTGCGCCTGAGTTGTTCCGGGTCGCGCGTGCACGCGATCCGTTCAAATCAAAGCAACTTGGCAAAGGACTCAAGGAGCTGGGCGAGGAGGGCGCGATCCAGGTCTTTGAGAATTCACTGGGCCACACGCTACTCGGCGCAGTGGGTCCACTCCAATTCGAGATCGTGGCGCATCGGCTGCACACCGAATATCAGGTCGATGCAGTCTACGACCTTAGCGATATCCAGGTCGCCCGCTGGCTGGTGTTTCCCGATGATGCAGCACGCAAAAAGTTCGAGCGTGAGCAGGCCGCACGGCTCGCTCACGATGTTGATGCCAACCCGGTTTATCTGGCGCCCAACCGGTACAACCTGCAGGTGACAATGGAGGCATGGCCGTCGGTGCGTTTTCTTGCCACCCGCGAGCACGGGGAGATTCTCGGTTGATCCGATCGCCCGACGACTTCGAGCCTTCGCTCGAGCTTTCGCTTCACGATGACGCGCTGGCCTACGTATTTACCGGCGATGCGCTGGTGCTTGCCGAGCGTGAGCCGCGCGCACTGCCGTGGCGGCACTACCGGATGCTGGGCATCGAAGCCGTCCGTGTGCACTCAATCGGACGACACCAGGGCCGGGATCATGTTGCGGTATCACTCGATGCGTCGGATGCTGGCGAATTGACGCTGCCGCCGGGATTGCGTGCGGCAGGGCTGAGGCAATGGTTCGGTGAGCTCAACGACACCGATCTCTCAATTGCGATGCGTGCAATTCAGCTTCTCGAGTGGGATCGCACGCATCGGTTTTGCGGCGCCTGTGGTGCGCGGACCGAGCACATGCCCGGCGAGCGGGCAAGGCGCTGTTCATCGTGCGCGATGTCCACCTATCCGAGGATCGCTCCCGCGATGATGGTGATGGTTACGCGGGGCCGGCAGATGCTGATGGGTCGGGGTTTGCACTTTCCTCGCGGTCGGTACAGCGCGCTTGCCGGGTTCGTTGAGGCGGGTGAAACCATCGAGCAGGCAGTCGTGCGCGAAGTCAGAGAGGAGGTGGGTATTGAAATCTGCGACCTCCGCTATTTCGGAAGTCAAAGCTGGCCGTTTCCTCATTCGCTCATGATCGCGTTCCGGGCCGAGTGGGCGGGGGGCGAGATCCGGATTGACCCCAATGAGCTTGCCGATGCGCAGTGGTTCGACCCAGAGGCCTTGCCGGGAATACCGCCGCGGCTCAGCATCGCGCGCGCGCTCATTGACGCAACGCTCGCTGAGCTTTCCGGCTTTTCATCGCGCTAGGGAGCTCGACTGCAATAGCGGGCAACGAGTTGCCCGCGTGGTCGAAGATAGCGCGCACACAGGGGTGGGTGACCCGTCGCTGAACCGAGATCGCAAAGAATTCCTGTCTCACCTCGTCGGTTGTCCCCACTGGAATCACCGCATATTGCTCGGCGATCTCGCCGGCGAGCGCGGCCGGCGACGAAAACACTCCGAGGCCCGCGCGACCAAACGCTTTCATGAGTGCTGCGTCGTCAAATTCAGCAACCAGTTCGGGGGCAAGGTGGTGTCGCTCAAACCACCGGCCCAGCCGCCCGAAGAGCGCGGTATCCTGCCCGGGCATCAGCATGGGCATCCGATGCAGGCAGGCTGGAAAATCGCCGGTCAGACGCTCGGCAAGGGCAGGCGCGGCAAGAAAGCAGAGCCCGGTTTCTCCCAGGCGGTGGTTGAACGCACGTACGCCAGTGCCGGGTGGCGTGGGGGTGTCGGCAATCACCATATCGAGGCGGTGAACCGAGAGCTCCGCGAGTAATCCGTCGAGCTTCCATTCGCGCGCGGTCAGATGGACTGGTTTGCCGATCTTCATGGCGGGTTCGATCAACCGGTACGCAACCGCCTTGGGCACCACATCGGCAACCCCGACCCGGAAATGAACCGACTGTGACCCGGCGCTACCGCGCAGCACCGCCTCGGCTTCGGCACCCAGCGAAAAAATCCGCTCGGCGTAGTCGAACGCCACCTGCCCGGACTCAGTCAGCGCGAGGCGGCGACCGCGCCGTTCGAACAATTGTGCACCGAGCGACGCTTCGAGCTCGTGCAGTTGCTCACTGATGGTTTGTGGCGTGACATGGGCTTCGTCGCTTGCGCGCGCCAAGCCGCCAGCGCGCGCAACCCGCCAGAAATATTGCAGGTGCTTATAGTTAATCATTCGGATAAACCGATAAATAGACACGGAACAAACGAATATACCGAAATTATGCGCATCGGTATACTCACTTTGATTGCCACTTTTCTGTCAAGAGGTTCCCATGAAGGTTTCGACAAAAGCCCGGATCGCCACGGCTGCGCTGGTCGAGCTTGGTTCGCACCGGGCAACCCACCCGGCGAGGCTGGCCGACATCGCGACGCGGCTCGACGTTTCGCTCTCTCATCTCGAACATCTGTTCGCACTACTGCGTCGTCATGAGCTGGTGGAAGGTTTTCGCGGGCCCGGCGGCGGCTATGTGCTGGCACGCGCCGCGCGCGACATCAGTGTGGGCGATATCGTCTATTGCGTGGACCAGCTCGATTCGCAAAGCGCTTCAGAGCGCGAGGCGGCGCTTGCCGCGCCCGGCGGGCAGGTCTGGGAGCAGCTGCGCGCGCAGGCAATGGACTACCTCGATACGGTCTCGCTCCAACAGCTCATCGACAGCTCGCGTCTGCGCGGGGCTTCCGCCGATCCGGCGCCGCAGCTCGCCTGATCAACGGGGAAGGTCCCGGATCGCCCGGTCGCGCAGGTATCCCGCCGGCCTCGGCTGTGACCACCGAGGCCACCCGAGTCACCCGGGTCGTATCGGGGTATGCTCGGAGATCGCGCTCGACCGACGGGCGCCCTGATTCCGGAGGCCCAACACAATGCTGACTCTCATTGCCGGCCTGGTGCTTTTTATCGGCGCACATGCCGTACGCCTCGTTTCCGAGACCATTCGCGACGGGCTAGTGTCCCGCCTGGGGCCGCTCGCTTACAAGGCAGTGGTCGCACTGGCATCGCTTGTGGGTCTGGTGCTCATGGTGAAGGGCTACGGGATGGCCCGTGCTGACCCGGTGGCGCTCTGGTCCCCGTGGGGTGGCGGACGGCATATCGCGGCCCTTCTCTCTCTGGTTGCGTTTGTGTTTATTGCCGCGGCTTATGTTCCGCGGAACACCCTTCGCGCCCGGGTCGGGCATCCGATGGTGTTGGGCGTCAAGCTCTGGGCTCTTGGGCACCTGATCGCCAATCACACGCTTGCCGATCTGGTGCTGTTTGGCAGCTTCCTGGTGTGGGCAGTGCTGTCCTTCCGAGCTGCCCGGCGCCGGGATTCGCGTACACGCGCGCGCCTGACCGAAGCGGCTGGCAAAGTCGGGGTGGTCGACCCGGCCACGGTGGCTCCGTCTCGGTTGGCCGATCTTGCGGTGATCGTAATCGGCGTCGCGCTCTATGGGGTATTTGCCTTTTACCTGCACGCGAGCCTGATCGGGGTTCGCCCCTTCGGTTGAGATTCCTCTCAGCTTTGCGTGCCCACCAGCGTGGCAAACCGGGCCAGATCGACGTTACCTCCGCTCAGAACGACTCCGATTCGTTGGCCGGCGAGTTCCGGCCGGGGCGTCAGCGCGGCGGCCGCCGCCAGACAGCCGGTGGGTTCGACGACAAGTTTCAGCTGTTCAGCCATCCAGCGCATGGTGCCGATCAGCGCGGCATCATCAACCGTGACCACCTCGGCCACCAGCGCACGCATGACCGCAAAGGTGAGTTCGCCCGGTGACTGGGTCTGCGCGCCATCGGCGAGCGTCTGGGGTACGGCGATTCGAACGCGTTCTCCTCGGGCAAGCGACTGGCGGACATCATCACCGGCCTGCGGCTCGACCCCGATGACCCGACATCCTGGTGATCGCGCTGCAGCGGCCACTGCGCAGCCGGAGATGAGACCGCCACCGCCCACGCACACAAATAGCGCATCGAGGGGCCCGACATCGTCGATCAGTTCGAGCGCGGCCGTGCCCTGACCAGCCATGACATCCGAATGGTCGTAGGGCGGGATCAGCGTCATTTGACGCTCTGCAGCAAGCCGACTGCCGAGTGCCTCACGGTCTTCGGTATAGCGGTCGTAAAACACGATTTTTGCGCCATGCGAGCGTGTGGCTGCAATCTTGATGGACGGCGCGTCGGCCGGCATCACGATGAGGGCGGGCATATCAAGAAGCCTGGCCGCCAGCGCAATAGCCTGCGCATGGTTGCCTGAGGAATAGGTAATCACGCCGGTGCGGCGGGCGGCTTCATTAAACCGGCTGAGCGCATTGAAGGCGCCGCGAAACTTGAAGGCGCCGATTCGCTGTAGGTTCTCGCACTTGAAGAATACTCGGGCACCCGCCATGGCGTCGGCCGCCTCGCTGGTGAGCACGGGTGTCCGAACCGCCACCCCCGCCAGACGGGCTGCCGCTGCTTCAACGTCATCAATCGAGATGGGAAGATTCATGGCGCGAGTGTAGAGTGTTTCAGAAGAGCCCGCGCCATGTTGTGAACGGGATTCGAGGTCAATCGTTGGGGGTCCGATGCAGATGCGTTCTGGTCCGATGCAATACACCGATCCGCCCGCCATCCTGGCGCTTGATGCCGGCGGCTATCCCAGGCGCTGGATCGGCCTCGAGGAGGCGGCAACCTGCTACGTACGCGGGGCGGTGGCGTGGGACCTCGGCGACCATGCGTTTGTTCTTCGAGGCGGAATCAGTCGCGCAAGCGGGCGTCGCTCCGAACTGACCCTGCGCTCGATTGTGGCGCTCCGTGGCGAGACGGTGGTGCGCGCCTCGCGCGACCGGGTGCCGGTGGTTGTGCGTGAAATGCTCTTTGCCCGCGACCGCCATGTCTGCGCCTACTGCGGGGGGCGGTTCCGGCTGGTTGATCTCACAGCCGAGCATGTGTTGCCGCAAAGCAAGGGCGGCCGTGACATCTGGACCAACCTGGTTAGCGCCTGCAAGCCCTGCAACCTCCGCAAGGGCGATCGTACGCCCGAGCAGGCCCGGATGCCGCTGCTCTACGTACCTTACGTACCAAGCCAGCACGAGGCTTTCATCCTGCGAAACCGCCGTATCCTGGCCGATCAGATGGAGTTTCTGATGGCCGGGGTGCCTGCCGGATCGCGCTTGCGCGCGGCGGCGGTCAGCCCATGAGCCCACCCCGCGAGGCCGGGTCACGCGGTCGCGCATTTCGACAGGTCGATGTTTTCACCCATCGCCGCTATGCTGGTAACCCCCTGGCGGTGGTGCTTGATGGCGAGGGCTTGAGCAGCACACGGATGCAGGCCTTTGCTGACTGGACCAATCTTTCCGAGACGGTGTTTCTGCTGCCGCCCGAGTCTCCCGACGCCGACTACCGGGTCCGAATCTTCAGCCCCGGACGCGAGCTGGCTTTTGCGGGCCATCCGACGCTGGGTGCTTGCCATGCGTGGTTGGCCTCGGGTGGTCAGCCTCGCAGCGAGTTGATCGTGCAGCAGTGCGCGGCCGGGCTGATCCCGATTCGTCGCGCAGCCGGCCGGCTGTGGTTCGCCGCCCCGCCGCGGCTGCGCAGCGGCCCGCTGGCATTCGGCGAGGTGGATCAAATTGCGCGGGGACTTCAGCTGCCGGTTGACGATATTGTGGTGCACGCCTGGTGCGATAACGGGCCGCGGTGGCGCGCAGTGATGTTGCGCTCGGCCGAGCTGGTGCTCGCGCTCACCCCCGATCCGGCCTGCCTGGCCGGACTTTACCTTGGGGTAATCGGGGCGCGTGACAAGGTGGGGGTGGTTGCCCTGGCGGATGGCGGGGCCGATTACGACTTCGAGGTGCGGGCGTTTTTCACCGCGGGCGGCACGCTTCGGGAAGATCCGGTGACAGGAAGCCTGAACGCAGCGCTTGCTCAGTGGCTGATTGGCGAGGCCAGAGCACCGACGTGCTATGTCGCCCGGCAGGGGACGGCACTCGGCCGCGACGGCCGTGTGCACATCGAGCAGGAAGATGCCGAAACCGTCTGGGTGGGTGGCGACTGCACCGACTGCATCAGTGGTGAGGTGATGCTCTAAAGCGGTGGCGACGCACGCAGGGGCGCGCGGCTCCCGGCAGGCAGGCGAGAGTATGCGCTCGCCACAACCGGCGGACACCCCCGCGCTTGCATGCGGCCAACGCCTGCTGGACTCGGCGGGGCATTGCGCGACGCTTGGCGCTCGCTTGCGAGACCGCCCACGCTCGCGATCGGTGCAGAAACGTCAGGGGGTCTCACCCGCGAGCCTTGCCAACCGCTCAAGCTTCGGATCGCGCACTCCCCGATCAAAGAGTGCCTGCCAGGTATTGATCGCGTAATCACGGTTGGGGCCGCGCTGACCCTGCGCTTCCCGCAACGTTTTCAGGATCTCGGCGTCTGGCAGGCGTCGATACCAGCGACTTTGCCGCTCGGCAATAAAGGCGAGTGCGGCGACCGCCTGGCCATCGGCTAACCGAATCTGAACGACAGATGGACGGTAAACGCGCTCTACCCAGTTGGGAATTTCCCGCCTGAACAGCGCTTCGATAGAGGCCTCGCGCGAGGCTGTCGAGAACTGGTAAGCGAGGCCGATGCATGCTCCACCGCGGTCCAGTCCCAGTACTACGCCTGGACGATTGGGGGTGCCGCGGTAGCGGGTGGAGCCGATGCAAAAAGCCCGGTGATAGCCATGCAGCCTTGCGATCTCCGCACGGCAATACTCAAACCCCGGGTTCCAGATGAGGGACCCGTAGGCGAACACCCAGTCGGTGCGGATGTCTTTAGGGCGCAGAGGCAACACGCCAACCAGCATAGCGCGAGGCGCAGGGGCAGGTGAAAAAACCGCCGCGAGCACGGGGCATGTGTGAGGTTGGGTGGGGGCGCCCGTTGTGCGCTCCCGTTGCTAGTCGGTGGCGCGCGAGCGCGCTTTGGCGCTGGCTGCCCGAGCGGTGGCCGGTTTTGCCTTGCTCGTGCGAGCGCCAGGGCTGCGGGGGGCGGGAGCTGCCTTGGCTGCAGCGTCGCCACCGGGCTTGGCCGGACGCGGGGCGAATCCGAAGCCGATTCGGCCCTCGGGCTCCCGGACCAGGAACGCCTTGAACTTGCGGCGGGTGCGCGCCGAGATGAAGCCATCGAGCAAATCGGTGCGCCCCTCGGCAAGGAGCTTATGCATCTGGGCCTCGCCGATTTCCTGCTGAAGAATGATCTTTCCAGAGCGAAAGTCGCAGCTACGAGCCGGCCCCACCGTGCGCTCGCAGATATAGCTCATGCCGTGCTCATAGACCAAGCCGCCGCACTTCGGGCAGGCCCCAAGCGCCGAACGCGCACTGAAGTCAATGGCCTCCGCAAGCGCATCGTCATCGCGATCGGACTGGCCAAAATCGAATTCGAGGCGATGATCGGGCGTGAGCTTGAGGATGGCTGCAAACGGCCGTCCTATTTTGCTGCGAAACCCCTGCAGCGGGCCGATGGTGCGTTCGTTGATGAGGGCCTCGGCCTCGGTTACCTCAAGCTGACGAGCGCCAGGGATCTTGCTGATCGAAAAATCGCAGGCTGTGCAGGCGTAGCGACGGTAGTTTTCCTGAACCACTGCGCCGCACTGGGGGCAGGGGGCACTTAGCGTGGTGAAGTTTCCGGGCACGGTGTCGGCCTGGTAGTTTTTCGCCCGCGCGACGATCTGCCGGGTCATATCGGCGATTTCGCGCATGAAGGCTTCGCGGCCGAGCCGGCCGCGTTCCATCTCGGCGAGCTTGTGCTCCCAATCGCCAGTGAGTTCGGGCGCGGTGAGCTCGGCTACGCCGAGCCCGCGGAGCAAAGTGAGCAGCTGGAACGCTTTGGTGGTGGGGATGAGTTCCTTGCCGTCGCGGATGAGGTAGTTTTCGGCGATCAGCCCCTCAATGATGGAGGCGCGGGTGGCGGGCGTACCCAAGCCTTTGTCGGCCATGGCCGCGCGCAGATCGTCGTCATCAATCAGCTTGCCTGCCCCTTCCATGGCCGACAAGAGCGTGGCTTCGTTGTAGCGCGGGGGAGGGCGCGTGCTGAGGGCGAGGAGCGCAACGTCATCGACCGCGACCGCCTCACCTGCTGCCACCGGCGGCAGGGTGTCGTCGCCGCCTTCACGGCCGTAAATGGCCTGCCAGCCGGGATTGACCAGCACCCGGCCCTCAGTCTTGAAGGCGTGCTCGGCCACCCGGCTGATCCGGGTGGTGACAAGCGATTCGGCGGCCGGGAAAAACACCGCCATGAAACGGCGGGCGACTAGATCGTAGATGCGCTGTTCGGCATCTGAGAGCGCGCGCGGGGCCTGTAGGGTGGGAATGATGGCGAAGTGGTCACTTACCTTGCTGTTATCGAAGACCCGGCGGTTGGGTCGCACCCAGCCCGCCTCGAGAATCTGGTGGGCGAAGGGCCGATAAGCGGCCTGCTCAGTGAGTACGTCGAGCGTCTGGCGGGCCGTCTCAAGGTAGTCCTCGGGAAGGGCCCGGGAGTCGGTCCGGGGGTAGGTCAGCACTTTGTGGCGTTCGTAGAGCGCCTGCGCGATGGCGAGTGTGGTACGCGCCGAGAATCCGAACCGCGAATTGGCTTCACGTTGTAGAGAGGTGAGGTCAAAGAGCGCCGGAGACAACTGGGTGGCAGGGCGGGATTCGTCGGTGACCGAAGCGGTTTTGCCCTCGCAGGCGGCGACGATGACCTGGGCGGCGCTCTGGTTCCAGAGGCGTTCCGCGCGGGCTTCGGCGTCGGTTTCGTCTTTGCGGAAGGCCGGATTGAACCACTTGCCCTCATAGGCACCCGCCTGGGCGCCAAAGGTGGCCTTCACCTCCAAATAATCGCGCGAGACAAAGCTTCGGATTCGTTCTTCGCGCTCGACCACAATGGTGAGCGTGGGGGTTTGAACGCGGCCCACGGTGGTGAGATAGAAGCCGCCGTCGCGCGAATTGAACGCGGTCATGGCGCGGGTGCCGTTGATGCCAACTAGCCAGTCGGCCTCCGAGCGGCAGCGCGCAGCATCGGCGAGCGGCAGCATGTCGGTGTCTTCACGAAGGTGCGCAAAAGCATCACGGATCGCGGCCGGTGTCATCGACTGCAGCCAGAGCCTGCGGATGGGCTGCTTTGCCTTGGCGTGTTGAACGATGAGACGGAAGATGAGCTCGCCCTCGCGCCCGGCGTCGCAGGCGTTGATGAGCCCGGAGACATCCTTTCTGCGAATAAGCCGCGAGAGCAGCTTCAGGCGGTCTCCGGTTTTGTCGATGGGTTTCAGGTCGAAATGGGGCGGGATGACCGGCAGGTTGGCAAAGGACCACTTGCCGCGCTTGACCTCGAACTGCTCGGGCGCGCCGATTTCCACCAGATGGCCGATTGCAGAGGATAGGACGTACTCATCACTTTCGAAATACTCACCCTGGCGCGCAAAGCCGCCGAGTGCCCGCGCGATATCGGTGGCGACCGACGGCTTTTCCGCGATGATCAGCGCCTTGCTCATGAGGACCAGGTCACCTTGATATGTCGTGGCATGAGGGTTGCCTTCTTGCTCTTTTATGAGCGTTCTTTTAGCGCAGGGCACGCGCTGGGGCGGCCATCATACGGGCCGATCAGCAGGCGAAGCAAGCAAGGGGACCGAACCGGTCTGAGGAAGTGGGCCCCCGGGCTGACGCGCGGCGGCTGGTTTGGCGAGCCGCTGGAAGCGACCATCGATCAGCCGTTCGATATGCCCGGCAAGCTCGAGATCAAGCAGCGCCGTCGCTGTATCCGATGCAGATAAGCCGGCTGCCCGCGCCAGTGTGTCGGGTGCCGCTGGTGCCCAGCCCAGCCATGCCAGCAGCTGCCGCATCGAAGGGTGGGCAACCGGAATGGCGGGCTGGTGTGCCGGGTTGCCCGCCAGGGGCAGAGTTGCCGGCACAAGCCAGCCAGCCCGATCGAGCGCCCCGCGCACGAGCACGGCAATATCAGCAGCGTCTTCGACGAGCGCAGCGCCCTCGCGAATCAGCTGGTGGCAGCCGTGGCTGAGGGGAGAGTGAACCGACCCGGGAAATACGGCCACCTCGCGGCCCAGCTCGGCTGCGAAACGGGCGGTGATGAGCGAGCCCGAGTGCCTCGCCGCTTGCACCACTACCACCGCGACCGCGTGTGCGGCGATCAGCCGGTTTCGTCGCGGGAAGTGGTGCGCAGCCGCCGGGCTTCCCAGGGGCAGCTCCGAGATCAGCGCGCCCTGTCGGACGACAGATTCGGCCAGCGCGCGGTGCGTTCTGGGGTAGATGAGGTCGGCGCCGGTGCCGACAAAGCCGACCGTGAGGCCCCCGGCATCGATCGCTCCGCGGTGGGCTGCGCTGTCGATGCCCGCGGCAAGCCCGCTCACCACTGCGAGGCCAGCTTGAGCAAACACGCTCGCCACGGTGCGTGCGATCTCGAGGCCATCGCGACTGGCGTTGCGACTTCCGACCACTGACACCGCGGGCTGGGCAAGCGCGGACGGTGTGCCTCGAACGTAAAGCACCATGGGCGGATCGGGCAAGGAGGCGAGCGCCGCCGGATACCGCGAGTCGGCGCGCACCAGAACATGCTGCCCGGGTGTCTGCGACCACTCGATGGCGTGCTCAACGGCCCGGGACCGTTCGGTGTCGCAGCCACGCAGGGCGCGTGCAACCCGGGCTGATAACAGGGTCTGCACCGCAGGATCGGGCGCGGCCAGCACCGCGCAGGCGCAGCCCAGCCCCTCGCACAGGCGACGCGCGGAGCCCGCGCCCAGCCCTGGGGTGAGCGCGATGTGAAGGTGGCTTCGCAGGCAGCGCTGCGGGCAGGGCGAGGCCGAGGCGCCGCAAGAGGGCGGGGCGTTGCCCTGGGCCGCGGGGTTCACAAAAAGGGTGGGTTGCGCGGTTAATGGCGGGGTGATTGGCGGAAGGCATGGATTCATGTTGGGTGGCACTCGGGGCCGGATGGGCGTTGGGCTGAGCATGCGCGCGTTCACGGGCCGTACGTAGCGGGCGCTCGACACGCACGCCTAGGCCGAACGTAGGCGGCGCAGGGCTGGGCTCGCCCGGCAACTGGACCCGCACTGCTCGTGCGCTCGCTAACCGGCTGCGCCGCCTTGCGATGGTCCGGGACGGGCGGTAGCATTCGCAGATGGCAATCCGGACCATCGTTCGCTACCCCGACCCTCGCCTGCAGCAGGTCGCCGCGCCCGTCGAGCGGGTCGATGATTCCGTTCGCGTGCTGGTGGGCGACATGGCGCAGACCATGTACGAGGCGCCCGGAATCGGGTTGGCCGCCACCCAGATCGACGTGCACCTGCGCATCATCGTGATCGATCTGTCCGAGAAGCGTGACGCGTTGCAGGTCTTTATCAACCCTGAAATCCTGAGCGCAGGGGGCGACCTCACCGTGCACGAAGAAGGGTGTTTGTCGGTTCCGGGCGTCTTCGAAAATGTCGAGCGGCCAGGCGCCATTACCGTTCGCGCACTTAACGAGCGTGGTGAAGCATTCACAATCGAGGCCGAGGGGCTGCTGGCCGTCTGCTTGCAGCATGAAATCGACCACCTGAATGGCAGGGTCTTCGTGCATCACCTGTCACGCCTCAAGCAAAGCCGCATCCGCGCCAAACTCGCCAAGCAAGAGCGCGACGCAGCCTAGCGTGCACACGCCTGAATCACGGAGGCTGTGCTGAGGCTTATCTTCGCCGGAACGCCGGCGTTTGCCGCAACGGTTCTTGATGCGGTGGTCCAGGCGAGTCACGAAGTCGCCCTCGTCTTGTGTCAGCCTGATCGACCTGCAGGACGCGGCCAGCGGCTGGTGGCGCCGCCCGTCAAACGACGCGCGCTCGAGCTGGGACTCGCTCTGGGCCAGCCCGTGCGTTTGCGTGATGAGGCCGACCGGGAGCCCTTGAGGGCGGCGGCCGCCGACCTCATGCTGGTGGTCGCCTACGGACTGATCCTGCCCCAGGCGGTACTCGATCTTCCCCGGCTTGGCTGCATCAACGTTCACGCCTCGCTGCTGCCCCGCTGGC
>SYIM01000159.1 GCA_005798775.1 Burkholderiales bacterium
ACAGGTCGCGGTTCTCAAGTCGCGTCAAATAGCGAACGAACTCGGTGTCGCTGTGATGACGGGTGAACACCGGATGCGTGAGGACGGCATCGCGACGGCGAAGTGAATCGGGTACGGTGACAGGCTCGATTTCGATGGTGGCGGCAAGCTCATCCAGTAACGCGGGCTGCGGCCGGTCGCCGGTGAGCACGAAGGCGAGATCAGCAACATCGGCGAGTGTGACGGTTTCATCGAGCGCGATACCAAGGAGGCCTCGTGCGCCTTCCGCGGCAAGGTCACGCAGGTTGATGGCAAGCGCCTGCGCCCGAGCAAGCGCTTTGACGCGCGCAGCGCCGGCGTCAAATGTGAGCGTATCGAACCAGTGACCGTGGACTGGAGAAAGCCCCGAAGGCGCCACCAGCTGCGCAAGCAACCGCCCCATGGCGTTGACGCGAAGCGCGATTCGCAAAAGCCCCTGAGGGCCGTGCCAGACCGCATAAAAGCCCGCCATATTGGCAAGCAAGGCCTGTGCGGTGCAGACATTGCTGGTCGCCTTGTCGCGCCGGATATTCTGCTCGCGGGTCTGGAGCGCCATGCGCAGCGCGGGCTTGCCAGACGCGTCGTGCGAGACCCCAATGATGCGGCCGGGTATCATGCGAACCAGCGACTCGCGGACGGCCATGAATGCCGCGTGCGGCCCGCCGTAACCCAGCGGCACACCGAAACGCTGTGCCGATCCGATTGCGATATCGGCGCCCAGCGAGCCGGGCGAGCGCACGACCAGGCTTGCAAGCGGGTCGCAACCGATGGTCACCAGGGCGCCCTGGGCATGCAGCGTATCGATGACCGGTGCCCAGTCGAAAAGCCGCCCATGTGTATCCGGTAACTGCAGATGAGCGCCAAAAAACTCGCGATCGCAAACACCGGGCGCCGAGGCGTCGGTCAGCTCAACCTCCCAGCCCAGCCAGCGCGCTCGGGTGCGCAACACTGCGACAACTTGCGGGTGCGTCCCGGCATCAACCAGATAGCGGTTCGACACGGTTTTCGACCCCCGCCGCGCGATCGCCATCGCTTCCGCGGCGGCGGTGGCTTCGTCAAGAAGCGATGCATTGGCGACTGGCAGGCCGGTGAGGTCGATCACCATCTGCTGATAGTTGAGGAGGGCCTCGAGCCGCCCCTGCGCAATCTCCGCCTGATAGGGGGTGTAGGCGGTATACCAGCCGGGATTCTCCAGAACGTTGCGCCGGATGGGTTCAGGCGTGAGGGTACCGTGATAGCCGGCGCCTATGTAGCTTCGCCAGACCTGGTTCCGCGCGGCGATAGCCCGCAGTTCGGCGAGTGCTGCGGTGTCGGATGCGGGGTCGGGCAACGCGAGCGGGGTACGCAGCCGAATCGATTCGGGTACTGTGGCGTCGATCAGGGCGTCGCGGGTGGCAAGGCCGAGCGCTTCCAGCATGGCGCGTTCGTCCGCGCCTGCCGGGCCCAGATGGCGCGCGTGAAACGAGTCGTCGCCAGTAAGGGAGGCGAGGCCGCGGCCGATGGTTTCGTGAAAGCTCATTGCATACCCTCCGTTCAGGGCGCGCTCGCGCCATCGAGATAGGCCTCGGCCGCCAGCAGGGAGTCGATCTGCGAAGAGTTGGCGGGCCGCACCCGAATCAGCCAACCCGTTTCGTAGGGTGAACTGTTGACGCTTTGCGGCGTGTCGGCGAGCGCGCTGTTTACTTCGATCACCTCACCATCGATGGGCGCGTAGACGTCTGAGGCAGCCTTGGTGGATTCCACCACCGCGAACGCATCGCCGCGGGTGAGGCTGCGACCGACCGCGGGCAGCTCGACATAGACGAGCTCTCCGAGTTGGTCCTGCGCGTGGGCGGTGATGCCGATCGTAACGCAGCCATCCGCGTCGGTGCGGACCCATTCGTGCGAGTCGGTGTAGCGAAGTGAGGCGGGGGTGTCCAAGGCGAGAGCTCCTGACGGGCATCCCTGAGGGATGCAGGTTGGGGGAGCCCCCTCTGTCCGTTTGCCTGAGACATTCAGCGCAGCTGCGGGCGAAGGGCCTGTTGGCCCGGGCCGCGTGCTGCGCGTGTTTCCTTCGGCGAACCGGATCGTTGCGCCTTTGCGAACAACGCCGGTTTCTCTCCAGAGTGCCTGACCCGAAGCAGTCCTTTTGCCTGAGAGTTTTCGGGGCGATACACCTTCGGCGTCGGTACTGCGCCGACTGCAGACTGACGCTGCATTCGGCCCGGAACCGATCTCTCCCGCGACGGGTCATCAAGCGTCTTGGAGCGTGCCGAAAAGCGCAGGATGTGTCAAACGGTGAGGCGCTCAGCGTCCCCCAGGGTCCGCTTGACCCGCCTCGCGCGTGTCGGGCCATGCCACCAGCGCTATGCCCGCCACAGCGCAGCCAAGGGCGACGACATGGAGAACGCCGATGGTTTCGCCCAGCAAGGCCACTGCGACCACGGTGGCGGCGAGCGGCAGCGCCACCGTAAAGATGCCGCTGTGCGAGGCGGGTACCTGCTTGAGGCCGCTCAGCCACAGCCAGGTCGAGACCATGCTCGCAGAGAGCGAATAAAAAACAAGGAGTGCCCACAGCGGACCGGTGAGTTGCGCGAAGTCAAAGCGGGTCGCCTGCCAGAGCCCCAGCGGGGTCATGAGCGTAAGACCCACCAGGTTGATAAGAGCCGAGATTCGGCGTGGTGACAGGCTGCCGGTGAGCCGCTTACCCAGCACCACATAAATCGCCTCACAGGCCGCTGCACCGAGGATGAGAAGGTTACCCAGCAGAAGACCTCCGCCCGAGGTGTCTGCGGCTTGCGATGAAAGAAGCGCAATCGCGCCTGCTGCGAGACCTGTGGCTGCCCAGACCCGCCACCCTGCGCGTTCGCGCAGCACCGCCCATGAAAGCAGGGCTACCAATGGCGGCAGCGCCGCCATCACGATGCCTGCGGCCGCTGCCGAGGTGAGGGCGACTCCGGTGAGTATGAGGATGGAAAACAGGAAATTGCCGAACAGCGATTGAACACAGAGGATGCGCCAGAGCGGGAGCGTGAGCGGCACGTCCTGTTCATGCGCCCGAAGCCAGGGAATCATGACCACCGCAGCGATTGCAAACCGGAGCCAGGCCAGGAGGAATACCGGCAAGGCCTCGGACAGCGGCTTGGAGAGCGCAGTGTAGGTACCGACCAGCGCCATGCCGGAGAAAAGCAGCAGATAACCCGAGGTGCGCGGGGCTTTAAATAGGGCGGTTGGCGTCACAGGCACTTGATGGCGGCGGGATCGCGGCAGCGGGACAGCTGGCCCCCGCGAGCTTATCGCAGGTCGGTTGCGCCGGACGGAGGGCGGGGGGGTGGCGCCACGCCAATCCCCTCAGAAAGTTGCATTGACCGTGGCCGGGCCATGGCGGCTCCGGGCTTACCCAGCGACTCGGGCTAAGATCGATCATGAACACTGTCACCAATCCCGCCTTCCGCCATACCGACTTTCGTGCCCCGCCGCATCCTGACCGGCTTGGCACGGTGGTTGAACGACTGCGCCGAATCCTGCCCGCGCATTCGGTGTTGTACCGTGATGAGGACAAGCGCCCCTACGAGTGCGACGCCCTGTCCGCGTTTCGCCAGATGCCGATGGCGGTGGTGCTGCCCGACACCGAGGCGCAGGTGGTCGAGGTGTTGAAGGCCTGCCGAGAACTCGATGTGCCGGTGGTGGCGAGGGGGGCTGGCACCAGTCTGTCAGGCGGCTCGATGCCGCACGCCTCAGGGGTGGTTCTGTCGCTTGCGCGCTTCAATCGCATCCTGGATCTCGATCCCTACGCGCGTACAGCGCGGGTGCAGCCAGGCGTTCGCAATCTCGCCATCTCAGAGGCGGCTGCGCCACACGCGCTCTACTACGCGCCGGACCCGTCCTCTC